>JANMBJ010000092.1:0-5539 GCA_031360335.1 Candidatus Nanopelagicales bacterium
GCTGCCGGCTTCTCGAGCCCGGGCACGACGATCACCGGATCCCCCTGCGCCGGCAGCACGAGGCAGGTGAGCCGCTCGAGCGGGATCGCGTCATAGCCGGTGAGATAGCGCAGGTCTGGCCCTGGCGAGATGAGCAGGGCGTCGACCCCGGCAGCCCGTGTGGCGCGCTGCGCGCGTGCGAGGCGGTCGGCCAGATCCGCCACGGGCGGATGGTGGGGCACGGGCACGGGAACGGCAACGGCGGCGGTGTCGGTCACGCGCCGACCCTACGCCGCGGAGCGTGACGCGGCACGATGCAGCAGCCCGCCTGCCTCGCCGGGCTCCTCGGCTGACGTGCGCACGCGCGCTGCCGCGTCACGACCGTCGCTGAGCTGCCGCACAACGGGCTCGAAGCGCCACGGAGCGCCGCACCTCCGCGGCCGCCGGCGGCTAGGGTCGACGCCATGGTCCTGCCGCCCAAGCTGCTGCTCCTCGACTCCGCCTCGCTGTACTTCCGTGCCTTCTACGGCATGAAGGACCCCGTGCTGGCGCCTGACGGCACGCCGGTCCAGGCAGTGCGCGGGTTCCTCGACTACATCAGCCGCCTGGTCGGCGACCACGGCGCGACGCGGCTCGTCTGCTGCTGGGACGACGACTGGCGCCCGCAGTTCCGGGTGGCGGCCATCCCGTCGTACAAGGCCCACCGGGTGGCTGACCCCGAGGCCAACGCGGAGGAGGTGCCCGACACCCTGGCGCCTCAGGTGCCGGTCATCGCGGCGGTTCTCGCGGCGTTCGGGATCGCGCGCATCGGGGTCCCCGGCTACGAAGCCGACGACGTCATCGGCACGCTTGCTGCCCGGTCGACGGTCCCGACCGACGTCGTGTCCGGGGACCGCGACCTGTTCCAGGTCGTCGACGACGCGCGCGCGGTGCGCGTGCTCTACACGGCGAAGGGTGGGGTCGCGCGCGCCGACGTGATCGACGAGGGCGCGGTCGCCGAGCGCTATGGCATCCCCGGAAGGTCCTACGCCGACTTCGCCGCTCTGCGCGGCGACCCCTCCGACGGCCTTCCCGGGGTCCCGGGCATCGGTGAGAAGACGGCCGCGGCGCTCATCAACCAGTACGGCGACCTCGCCGGTGTCATCGCTGCCGCCGAGTCGGGCGACCCCGGCGCACGAGCGTCGGTGCTCGGCAAGATTCTGGCTGCCCGCGACTATCTGGCGGTGGCACCGAAGGTGGTGGCGGTCGCGACCGACGTGCCCCTCCCGGTCTACGACGACGCGCTCCCCACCACGCCCGAGGACCCCGCGACGCTGGCCGGGCTCAGCGAGCGATGGAACCTCGGCACGCCTGTCGCGCGCCTGACCGCAGTGCTGGCCCGCTGACGCGAGAGCCGGCGCCCGGTTCAACGTCGCAGAGTCCAGGGTGCGGCTGATGCCGCCCGAGAAGACGGCGTTGGCCGTCGGCCGCGCGCCGGTGGCCCCCATCGCGATGTCGGTCTTTCGGTCGGCCCGGTAGACCAGCGGCGTCAGGTCACCACGTGCCACTCACGGGCACTCCCTGACCACAGCTCGCGACCTTGGTCGAGCCGTCGACGCGTCAGACGGAGGAGAAGGAGACGACGCCGCGCTTGACCGCGTCGACCGCCTGGCGGGCTGTCTTCGACAGCTCGTTGCCCTCGGGTGTCGTGAGGGATCCGGCAGCGTCGGCGATCTGGCCGAGCAGGTCGGCGAGCATCTTGCACCAGCGTACGAAATCACCCGCCGCGAGGTCGACGTCGCGCAGCACCGGCTCGAGGCGGTGACCCGACGCCCACCGGAACGCCGCCCACGCAAACCCGAGATCGGGCTCGCGCAAGAACGAGACGCGCTCCTCAGCCTCGAGGTCGGACAGCTCGCCCCACACCTTGACCGTGTCGGCGAGCACCTCGCGGGCCCGACCCTCGGGGAGCTTCGGAGGCACTGCGTCGTCGGACTGCCGAGCCTCGAACACGAGCACCGACGCGCACGCGGCGAGCTCCGGTGCGCTGAGTCCGACCCACAGACCCCGCCGCAGGCACTCGGCCGCCACGAGGTCCATGTCGTTGTAGAGCCGCTGCAGCATGCGGCCGGCGTCAGTGACGACGGCGGTGTCATCGTCGGTCGAGAGGTAGCCCAGGCGCGCCATGATCGCGCAGACCCGGTCGAACTGCCGCGCGATGGAGTTGGTCCGGCTCTCCACCCGCCGCTCGAGCCCCCGGGTCTCGCGGTCGAGGCGGATATAGCGCTCAGCCCAGCGGGCGTGCTGCTCTCGCTCGTCGCAGCCGTGGCAGGGGTGCTGGCGGATCAGGCGACGCAGCTCGAGCACCTGCGCGTCCTCGCCCGTGCCGCCGCGTGGTTTGCGCGTCCGGTCGACGCGTACGTCACCCACGGTCTCGCGCAGCCGTGCCGCGAGGTCGCGCCGGGAGTTGGCCGATCGTGGGTTGAAGAGCTTGGGGATCCTGATGTTCTCGAGCGGTTCGACCGGCGCCGGGAAGTCGACCACGGAGAGCCGCTTCACCTGTCGGTCGTAGGTGAGCACCGACGGTCGCGGGTCGTCCCGCTCGTGCAGGCCAGGGTCGATCACCACAGCGAGCCCGCTGCGACGCCCGGCCGGGATGACGATGACATCACCGGGTTTGAGGGCCGCGAGGGAGTCTGCCGCCGCCGCGCGCCGACGGACCGCACCGTCACGCGCGAGCTCCTTCTCCCGGTCGGTGAGGCGTCGGCGCAGCTCGGCGTAGTCCGAGAAGTCACCGAGGTGGCAGACCATCGCGTCCTGATAGCCGGTGAGGGCGTCCTCCTGCTTGCGCACCTGCTTCGCGAGACCGACGACAGCCCGGTCGGCC
This sequence comes from Candidatus Nanopelagicales bacterium, assembly GCA_031360335.1. Taxonomy (GTDB): domain Bacteria; phylum Actinomycetota; class Actinomycetes; order S36-B12; family CAIYMF01; genus Longivirga. Next base: position 2,846 of record JANMBJ010000092.1, read on the forward strand.
TGGAACTGCGCGAACGACGTCTCGAGCAGCTCGCGTGCCGCGTGGTGCCCGACCGAGCCGACGAGGTTGACCGCCATGTTGTAGGACGGCTTGAACGAGGACCGCAGCGGATAGGTCCGCGTCGACGCCAGCCCCGCCAGCGCCGACGGGTCGAACCCCTGGTGCCACACGACGACGGCGTTGCCCTCGACGTCGATGCCACGACGGCCGGCGCGTCCGGTGAGCTGGGTGTACTCCCCCGGCGTCACGTCGGCGTGGGTCTCGCCGTTCCACTTCACCAGCTTCTCGAGCACCACGGTGCGCGCCGGCATGTTGATGCCGAGGGCGAGGGTCTCGGTCGCGAAGACCATCTTCACCAGACCCTGCTGGAAAAGCTCCTCGACCGTCTCCTTGAACGTCGGCAGCATGCCCGCGTGGTGGCTCGCGAAGCCGCGCTCGAGACCGTCGAGCCACTCGAGATAGCCCAGCACCTGCAGGTCTTCCTGGGGGAGGTCGGCGCAGCGCGCCTCGACGATCCCGCGGATGACGAGCCGCTCCTCGTTGGACGTGAGGCGAAGTCCGGCGGCGAGACACTGCTCGACCGCTGCCGAGCAGCCGACCCGGCTGAAGATGAACGTGATCGCCGGCAGCAGCTTGTCGCGGTTGAGCCGCTCGACCATCTCGTGGCGCAACGGCACGTTGATGCCGCGCGGCCGCTTGCCGCCGCGGCCGGGCCGCGGTCCGCTCGCCCGGTAGTCACCGTCGCGACGCGCGTCGCGCGTCATCTTCGCGATCCGCTCGTCGTCGCGCGCGAGACGTACGAGCTCCGGGTTCACCTGCTGCTGGTCGTCGTCGATGAACAGGTCGAAGAGCCGGTCGCCTGCCATGACGTGCTGCCAGAGAGGCACGGGCCGGTGCTCCTCCACGATCACGCGCGTGTCTCCGCGTACGGTGCCGAGCCACTCACCGAACTCCTCGGCGTTGCTCACCGTCGCCGACAGCGCGACGACTGACACGTGCTCGGGCAGGTGGATGATCACCTCTTCCCACACGGCGCCGCGGAAGCGGTCGGCGAGATAGTGGACCTCGTCCATGACGACGTAGGACAGGCCCTCGAGGGTGTGCGACCCGGCATAGAGCATGTTGCGCAGGACCTCGGTCGTCATGACGACGACCGGTGCCTCACCGTTGACGGTGTTGTCGCCGGTGAGCAGACCGACCTTGTCGGCTCCGTACCGCTCGACGAGATCGTGGAACTTCTGGTTCGACAGCGCCTTGATCGGGGCGGTGTAGAAGCACTTGCGACCCTCGCGGAGCGCAAGGTGCACCGCGAACTCACCGACGATCGTCTTGCCGGCGCCGGTCGGTGCGGCGACGAGCACCCCGGCGCCCTCCTCGAGCGCGAGGCAGGACTGGATCTGGAAGTCGTCGAGCTCGAAGGAGTACAGCCCGCGGAACTCCTCCAGGGCCGAGCCGACCTGACCGGCCCGGCGGCGGGCGGCGGCATAGCGCTCGGCTGGCGAGCGCTCGACGGTCGAGTCCATGCCCGCAAGGCTATGTCGCCGGAGGCGCTCCGGCCGCTCAGGTCGGTGCGAGCAGGTGGACCGCGTCGGGAACCACGCGGATCTCCACCGGGAGCGGTCCCACGCGTTCGCCATCGGCGTACGCCACCTGACCCGGCGCGTCGAGGCTCACGGTGGTCGCCGTGTGCTCGTGCACCTCGGGGATCGTGACGTGGGTGCCCTTGAACACCGACGGGAAGACCCGCAGGAACTTCGGCGTCGACACCTCGTCGAGGAAGATCAGCGAGAGCAGGCCGTCGTCCATGAGGGCACCGGGACAGACCTTCATGCCGCCGCCGTACGACGTGCCGTTGCCGACCGCCACGAGCATCCCGGACTTCTCCTCGCGGTGCTCCGTCGGGAGGCCCTCGTCGACCACCATGGAGTACGGCACCGGCGTGAAGCTGCGGAGCTCGGCGAGGATCGCGCGCAGATAGCGGGCCTGGCCGCTGGGCCAGGTCATGACGTTCGCGCGCTCGTTGACCATCGAGTCGAACCCGCTGGAGAGCACGGCGAGGTAGTAGCGCGAGACGCCGTCCGCCGAGACGACATGGCCCGCGTCGACGATCCGGTGCCGACCGGAGTCGAGGGCGTTGGCCAGCACGTCAGCTGCGGCGACGGGATCCTTCGGCATCTCGAGCAGCGTTGCCGAGTCGTTTCCGGTGCCCGCCGCGATGATCCCGAGGGGCAGTTCGGTGCCCGCAACGACCTGCAGGCAGAGGTGCACGGTGCCGTCGCCGCCGCACGCGACGACCGCCGCTGTCGGTGCGTCCGCGACGGCGGCCCGCAGGCGTACGAGCGCGTCCTCGGCGTCGTGACCGACCACCTGCACGACGTCGTAGCCCCGGTCCTGGAGCCGGGCGATCGCCAGCGGGGCAGCCGTCGACGCCCGCCCCTGCCCCGACGTCGGGTTCAGCAGCAGGACGACCCGCCGCGACCCACCCGCCGAGGCGACGCCGCCAGCGCCGCGACCGTCGTCACCGTCAGAAGCACCCACGGCGCCGGACTCTAGCCCGCCCAGACCCCACCCCGCCTTGTTCTCTCACGAATGTGGCCCAGCGTGCCATAGGCGAACGTCAGACGCCCCAGTCGACGGAACGCCGCCCGGCCTCCGAAAGACGGCGGGCGGGGTCCTTGCGCCGAAGGCACGTCG
>JANMBJ010000198.1:0-2519 GCA_031360335.1 Candidatus Nanopelagicales bacterium
CGGTCCGGGGCGAAGTTCTCGATGCCCGGGATGATGGAGACGGTGCTCAACATCGGGCTCAACGACGCTAGTGTCGTGGGGCTGGCCGAGGCGAGCGGCAGCGACCGGTTTGCCTGGGACTCCTACCGCCGTCTGATCCAGATGTTCGGCAAGACGGTGCTCGGCATCGAGGGTGAGCAGTTCTCCGATGCTCTCGACAAGGCCAAGGCACGCAAGGGCGTGACGAGCGACGTCGACCTCGACGTCACGGATCTGATGGCACTGGTGCAGCGGTTTAAGGACATCGTGTCGGAGGAGTCGGGGCGTGACTTCCCGCAGCACCCGCGCGAGCAGCTCGATCTCGCGATCCGCTCGGTGTTCGACTCGTGGAACACCGACCGGGCGCGGATCTATCGCCGTCGCGAGCGGATCCCGCACGACCTCGGGACCGCGGTGAACATCTGCACGATGGTGTTCGGCAACCTCGGAGACACCAGCGGCACGGGCGTCGCGTTCACACGCGACCCGTCGACCGGTGCGCCCGGTGCGTACGGCGACTACCTCGTCAACGCGCAGGGCGAGGACGTCGTCGCGGGGATTCGCAACACCTTGAGCCTCGACGACCTGCGCGACATCGACCGCGCCGCGCACACCGTGCTGATGGCGGTGATGCGGCGGCTCGAGACGCACTATCGCGACCTGTGCGACATCGAGTTCACCATCGAGCGCGGCAAGCTGTGGATGCTGCAGACCCGCGTGGGCAAGCGCACTGCCGCGGCGGCGTTCCGGATCGCCACCCAGCTCGTCGACGAGCACCTCATCACCGAGGACGAGGCGCTCGACCGGGTCACCGGTGCGCAGCTCGCCCAGCTGATGTTCCCGCAGTTCGACTCCTCCGCTCCACGCAATCTCGTCACGAGGGCGATGGCGGCGAGCCCGGGAGCAGCGGTGGGACGTGTGGTCTTCGACTCCGCGACAGCGGTCGCGTGGTCCGCCCGCGGAGACGACGTCATCCTCGTGCGCAGGGAGACCAACCCCGACGATCTCGAGGGCATGATCGCTGCCGCAGGCATCCTCACGTCGCGCGGCGGGAAGACGAGCCACGCGGCCGTCGTGGCACGTGGCATGGGCAAGACCTGTGTCTGCGGCGCCGAGGAGCTCGACGTCGATGTGGCCGCGAAGCTCGCGCGGGTCAAGGACCTCACGATCCTCGAGGGCGACACGATCTCGATCGACGGGTCGACCGGTGAGGTCTTCCTCGGCTCGATGCCGGTGAAGCCGTCGCCCGTCGTGACCTACCTCGAGCACGGCGTCGAGCAAGCGACCGTCGATGCCGACGAGGAGACCGCGCTGCTCGTCAAGGCGGTCGACCGCCTGCTCGCGCACGCCGACGACACCCGTCGCCTGCGGGTTCGCGCCAACGCCGACACCGCCGAGGACGCAGCGCGCGCCCGTCACCTCGGTGCCGAGGGAATCGGGCTCACGCGTACCGAGCACATGTTCCTCGGGGACCGTCGGGTGCTGATCGAGCGCGTGATCCTGTCGGACTCCGGCGAGGACCGCGACTTCGCCCTCGCCGCTCTGCTTCCCATGCAGCGCAAGGACTTCTACGAGCTGCTCGAGGCCATGGACGGGCTCCCGGTGACGATCCGGCTCCTCGACCCACCGCTGCACGAGTTCCTCCCCAACTTCACCGAGCTGTCGGTGCGCGTCGCGGTGGCGCACGCCGAGGGCAACCCCGACGCGAAGGAGCTCGCGCTGCTCGCCGCGGTCGAGCGGCTGCACGAGTCCAACCCGATGCTCGGTCTCCGTGGAGTGCGACTCGGGCTCGTCGTCCCCGGGCTGTTCGCCCTGCAGGTCCGGGCGATCGCCGAAGCGACCGTGCAGCGGATCAAGGACGGCGGCAACCCGAAGGTCGAGATCATGGTGCCTCTCGTCGGCTCCGTGATGGAGCTGCACCTCGTCGCCGACGAGACCGACGGCATCGTGCACGAGATCGCCGAGCGCGAGGGCATCGACCTGCACATCCCGGTCGGCACCATGATCGAGCTGCCCCGGGCCGCGCTCACGGCTCACCGCATCGCGGAGGTCGCGGAGTTCTTCTCCTTCGGCACCAACGACCTCACCCAGACCACCTGGGGCTTCAGTCGCGACGATGTCGAGGCGGAGTTCTTCGCGGCCTACCTCGACAAGGGGGTGTTCACCGTGTCGCCGTTCGAGTCCCTCGACGTCGACGGTGTCGGGCGCCTGGTGCAGATCGCGTGCGACGAGGGCCGCGCCACCCGACCCGACCTCAAGATCGGCGTCTGCGGTGAGCACGGGGGCGACCCGGAGTCGGTGCACTTCTTCCACCGCGCCGGCCTCGACTATGTGTCCTGCTCGCCCTTCCGCGTGCCCGTCGCCCGACTCGAGGCCGGGCGCGCGGCGCTGGCATCGGCAGTGTCCGACACCCGTTGACCGGAGCACGGCTCCCGCCGTGCAGCGCGAGCGAGACACCGACGGGCGGGCCCTCCACGAGGAGGTCCCGCCCGTCGTTCGTC
>JANMBJ010000210.1:0-15773 GCA_031360335.1 Candidatus Nanopelagicales bacterium
GGACGTCGTCGGTCACGCGGGCCCCGGCGTTACGCAGGATCTTCACGTCGCCCCGCTCCATGCCGAGCAGCGGCAGCGGTTCGATGCGGCTGTCCATGCAGGTCACGAGAGCGAGGCCCTTGAGGGCTCGTCCGGACAACCCCGTGCCGGGGAAGTCGGCGGCATAGGCGCGGTTGCCGTCCAGGACGTCGGCGAAGGTGCTGGTCGGGAACTCGTGGCTCATGAGATCGACGGTAGCGAACTCCGTCCCCTCCGCACGTCCCGGTCCCAGCCGCGGCTCGAACCGCTCAGGCCCATGACTCCACGGGCACCGGGTCATCGGCGATCCAGGCGTGACCCTCGGCAGCGGTCTTGCCGCAGGACTCGGGGCGCTCGGGCTGCAGCGTCGTGCGGCGTACGACGACCTGCCACGCGCGGCCGTCCTGGTGACGGACCTCGACGTCGGCGACACCGTGGTCGTCGCCCGCCCAGCGGAGTCCGACCGGCACGACCTGGTCGCCGACGCGGCGCAGGGCATCGAGAGCGTCGAGGTCGGTGATGCCACCGGCTCGGCGTACGGCGTGCTCGGCGGCCTGAGCCGGCTGCGAGAGCGAGGTGCGCCCCCGGTGGTGGTCGAGCGGCCCGAGGTCGCCGACGACGGCGGCGTCGAGGACCTCGCGGGCAGCCCGCTGGTCGAGGCGTCCGAACGCGTGCCCCGACGGCAGCAGCAGAGCGGTGGGGGAGAAGCGGTGCCCGCCGAGGTGGCTGACCTCGAGGACCCGACCGGAGTAGGCCGGGTCGGCGGCCAGCGACTCGGCGATCGGTCGACCCTCGATCGCGCAGCACACATCGCGCTTGGCGTTGGTGCACACGAGAAGCAGCGGCTCGGTGCTCCGCGCTCCCCAGGGAGGAAGCTGCCCCGAGGCGGCCGCCGCGAGGACGTCGTCGAGGTCGGGACGCAGCAGGTCGTCGTCGTCGAGGACACCGGTGCGCATCCGGATCCCGCCGGGAGAGGTGTGCGCGAGCCAGAAGCGGCGGGCGGAGATCGCGGCGTGGTCATCGGCGTGCCGCCCCACGTGGCGCGCGAGCAGCACGGTCGTGCCGGTGTCCTTGGGCAGGGCGCCGAGTGCCTCGCGCAGCGGCTCCGGCAGGTGTGACTCCGTGACGGCGTTGCGGCCGTAGGGGCCGGGCTGCTCGATGACCATCCACGCGCGAGCGCGCGGGGCCGAGCCCGCCAGCGGCTCATCGAGCTGACGCGACAGGACCGCGCACCGCGGAGTCGTGCCGTCGTCGACCGACGGTCCCCAGCTCACGACGTCGGCCCGTCGGTCGTTGCGGCGGTCTCGACCGGCCGCGGACCTCCCGGGGTGATCGGTCCACCCACGGCAGCGACCGGCTTCGACGTCGGGAGCCCGGAGCCGTCACGACGCGGGTCGATCGGCGGCAGCGGCGCCGGGGCACCTTGCGGCGTGGCCGCACGAGCCGGACCAGGACCGACCCAGGCGACAACGAGGGTGTCCTCGCCCTTGAGGAAGCGCTGGGCGCGCACTCCTCCGGTGGCCCTTCCCTTGCCGGGGAACTCCGAGAACGGCGTGACCTTGACGGTGGCTCCGGAGAAGCCGGGCAGGGCACCGGTGGTGCCTGCGGCGGTGACGACGAGGCACTCGCGGTCGCCATCGACCGCTCCGAAGAACAGCGCGGTCTGTCGGTCGTCGAGCCGGACACCGGCCATCCCGCCGGCCGGTCGCCCCTGCGGGCGCACCGAGGCTGCTCCGAAGTGCAGCAGCTGCGCATCGGTCGTGACGAACACCAGCTCCTCCTCACCGGTCGTGAGCTCGACCGCACCGACCACCCGGTCACCGTCGTCGAGCCGGATCACGGTCCACGAGTCGGCCGAGGCGGGGACGTCGGGGATCACGCGCTTCACGACGCCCTGCGCCGTGCCCAGGGCCAGACCGGGCCCGTCGCCCGAGACCGAGCACAGCCCGACCGGCTGCTCCCCGCGCTCGAGCTCGGCGAGCGCGGCGAGCGGGACTCCACCGGCCAGCGACGGCGCTCCGTGGGTCGGCGGCAGGGTGGGCAGCTCGAGCACCGGGATGCGCACGATGCGACCGGTGCTCGTGACGAGGCCGATCTGGCCGCGGGCCGTGCCACGCACAGCGGAGACGACGACGTCGTGCGGGCCGCGCTCACCGTCGCCCGGAAGGTCGCGGCCATCACCCGTCCGTGCGAGCAGGCCGGTGCTGGACAGCAGCACGACGCACGGGTCGTCGGCGATCTCCAACGGTGCCGCAGCGGCACGTGTCGGTGTCGTCGCTGATGCCTCGAGCAGCACCGTGCGGCGAGGGGTGCCGTGGTCCTTCGCGACGTCCGCGAGCTCGTCGCCGACGACCTTCCGCAGCCGCTTGTCGTCGTCGAGGATCGCGGCGAGGGCGGCGATGCGCGCCATCAGCTCGTCACGCTCGGACTCGAGCTCGATGCGGCTGAACTTCGTGAGCCGGCGCAGCGGCATGTCGAGGATGTAGGTCGCCTGCGCGTCGGACAGGTCGAACACCGTCATGAGTCGCGCCTTGGCCGCTGCGGCGTCGTCGCTCGAGCGGATCAGTGCGATGACCTCGTCGATGTCGACGATGGCGGTGAGCAGGCCCTCGACGAGGTGCAGCCGGTCCTCGGCCTTGCGCTTGCGATAGGAGGAGCGGCGGCGTACGACCTCGAGGCGATGGCTGACGAACACCGAGAGCATCTCGCGCAGCCCGAGGGTGCGCGGCTGACCGTCGACGAGTGCGACGGCGTTGATGCCGAAGGAGTCCTCCATCGGGGTGAGCGCATAGAGCTGCTCGAGCACGGCCTCGGGGATGAAGCCGTTCTTGATCTCGATGACGAGGCGCAGCCCCGACTCCATGTCGGTCAGGTCTATGACGTCGGAGATCCCCGTGAGCTTCTTGGCGTCGACCGCCTCCTTGATCTTGGCGATCACCTTCTCGGGGCCGATGTTGTAGGGCAGCTCGGTGACGATGATGCCCTTGCGTCGCGGGGTGACGTTCTCGACGTGTGCGGTGGCGCGGATGCGGAAGCTGCCACGGCCGGTCTCGTAGGCCTCGCGGATGCCGTCGAGCCCGACGATGCGACCACCGGTCGGCAGATCAGGGCCGGGCACGAAGCGCATCAGGTCGTCGAGCGTCGCGCTGGGGTGCATGAGCAGGTGTCGAGCCGCGGCGATGACCTCGACGAGGTTGTGCGGTGCGACGTTGGTGGCCATGCCGACGGCGATGCCCGACGCACCGTTGACGAGCAGGTTGGGATACGCCGCAGGGAGCACCACCGGCTCGTTCTCGCGGCCGTCGTAGTTGGGGCTGAAGTCGACGACGTCCTCGTCGAGCGAGGCGGTCATGAGCAGCGCACTGGTCGCGAGCCGGCACTCGGTGTAGCGCATGGCGGCCGGGCCGTCGTCGAGCGAGCCGAAGTTGCCGTGGCCGTCAACCAGCGGCAGGCGGAGGGAGAAGGGCTGAGCCATCCGGACGAGCGCGTCGTAGATCGCTCCGTCGCCGTGGGGGTGGAGCTTGCCCATGACGTCACCGACGACGCGTGCGCTCTTCACGTGCCCGCGCTCGGGACGCAGCCCCATCTCGGCCATCTGGAACAGGATCCGGCGCTGGACCGGCTTGAGGCCGTCGCGCGCGTCGGGCAGGGCGCGGGAGTAGATGACGGAGTAGGCGTACTCCAGGAACGACCCACGCATCTCGTCGGAGACGTCGATGTCGACGATCTTCTCCGGGACGGAGGGCGGGGGCGGTGTCGTGCGTCGGGCCATGCGGTTCTCAGGTGCTCCTGGATCGTGGCGGGCAGCCCCGCCGGGTGGTCGGTCGTGAGATCACGGTGACGGGTTCACTCTGCCATCGAGCGGCGACGGCGCACGGCACCGCCACGTGGCGGTCACGGCGCAGCCGGCCGCGTCGCAGGTCAGGGGCGCGCGCCGACGCGCGAGACGACCCTCGCCGCCGACCGGTTGCCCCGTTCGAGCGCCACCCGAGGCTCGACGCCCGCCCGCCAGGCGGGCAGCCAGCCGGCGGCGAACGCGTCACCGGCCCCGGTCGTGTCGACCACGTCGACCTCGACCGCCTCGGAGTACGCCGTCACCCCCTGAGCGTCCTGCACGTAGGCACCGTGCGGCCCGAGCTTGACGACCGTGGCTCCCACGCTGGCGCACAGCGTCCGAGCGGCCAGGGTCGCCGACGCCAATGACGTGGCGGCGTCGTCCTCGGGCGCGGGCAGCGGGAGCCCGGCGAGAAAGGCCGCCTCGGCCTCGTTGGCGAAGAGCACGTCGACCCCGGTGACCCAGGACAGGAACCGCGCCGCACCGGCATCGGACAGCGGGCCGACAGAGGCGACGTCGACGCTCGTGGTCATGCCGCGCAGCCGTGCCCGGTCCAGCGCCGAGAGCCCGGCCATCCGGCTCCCGTCGACCAGCAGGGTGTAGCCGGACAGGTGCAGGTGTCGACCGGGAGCAAACAGGCCGTCAGCGAGATCACCGGGCACCAGCGCCTCGTTGGCACCGGGGTCCGGGATCATCGTGCGTTCACCGTCAGGAGCCACCAGGACGATGCAGGTGCCCGAGGGTCGGCGCGGGTCGACGGCGAGCGCGCACGTGACACCGAGCTCCTCGAGCTCGGTGCGCCCGGCGCGGCCCAGCAGGTCGTCGCCGATGCGGGCGGCGAGGGTCGTCTCGCACCCGTCGTAGGCCAGCCACGCAGCGGTGTTGGCAGCAGCCCCACCGCCGAGCACCTGCACGTGGGCGTTGGTGTCGGTGCCCTCCCGCAGGACACCGGGCAGGCTGGCGACCACGTCTGTCATCCACTGTCCGACGACGACGAAACGCGGGACGTCATCGACGGTGAGGGGCATGCTCATGCGCGGAGGGCGCTCGCGATGGCTGCGGCCAGCGTCGCGTTGCTGCGCACGAGCGCGACGTTGACCTCGAGGCTGCGTCCCTCGGTGGCTGTGTGGAAGAACTCGAGAAGGAACGGGGTGACGTCCTTGCCGTGGACGTCGGCCTGCTCTGCCGCGGCGAGGCCGGCGGCGAGCACCCGGTCGTGCAGCTCGCGGTCGAGCTCGTCGGCGTGGTCGACCGGGTTGACGACGAGCAGTCCTCCGTCGCACTCGAGCGCTGATCGTGCGTGCATGACGGCCGCGACCTCGGCGGCGCTCTCGACGCGCCAGTCGAGGCCGTAACCGGAGTCGGCGAGGTAGAAGCCCGGGAACCGGTCCGTGCGATAGCCGAGGACCGGGATGTTGAGCGTCTCGAGCCGCTCGAGAGTGGCGTGGACGTCGAGGATCGACTTCACCCCGGCGCAGACCACGGCGACCGGCGTGATCGACAGCGTCGTGAGGTCGGCCGACTCGTCCCAGGTCTCGCGCGCCCCCCGGTGCACCCCGCCGAGACCACCGGTAGCGAAGACCTCGATGCCCGCGAGGGCGGCCAGGTGGGAGGTCGCGGCGACGGTCGTCGCCCCGTGACCGGCCTTGGCCACCAGCGTGCCGAGGTCGCGAACACTCACCTTGACCACGGCGTCGTCGTTGGCGATCGTCGCGAGGGCCTCGTCGTCGAGCCCGATGCAGGGCACCCCGGCGACGACGGCGATGGTCGCGGGCACCGCGCCCCCGTCGCGGACCGACTGCTCGATCTCCCGAGCCACGCGCAGGTTGTCGGGCCGCGGGAGGCCGTGGCTGATGATCGTGGACTCGAGCGCGACCACAGGACGGCCGGCGTCGAGCGCCTCGGCGACCTCGGGGTGGATCTGCAGGTGCATGACGCCACGCTACCGGCGCCCGGTGCGGGTGGTGGACCCCGAGTGGGCGCCCGCGGCTGCGGCGCCCCCCGTAACCTCAGGCCGCTACGGTGAGGCCGTGACCGACGCCCCGGAGCCGACGGCTCCGGCTCCTGTTGTGGCCCCGGCTCCCGAGGCGGCCCCGGAACCGGCCCCGGGACAAGCTGCTGACGTTGGTCTGTCGCCGGCTCCCGCGCCGGCCCACTGGGAGGCCGACGTCGCTGTCCGCGACGGCCGCACCGTGCGCATCCGCCCGATCTCCAGCGACGACGGTCAGCGCCTCGCCGAGTTCCACCGGTCGCTGTCCGACGAGACGGTCTACTTCCGGTTCTTCGCGCCGTATCCCGAGCTCACCGAGCGCGACGTGCACCGCTTCACCCACGTCGACCATGTCGATCGCGTCGCCCTGGTCGCGACGGTGGGCGGAGAGCTCGTCGGTGTGGGTCGCTTCGACCGGATCAACGACCGCGATGCCGAGGTCGCCTTCGTCGTACGCGATGCGCACCAGGGCCGCGGTCTCGGCTCGGTGCTGCTCGAACACCTCGCCGCAGCCGCCCGGGAACGCGGCGTGCGTCGGTTCGTCGCGGAGGTCCTGCCGACCAACCGCCGGATGCTGGCGACCTTCGAGGAAGCCGGCTATCACCCGGCACACCACCTCGAGGACGGCGTCGTGATGCTGTCGTTCGACATCGAGCCGTCGGAGTCGTCCGAGGCGGTGCGTATCGCTCGCGAGCACCGCGCCGAGGCACGCAGCGTCGCGGCTCTGGTGGCCCCGGAGTCGGTGGTCGTCATCGGTGCTGGTCGCGATCCAGCCTCCCTCGGGCACCGCCTCCTGCACCACCTGGTGTCGGGCGGCTTCACTGGACGGATCTCCGCCGTCAACCGCCCGGCCGCCCTGGAAGGCACCCGGGTTCTCGATGTCGCGACCTACGCCTCGGTACGCGACGTCCCAGACCCGGTGACGCTCGCCGTGATCGCGGTCCCGGCCGACGAGGTCATGGCGGTGGTCGATGACTGCGGAGCCGTCGGTGTCGCCGGTCTGCTGGTCGTGTCGAGCGGCTTCGCGGAGAGCGGCCCTGAGGGCGTCGCCAGGCAGCGTGCGCTCGTCCGCCGTGCACGCGGTCTCGGGATGCGCGTCATCGGTCCCAACGCACTGGGCATCGTCAACACCGACACCGACATCGCGCTCAACGCTTCGCTCGCCCCCGCGATGCCGGGGCGGGCGCCGATCGGCTTCTTCTGCCAGAGCGGGTCGCTCGGCGGCACGATCCTCGCGCGTGCGGTCCGTCGAGGGCTGGGCGTCTCGACGTTCGTCTCCGCGGGCAACCGGGCCGACGTCTCCGGCAACGACCTGCTGCAGTTCTGGCAGGACGACGATGCCACCGACGTGGTGCTGCTCTATCTCGAGAGCCTCGGCAACCCGCGCAAGTTCACCCGGATCGCACGACGGCTCGGGCGCACCAAGCCGGTCGTCGCGATGCGCACCGGGCGGTCGACGCAGGCCTATCCGCTCGGTCACACGACTCGGCGCACGTCGCTGCCACCCGCCGCTGTCGACTCGATGTTCCGTCAGGCCGGGATCATCGAGACCGACTCGCTGAGCCAGCTCTTCGACGTGGCCGGGCTGCTCGCGTTCCAGCCGTTGCCCCTGGGCAAGCGGGTCGCTGTGGTCGGCAACTCCGATGCGCTCGCGGTGCTGACTGCCGACGCCTGCGACGGTGCCGACCTCGAGGTGACCGGTGATCTCGTGACACTGAGGCACGACGTGGCTCCACAAGAGCTCGCCCGAGCCCTCGCCGCCGTGCTCGACGACCCGGCGGTCGACTCCGTCGTCGTGACACATGTGCCGATGCTCGGCATGGACGGTCGGCCGTGGGAGCGCGTGGTCGCGGAGACCGTCGTCCGCGGGACGAAGCCGGTGGTCGCCGTGCTGGTGGCGGCCGAGGACGAGAGTGGCCTGATCAGGCACGTCAGCTCGGACCCCGACCTGCCGGAGCACGGGTCGGTGCCGTTCTACGGCACCGTCGAGGAGGCGGTGCGTGCACTGCAGCGCGTCACCCGCTACGCCGAATGGCGCACCCATCCGCTGGGTGAGCTCCCGGACCTCGACGACATCGATCCGCTCGTCGCGCGTACCGTCATCGACGACGTTCTCGCCGGTGGCCCGACACAGGTCGTCCGCGACCGGGCGCACGACCTCGTCGACACCGAGATCCTCGAGACCGTGACGCAGCAGCAGGCTGACGAGGCGCGCGCGGCGGCGTCGGTGGCGGCGGCCGATGCCGTCGTCGCTGCCGCCGCTGCCGACCTCGCGGCGACGGAGCTCGAGTCTGCCGACTCCTCCTACGGCGAGGACGACGTCGGCGAGGCGACCACCCCGGACGAGGTGCTCCTCTATGCAGAAGACCCGGACGACGCGCTGAGCCGGCTGCTCGCGGCCTACGGCGTCGAGGTGTGGCCCGTCGTCGCGGTGCACAGCGAGGACGACGCGATGCGCGCTGCCGCCGTCCTCGGATTCCCTGTGGTGCTCAAGACTCTCGATCCGCGGTTCGCCTCGCGAACCGACCTCGGTGCCGTGCGGCTCAACATCGAGAACGAGCGCGCGGTCAAGACGGCCTACCTCTCGATGGTCGCCTCGCTCGACCCCGATGCCGTGCGCCACCTCGTCGTTCAGCGGATGGCTCCCCCCGGCGTCGCCTGCGTCGTCGGGTCGACCGAGGATCCGCTCTTCGGCCCGGTCGTGTCGTTCGGGCTCGCTGGTGTCGTGCCGGAGCTGCTGGGTGACCGTGGCTATCGCATCCCGCCACTCACCGATGTCGACGCGCACGATCTGGTGCGCGCGCCCGGCGCTGCGCCGATCCTCGACGGCGTCGGCGGCACGCCCCCGGTCGACCAGGCTGCGCTCGAGCTGCTGCTGCTGCGCGTCGGGCTGCTCGCCGACGAGGTGTCCGAGCTCGCAGAGCTGCGGCTCGAGCCCGTGGTCGTGTCGCCCGGGGGGCTCGCCGTGCTGGGCGCCCGTGCGGTGCTTCGGCGCGCGCAGGTGCGGGTCGACACCGGTGTGCGCCGCCTCGGCGGCTGACCACGCCCGACGGACTCCAGACGCACGCCGGGCGCCGCAACTCGTTTCGGTGCTGTCGGCAGTCCGTGATTGCATGCTCTGGTGACGGACGAGGCACGGTCGACGGCGACCGACGGCGATGCCGGCGGTGTCGTCAGCGCTCCCGACGCGGTCGAGCCCGACACCTCGATGCGCGCGGTCCTCAACCCGCCGCTCGTCCGGATGCTTCTCGGGCTGGGCCTCTCCAGCCTCGGTGGCGGGCTGACCCTCGCTCTCTTCGTGGTCTACCTCCACGAGGTGCGGGGCTTCTCCCTGCAGACCGCCGGTCTCGTGCTGGCCTTCCAGGCGGCTCTGAGCCTGATCTTCGCCGGCCTCGTCGGCATGCTCGTCGATCGCATCGGCCCGCAGCCCGTGCTGGCTGTCTCGTGCCTGCTGCTCGCGACGGCGACCTGCGCCTTCGGGTTCGTCACGACCGTGTCCCAGGCGATCGCGGTGTCGCTCATCATGGCTGTCGGCAACGCCGGCACCTGGCCTCCGCAGGCCGCGCTGCTCACCCGGTTGTCGCGCCCGGAGCACCGGCAGCGCGTGTTCGGTCTGCAGTTCATGCTCCTCAACCTCGGACTCGGTCTCGGTGGTCTCGTGGCTGCCACGATCCTTGACTCCACGCGTCCGTCGACCTTCACGGTGATGTACGCCATCAACGCCGTGTCGTTCCTGTTCTACTTCGCTGCGGTGACGAGCCTGCGCGGAGTCTCCGGGCCGGAGGCACACCCACCCGATGACGGCGACGGGCCCGGCGGCTATCGCGAGGTGCTCGGCGACGTGCGTCTGCGCCGCTATCTGCTCGGTGCGCTCGTGCTGCTCACCTGCGGCTATGGCTCGATCGACTCGGGTCTGCCGGTGTTCATGACGTCGGTCGCGCACCTGCCCGTCAACGCGATCGGTCTCGTGTTCTTCCTCAACACCGCGATCATCGTCGTCGCCCAGGTGTGGGTGCTGCGTCGGATCGAGGGTCGTTCCAGGAGTCGCCTCATGGCATTCGCGGCGCTCGTCTGGGCGGCGTTCTGGGCAGTCGTCGCCGTCTCGGCCGGCTTCTCTCCGCTGGTGTCTGGTGCGCTCATCGCTGCCGGGTTCGGCATCTTCGCGCTCGGCGAGATGATCTTCTCGCCGGTCGGTCCCTCGCTCATCAACGCCTTCGCGCCACCGCATCTGCGCGGGCGCTACAACGCCGTCGGTGGGCTCGTCTGGGGCGTGTCCGGTTCCGTCGGCCCGGTCGTCGCCGGGCTCGTCATCGGCAGCGGCTGGGGGATCACCTGGGCTCTCGGGCTCGCCGTCGGGTGCCTCGGTGCTGCCGCGGTCCTGAGCTCGCTGCGTCATCTGCTGACCGCAGAGGAGGACGGGCGGGCACCCCACCCGCCCGAGGTTGCCGGGTGACGAGGCGCTCGTCCGCGGCGGGGCCCGCTCGCGTGGGAGGATGTCGCCCATGACCAGCGACGCCACCCTCGCCCCGCGTCTGCGCGCCGACATCGAGCGCAGCGGCTACTACCCCGAGCTGGTCAGCGACACCCTCGACACGGCCCTGGCCGACGAGGCCGTGCTGTCCTACGTCGTGCACCACGAGGCCACGTTCGACCACGACGAGCTGCGCCGGCACGTGACGGTGCTCGCGCTGACCCCGACCCGCCTCATCGTCGGCCATACCGACGAGCACCCGCCGGACGACACCAGTGCGACGGCCTACGCGACGGCCTCCACAGAGGCCGTCCGCCTCGAGCGCATCGACTCTGTCGTCGTCACGCGCGTCGCGTCCGATGCGGCCACGCACCGCCGCGGTGCGCCCGTGCGCGAGGTCGTCCTCACCATCGGATGGGGTGCGGTCAGCCGCATCGACCTCGAGCCGGCGTCCTGCGGTGATCCCGCCTGCGAGGCCGACCACGGCTACACCGGCACGGCCTCCAACGACGACCTCGCGCTGCGGGTGTCCGAGGCCGCTGACGGCGCCGAGGTCGTGGCGCAGACCCTGGTGTTCGCCGGCGCCTTGTCGCAGGCCACCGCCGGCCGCACCCGCTGACGCATCCGGCCGGTCGTCCTACCACCCCCAGCGTGACTGTTCTCGGTCACAGTTGGGTTAAGCATTTCTTCAGCGGTCCGACCTATAGTCGGCCGATCGGGTGATGGGGACGTTGCACAGTGTTCACCTCGCGCCCGGTGTGCGAGCCTTACAGAGCTCAAGACCTGACCGGGGGGATCTGGACTGTCACACAGCGTGTCTGTCACTGCGTCGCCCTCACCCGTGCCGCTCTCACCACCCGCTCCACTCCCAAGGGGGACCTCACCCATGACCCGTCCGACTCTGCGCCGCGGCGCTGCCTTCACGGCCGCTGCCGCGCTCCTCGCCGGCCTCGCGGTCGCCGTACCCATGACCGCTCAGGGTGCCGTCAGCACGCCGACGGTCGCCTTCGTCGACTCGACGGTGCCGTCGGCAGCCGCTCTGACCTCGCTCGCGGCGGACGGCACGGGCCCTGCGACCCTGCTGAACCCGGCAGGACTCCAGACATCGTTCTTCGCGGCCTCCTCCGACACCGCCACCTCGGCGAGCACCGTCGTCACCGGCGTGCGCACGATCGGCCCCGTCGTGGCCAACACGACCAGCGCGCTCGTGGTGACCCACGCAGGCGTGTCGAAGGTGCTGAGCACCTACACCGACGTGAACCCGGTCGTGAGCGCCGACGGGCTGTTCGTGTGGTTCCTCGTCCGCGGCAACCTCTACAAGTACGACGTCGCGCTCGGCACGACCCTCCAGATCAACGGCGCGGCGCAGTTCAACCCGTGGGCGGCCGCGGCCGGCTCGCACTCCTACATCTACCGCCTCGCGATCTCGACCGACGGCAGCAAGGCAGCCGAGCTGCTGCAGAGCTACCCCAACTCGGGCGGCGCCGGCGTCAACCGCAGCCAGATCCGGGTCTTCGACATCTCCCAGACCGGCGCGAACTTCGTGTCGGCACCGATCTGGACCAGCAACAACTACCTCGGCAACGGCGTGGCCGACAAGCAGCTGCTGCCCTACAACTTCGTCTTCACCGACGACAAGACCCTGGTGCTCGGCGAGTGCATCAACGACCCGTGCGCGACCTGGACGACGTGGGGCGTCGACACCCTGGCGGCTGCTGACGGCACGACCACGATGGCGATCGCCACCGGTGTCACGGCGCTGACCAACCTCGACAACCTGCTCGGACTCCGCTCCGCTGCCGGGACCTGGTACGCCTGGGCCCTCGACAACGTCACCGCCCACACGATCACCCCGAGCACGACGACCGACTCGACGTTCGCCACCGCGCTCACCGCCGGTGCCGTCTGGCCGGTCGGCAGCGACAAGTACTTCGCCTACATCACGCCGCTCGCGGACATCCCGGCGACCTTCACCGGACTCAGCGCCAAGATGAGCGTCGCTCCGACCCTCGTGCTGTCGAAGTCAGCCGTGGTGACCGGCACCCGCGTGACCTTCAACGCCTTCGGCACCTACCCCTCACCGGCGTCGGGCCAGATCCTCCAGAAGGAGACGGCGACAGTCGGTCGCGGGACGCTGCAGTACTCCCTCAACGGCGGCGCCACGTGGGCCAAGCTCGTCACCACGACCGCAGGCGGTGGCAGCACCCAGCTGCTCAGCCGCACCACGAAGTTCCGCTGGCTCTACCCCGGTGACGCGCTGACGAACCCGGCGACGTCGGTCGTCCGGACCGTCTCGGTCGCCCCGAGCCTCTCGGTCAAGGTGACCAGGTCGGGTTCCTCGAAGGTCGTCTCGGGTGTCACCTCGCGCATCGGCGGCACCGTCGCGCTGTGGAAGCTCTCGGGCCGCACCTGGAAGAAGCTCTTCACGACCCCGGTCAAGACCAGGGGTGCCTACTCCTTCGGCAAGCGCAGCCTCGTCACGGGCACCTACCGCACCATCACCCTTGCCGACGCCTCGTGGATCTCGGCGGCGAAGACCTTCAAGATCTGACCCAGCGCGTCAGCACGACTAGGGAGGCACG
Source organism: Candidatus Nanopelagicales bacterium (assembly GCA_031360335.1). Taxonomy (GTDB): domain Bacteria; phylum Actinomycetota; class Actinomycetes; order S36-B12; family CAIYMF01; genus Longivirga. The sequence goes on from JANMBJ010000210.1 coordinate 12,897, forward strand.
GACGCCCAGCGTCCGTGCCTCCCGCACGTCTGCCCTCGTACGCTCCGAGCAGCCACCGGACCGTCCGAGCGCGACAATCTGTGGGTCGAACTGATCTGTCCGGTGGGCCGGGGGATACTCAGGCTGCGGCTCGAAGGGGCCGGCAGCGCCCGGATCGATGTCGAGGAGCACTCACGGATGGCCGAGCTCGTCTTCTTCTCGGGGACGATGGACTGCGGGAAGTCGACGCTGGCCCTGCAGACCGATCACAACCACGCCGCGCGCGGGCGAGCCGGCATCGTGTTCACCTCGCTCGACCGGGCGGGGGAGGAGACCCTCTCGAGCCGGCTCGGGCTCAAGGTGCCGGCCGTCGAGGTCACGCGCGATACCAACTTCTGGGCGCACGTGGTCGAGGTGCTCGAGTCCGGTGGGCGCTGTGACTACCTCATCTGCGACGAGGCCCAGTTCTCCTCCGGTGAGCAGGTCGACCAGCTCGCCCGCATCGACAACGAGCTCGGGGTCGACGTGTTCGCGTTCGGCATCCTCACCGACTTCCGCACCCGGTTGTTTCCCGGGTCCCAACGCATGGTCGAGCTCGCCGACAAGGTGCAGGTGCTCCAGGTCGAGGCGCTCTGTTGGTGTGGTGCTCGTGCGACCCACAACGCCCGAACTGTTAACGGCGACATGGTGATCGAGGGCGAGCAGGTGCTCGTCGGTGACACGTTCAGCGTCGATGTCATCGGCTACGAGGTGCTCTGTCGTCCCCACTACAGCCGACGGATGACGGCGGCCACATCGAAGACTGCTCACATGAGCCCGACCCCGCTGCCGTTCGCCGACGCCGATGCGACTGCCGTGCGCGCGGCCAGCGGCGACACCACCGTGGCCGCGAGATGAGCTCACCGTTGATCGGACCGGGCCAGCTGCAGTCGCTCATCGACTCGGCGGCACCTCCCGTGGTCCTCGACGTGCGCTGGAGCCTGCTGGGTCCGCCGGGCCCTGACCTCTTCTCGCTCGGGCACGTGCCGGGTGCCGCCTACCTCGACCTCGACACCGACCTCGCCGACCCTCCCGACTCCGGTGGCCGGCACCCGCTGCCGGACCCGGCGCGCTTCGCTGCGGCCATGCGTCGACGAGGAGTGACCCTCGACCGAACGGTCGTGGTGATGGACGGTGCTGACGCGACCGTCGCCGGTCGTGCGTGGTGGCTGCTCACCCATCACGGACACGATCAGGTCCGTGTTCTCGACGGTGGCTTCAGCGCCTGGCGTTCTGCGGGTGGCGACATCGAGACCGGAGCCGTGCCGCCGGCGTACGACGACGAGGGCCCGGTGACGGAGCACCCGTTCACGGCTGGCGTCGCCCGCCTGCCCGTCCTCGACGCTGCGGGCGCAGCGCGGGTGGCGCGTGACGGGGTGCTGCTCGACGCGCGGTCCGCGGCGCGCTATGCCGGTGAGGTGGAGCCGGTCGATCCGGTCGCGGGGCACATCCCGGGTGCCGTCAGTGCACCGGCGGCGATGTCGCACGACATCGCGGGGAGGTTCCTCGGTCTCGACGACCTGACGGAGCGGTTCTCACCGCTCGGCGTCGTCGCTGGCACCGAGGTCGGCGTCTACTGCGGCTCCGGTGTCACCGCGGCCCACACCGTGCTGGCACTGCGCATCGTCGGTGTCGACGCGGCGCTGTATGCGGCATCGTGGTCGGGCTGGATCTCAGATCCCACCCGACCGGTCGCGACCGGCCCGATGCGCTGAGGGCGCCGCTGTCAGCTCTCCGGGTGGCGCGTGCCGAACAGGATCTCGTCCCAGCTCGGCACTGTGGCGCGGGGCTTGCCACCGGTCTCCACGTCACCTGTGGGAGCGATGGGAGTCTGCCGTGCTGCCTTGCGGCGAGAGCGGCGCGTGCCGCGTGCAGACTCCGGGCGGGCGAGCCCGGGAAGGGTGTCGTAGAGGTCGTCGAGCGGTGATGCATCGTCGGGCTCGACCGGCGGGCGGTCTGCGAGCTCGACGATCTGCGCACCGCTGGAGTCGCGGTCGACGATGGCGGTGAGGGCAGCGTCGGGGTCGTCAGACTCGTCGTCCCAGACCTCGGTGGCGCTCGGGAGTCCGACGAGCACCGGGCGGCCGTCGGCCTGCACGGGCTCCACCGTGGCGATGTCGCCGAACAGCCAGGCACTGGCCGGATCGTCGGCCACGACCGTGCGCCCGGCGGGGTCATAGATCCACAGCGCCGCGGTGGCACCGGCTGCTACGCCGTCGTCGGGCTCCCACGACGCGAGCAGTGACCAGCGCCCGTCGTCGCGACGCCAGGCATCCCACTCGAGCAGCTCGACGTCGACGCCGCCGCGCTCGAGCGCGGTGGTCACGGTGAGCGTGATGGTGCGCGACGCGCCACCCTCGCGCAGTTCGACATCACGGGCCTGAGCTGCCATGTGCTCGCGCTCTGCCAGCACCGGACCGGCAAAGCGCATGACACGGTCGATGGTGAGACCCGAGCTCGCGGCGATGTCGTCAGGGCTCTGCCCATGACGTACGCGCTGCTGGATGTCGCGCGGAGACGTGCCGTCGAGCGCGATCTCGAGCTGTCCGAGGCGACTGCGGTCGCGGCGTACGGCCGCCTCGAGTCGCTCGTCGCACGGGACGACGAAGCGGGTGCCGTCGGTGCTGCTGAGCACGAGCGACAGTCCGTCGTCCGACAGCCCGACGAAGGCCAGCTCGCGCATGGATCCTCCTCGAGGTCCGCTCCGGCCAGGGCTGGCCGGTGGGGATCCCTGCCAGTCTCACCCGCGAGAGGGCTCGGGTCGAGGACCGCCACGCGGCAACCGGGGCGGACGAGACGTCGGACGTGTCGAGCTTCACCCGGAGCGGCAGGCTCCGCCGCGGTCGCCCGCGGTGGGGG
>JANMBJ010000211.1:0-11219 GCA_031360335.1 Candidatus Nanopelagicales bacterium
CGACGTCCTGGCGCAGCAGATCGTCGCGATGACGGCGCTCGACGCCTGGCACGTCGACGACGTGCTGGCGCTCGTCCGGCGCGCGGCACCGTTCGCCTCGCTCCCCCAGTCGGCCTTCGACGCGGTGCTCGACATGCTCGCGGGTCGCTATCCGAGCGACGAGTTCGCCGAGCTGCGCCCGCGCATCGTGTGGGACCGCACCACCGGCACGATCACCGGACGCCCTGGGGCGCAACGACTTGCGGTCACCAGCGGCGGCACGATCCCTGACCGCGGCCTGTTCGGCGTCTTCCTCGTGGGAGAGAAGCAGAGCCGGGTCGGCGAGCTCGACGAGGAGATGGTCTACGAGTCGCGCGTCGGCGACGTCTTCTCCCTCGGCGCGTCGAGCTGGCGCATCGAGGACATCACGCACGACCGGGTGCTCGTCTCTCCCGCGCCGGGTCTCGCGGGCCGCCTGCCGTTCTGGCACGGCGACTCCCTCGGTCGACCCTTCGAGCTCGGTCGCGCGATGGGTGCGTTCGTCCGCGAGGTCGTCGCGCTGCCGAGGCCCGACGCCGACGCGCGTCTCGTCGAGATCGGCCTCGACGAACGCGCGCGCACCAACCTGCTCGCGTATCTCGACGACCAACGTGCCGCGACCGGGCACGTGCCCGACGACCGCACCCTCGTGGTCGAGCGGGTGCGCGACGAGCTGGGCGACTGGCGGATCCTCGTGCACTCGCCGTTCGGCGCGCAGGTGCACGCGCCGTGGGCGCTCGCCATCGCCGCACGGATCCGGGAGCGCCACGGCGTCGACGCGCAGGTCATGCACGCCGACGACGGCATCGTGCTGCGCCTGCCCGACGTGGAGGACGACGACATCCTCAAGGGAGTGCTCGAGTCGGCGCTGATCGACCCCGACGACGTCGAGGCGCTCGTGACCGCGGAGGCCGGTGGCTCGGCGCTGTTCGCCGCTCGCTTCCGCGAGTCGGCGGCTCGCGCGCTGCTGCTGCCGCGCCGCAACCCGGGCAGGCGTTCTCCCCTGTGGCAGCAACGACAACGCTCGGCGCAGCTGCTGTCGGTCGCGTCGCAGTACGGCTCGTTCCCGATCGTGCTCGAGACGATGCGGGAGGTGCTGCAGGACGTCTACGACGTACCCGGTCTGATCTCGCTCATGCGCTCGGTGCAGGCGCGAGAGATCCGCGTCGTGGAGGTGGAGACGGCGACGCCGTCGCCCTTCGCGCGCTCGATGCTGTTCGGCTACGTCGCCGCGTTCCTCTACGAGGGTGACTCCCCGCTCGCCGAGCGTCGCGCCGCGGCACTCACCCTCGACCCCACGCTGCTCGCCGAGCTCCTCGGCCAGGCCGAGCTGCGCGACCTGCTCGACCCGGACTCGCTCGCGACCGTGGAGCTCGAGCTGCAGCGGCTCGTGAGCGACCGGCACGTGCGCGACGCCGAGGGCGTCGCCGACCTGCTGCGCCAGCTCGGGCCGCTCACTCGCGCTGCGATCGTCGAGCGCGGCGGGCAGGACGCGTGGGTCGACCTGCTGCTCACGGCTCGACGCGCGATCGTCGTACGAATCGCCGGCGTCGACACCGTCGCCGCCGTCGAGGATGCCGCACGCCTGCGCGATGCCCTGGGCACGGCACTCCCGGTGGGTCTGCCGGATGCGTTCCTGGAGCCGGTGCCCGATCCCGTGGGCGACCTCGTGTCGAGGTACGCCCGCACCCACGGCCCGTTCCACGCACCCGCCGTCGCCACCTCGTTCGGTCTCGGCACGGCTGTCGTGACCGGTGCGTTGGCCCGCCTGGCCGCATCAGGACGGGTCGTGAGCGGGGAGTTCCGCCCCGGCGGCTCGGGCACGGAGTGGTGCGACGCGGAGGTGCTGCGGCTCATCCGGCGGCGTTCGGTCGCGGCGCTGCGACGTGAGGCGGAGCCGGTGCCGCCGGAGGCGCTCGGCGTGTTCCTCCCGCAGTGGCAGCAGGTCGGGGGTCGCCTGCGCGGACCGGACGGCGTGCTGCGCATCATCGAGCAGCTCGCCGGCGTGATGGTGCCGGCGTCGGCGTGGGAGACGCTGGTGCTGCCCTCGCGCATCGAGGGCTATCAGCCGGCGATGCTCGACGAGCTGACGTCGGCGGGCGAGGTCGGGTGGGCCGGCGCGGGTGCGCTGCCCGGCGGCGACGGCTGGATCGCGTTGGCGCCCACGGACTCCGCCGACCTGCTCCTCCCCGAGATCGTCGAGCTCGAGCTCACCGACGTCCACCGGGCGCTCGTCGACACGCTCGCGGGTGGCGGCGGCTGGTTCTTCCGGGCGCTGTCGGACCGCGTGGGTCCCGTCGTCGCGCCGGGAGGTGGTGGCGTCGATGACGCGACGTTGGTCGAGGCGCTGTGGGACCTCGTGTGGAGCGGGCAGGTCACCGGCGACACATGGGCACCGCTGCGCTCGCGCCTCTCGGGTCCGGGGCGCAAGCCGCGCGCCGCTGCGGCTCCCGCTCGCTCGGGCCCGCGTTCGCGCTACGCCCGACCGGCACGGGCCGGGATGCCCACGCGATCAGGGCCTCCCGCGGTTGCCGGCCGATGGTCGCTGCTCGAGCCGCGACGTGACGACCCGACCCTGCGCGCGGCGGCGCTGGCCGAGGGACTGCTCGACCGGCACGGTGTCGTGACCCGCGGGGCCGTCGTGGCGGAGCGCATCACCGGCGGCTTCGCCGGTGTCTACCGGGTGCTGTCGGCGTACGAGGATGCCGGTCGCTGTCGTCGCGCCTACGTCGTCGAGGGCCTCGGCGCAGCGCAGTTCGCCCTCCCTGGCGCCATCGACCGGGTGCGCGGCGCGGCCCCCGACCGACGCGACCCGTCGGCTCTGCCGCACGCAGTGGTGCTCGCCGCCACCGACCCCGCCAACCCCTACGGCGCTGCCCTCGGCTGGCCGCAGCGCCCGGACGAGGCCGTGAGCGGCCACAAGCCCGGACGCAAGGCCGGCGCGCTCGTGGTGCTCGTCGACGGCGCTCTCGTGCTCTATGTCGAGCGCGGCGGCCGCACCCTGCTCTCGTGGACCGACGACGACGCCCCGGTGCTTGCCGCCGCCTGCTCGGCGCTGGCCCGAGCCGTGAAGACCGGCGTGCTCGGCCGCCTCACCGTGCAGACCGCCGACGGCGCCTCCGTGCTCGCGCCGCACTCGGTCCTCGGCCAGGCACTCGAGACCGCCGGCTTCACCGCCACCCCCCAGGGCCTGCGCCTCCGAGCCTGAGCGCCGTACCAGCCAACGGACCCACGATGCTGGCGCAACTGCTGCTGAAGCCCGACCTTCCACAACACGTGCGCCAGCGTCGCTGGCCCGATACACCTGCGTGGTGTATCCGAGGTGTATTCTCCCGCTATGAGCCGTACGAACATTGAGCTCGACGACGAGCTCGTGGCCGAGGTCATGAGCCGGTTCTCGCTGACCACCAAGCGCAGCGCGGTGGAGTTCGCCCTGCGCCGCCTTGTCGCCTCCCAGGTCGACGCCGCCTTCATCCGCTCCCTCCAGGGAATGGGATGGGACGGCGACCTCGAGGAGATGCGGTCCGGCTCTGGCGCACCCGAGCTGTGACCCGCCTCCTCGTCGACAGCTCGGTGTGGATCGCGCACTTCCGCGATGTCGCGCCGGCATTGTCGGACTCGCTCGGGGCCGCGCTCGAGAGCGGCTCCGGCCACATCGTCTGCGTGTGTGAACCGATCGCGATGGAGCTGCTGTGCGGGCCGGCGGCGGCCTCCGCTGCGCAGGTGGCTCGCGTCGTCGACGGACTGCCGAGCCTGTCGTTCGAGCCCGCTCTCGACTTCAGGTCAGCGTCCCGGCTCTACCGCGACGCGCGAGGCCGGGGATTCACCGTACGCAGCCTGGTCGACTGCCTCATCGCCGCCGTCGCGATCCGTCACGACGCCGTGCTCGTGCACCGCGACCGCGACTTCGACAACCTCGCGCAGGTATCACCCCTGAGGGCCCAACGCTGGTGACGGACCCGCCTCGCTGGCGTATCTGCTGCTGAACGGCCACCCTCAACCACAGTTGCGCCAGCATCGCGGGTCCGTCCGGGGTCAGGGGCGTACGACGCGGACGTTGAAGGTGGGGGTGCCGAGGCTGCCCATGAGGCTGAGCCACAGGGGCAGGTAGAGCTCGAGCCCGCGGGCTGCGGTGATCGCGCCGACGTCGACGATCTCGTCCTCGGCCCAGCCGAATCCCTGCAGCAGCAGGCCCGCCAGCTCCTTCGCCTCGGCGTTGTCACCGGCCACGAACACCGTGTGGGCACCTGGCAGCGAACGCGGCGCAGTCATCACAGCGGCAGTCATCGTGTTGAGCGTCTTCACCACCTTCGCCGTCGGGAAGGCCGACTGGATCTGCTCGCCGATGCTGTGGCCGTCCTGCTGCTGCACCGAAGGTGGGAACCCGCCGGAGAAGTCGAGCGGGTTGGAGATGTCGAGCAGAGCCTTGCCCGCGAGGTTGTCAGCGCCGGCGGCGGTCAGCGCCTCGAGGGAGACGAGCCCTCCGGTCGCGTTGACGACGACCTCGGCCCAGGCTGCGGCGTCGGCAAAGGTGCCCTCGCTCGCGTGATCGCCGGTCTCCGCCACCCACGCCATCGACTTCTCGTGTCCGGCGGTGCGCGACCCGAGCCGCACGTCGTGACCGCTCCGCACGAGGGCCGTGCCCAGCGTGGTTCCCACGACTCCGGTGCCCAGCACGGCGATCCTCATGTGCACTCCCTGTGGTGAGTTCGTAGGAATCCGGGTGCCCGTCACAACTGCACTCGCACCGAGGCTTGTTCCCGACGAAGGTGTACGGGAGCCGCAGTCACCACGAGGCTGTCAGAGCAGTCCGTGCCCTGAGAGCGAACTGCCGAAACGAGGGGAGGAGGTCGAGGTGCCCGAGGGCGACACCGTGTGGCTGGTCGCCAAGCGCCTCCACGACGCGCTCGCCGGGCGCGCACTCACCCGCACCGACTTCCGGGTTCCGTCGCTCGCGACCACCGACCTCACCGGCCGCTCGGTGCTCGAGGTGGTAGCGCGCGGCAAGCACCTGCTCACCCGCATCGAGGGCGGCCTCACGCTGCACAGCCACCTGCGGATGGACGGCAGCTGGCACCTGCACCGCCCCGGCCAGCGCTGGACCGGCGGCCCCGACTGGCAGGTGCGGGTGGTGCTCTCCAACGCTGAGTGGGACGCCATCGGCTATCGCCTGCCCGTGCTCGAGCTGGTCGAGACCGCGCGCGAGGACTCCGTGGTCGGACACCTCGGCCCAGACCTCCTCGACCCGGCGTTCGACCGCGTCGAGGCACTGCGGCGTCTGCGTTCCGACCCGCAGCGCGAGGTCGGGCAGGGGCTGCTCGACCAGCGCACCCTGGCCGGGATCGGCAACCTCTACAAGGCCGAGAGCCTGTTCGTACGCCGCACCTCCCCGTGGACGCCCGTCGCGGAGGTCGACGACCTCGACGCGCTCGTCGAGACCGCCCGGCGCCTGCTCGACGCCAACAAGGCGCACGCCGCGCAGACCACGACGGGTGACCCGCGTCCCGGCCGCACCCACTACGTCTTCGAGCGCTCCCGCCGGCCCTGCCTGCGCTGCGGCACGCCCGTCGCGAGTGCGATGCAGGGTGTGGCGCCGTACGACCGGATCACCTACTGGTGCCCGACCTGCCAGCCCGGCCCGGCCCCCGCGCCCGGCTCCCCCGAGCGCAACGCCGTGCGACGCCAGCGCCCGCCGCGCACGACGTCGTAGCGTGAACAACGACGATGAAGGTGGCTTCGTTGCACGGAGCACACCAGTTCCGGCCTTCACCAGAGGCCCAGGTACACGGGCCTAGGCGCGCATTGTGCCCTCGGTGACGAACCGGTCGTGCCACGACAGCGCCTCACCGAGCAGGTGCGGGGTGTGCTGGCCGTACGCCGACACCGCCGCGCGGTCGAGGTAGTCGGTGAGCTGCGGGCGATACTCGGGGTGCACGCACTTCTCGAGCACCACGCGCGCCCGCTGCTTGGGCGAGAGGCCACGCAGGTCGGCGAGTCCCTGCTCGGTCACGATGACATCGACGTCGTGCTCGGTGTGGTCGACATGGCTGACAAACGGCACGATCGATGAGATCGCACCGTTCCTCGCCGTCGACGGGCTGAGGAACATCGAGACATAGGAGTTGCGCGCGAAGTCGCCCGAGCCACCGATGCCGTTCTGGATCCGCGAGGCCATCACGTGCGTGGAGTTGACGTTGCCGTAGACGTCGGCCTCGATCATGCCGTTCATCGAGATGACGCCGAGGCGACGGATGACCTCGGGGTGGTTGCTGATCTCCTGTGGGCGCAGCAGGATCCGGTCGCGGTAGGTCCGCATGTCGTCATACATCCGGGTCACCGCATCGGGGCTCAGCGAGAACGACGTCGCCGAGACCGAGCGCAGCTTTCCCGAGTCGAGCATCTCGATCATGCAGTCCTGGATGACCTCGGTGTAGGCGGTGAGGTTGCCGTAGGGACCGGCGTTGAGCCCGGCCATGACGGCGTTGGCGACGTTGCCGACACCGGACTGCAGCGGCAGGAGACCATCGCCGGGGATGCGACCGTGGAAGACCTCGTGGTCGAGGAACTCCAGGACGTGGCCGGCGATGAGGCGGGAGGCCTCGTCGGGCGAGGAGAAGGGCGAGTTGCGATCGGGCGCGTCGGTCTCGACGATCGCGACGATCTTGGCCGGGTCGCAGCGGAAGTAGAGCTCACCGATACGTCCCTGAGGGTGCACGATCGGGATCGGCATCCGGTGCGGCGGCAGCGCGGTGCCGTAGTAGATGTCATGCATGCCTTCGAGGTCCGGGTGCTGCCACGAGTTGACCTCGAGGATCACCCGGTCGGCGCGGTCGATCCACGTCTTGTTGTTGCCCACCGACGACGACGGGATCAGGCGACCCGACTCCGTGATGCCCGAGACCTCGATGACGGCGACGTCGAGGTCGCCGTAGAACCCCTGCCACTGCTGCTGCGCGACGTGCGAGAGATGAACGTCGAGGTACTCCATCGCGCCCGCGTTGATCTTCGCGCGCGTCACCGGGTCGGACTGGTAGGGCAGGCGCAGCTCCACCCCGTCGGCCTCCGCGAGCGCCGCGTCGAGCTCGGGTGCGGTCGAGGCACCGGTGAAGACCTTGACGCGGAACGCGTCACCGCGTGCGTGCGCCTCGCGGATCCGCGTCGCGAGCGCGCCGGGCACCGCCTTGGGATAGCCGGCTCCGGTGAACCCGCTCATCCCCACGGCATCACCGGGCTGGATGTACGTCGCGGCCTGCTCGGCGCTCGTCACCCGCGAGCGCAGCGCTGCGTTGGCGATACGACCCCCGCTGCTCGACTCCGCGGGCGTGGACTCGGCACTGGTGACGACGTCGCTCACGGGGTTCCTCTCGGCCAGACACGCGGCAGCGCCACGTCGGCACGCCCGCGCGTTCCCGACGCTATGCGGGACGCCGTACCCGTCGCGCTGCGAGGAGCCCACCGCGGCGAACGTCACACGGTCGGCGCTGCCCGAGCGTCGCTGCGGCGCGAGCCCGCACCGTGAAGGCCGGAATTGTTTCGCTCTATGCAACGAAGGCCACCTTCATCGGGTTCGCGTAGGGTCGGGAGGGTGTCCGAGCGTCAGATCGAGATCGTGCAGCTGCCCGACGGTGCGTTCGCCGCGACGTTCGACGACCGCTATCCCGCTGCGGCGGTGACCTCGTGGGCCGACGTACGCACGCTGCGCGCACGGCACCGCCAGCAGGACCACTGGGCGCCGGGCGCCTACGACGCGTTCGTCGCCGCGCACGGCCACCCGTTCGACCACTGGTGGGCCGCCCTCGGGCCGGACGTGCGCGCCGCGCTGGTCGCTGACCCGAGCGGTCGGGTGCCGGTGGCCCACGTCGACGCCATCAAGCGCTCGCTGCGCTCCGAGCCCGGGCGCGACGGCCTGCGCCTCGACGGCTCGTCGTTCACCAGCGAAGTCCGCGAGTTCCTCGCCACCAAGGCCGCGAAGGTCTGAACACACCCCCAGAACATGGCGTGATCTTGGGGGTGGCTCAGGGGGTGGGGGTGGCGAAGGTCGTGGTGCGTACGGCGGCGGGCAAGGTCGCAGCGAGGAGCCTGGCCTGCTGCGCCCGGGAGTCCGGGGTGCCGGGCTCGGGGACGTGCGAGGCCAGCCACCGACAGACGTAGTCGACGTGCTCCGGATCGCTCGAGCGGCCTGCCGCATCCAGCACGAGGGCCACCTGTGCGCGGACGAGGTCCCAGCCCGGCGCGGTGGTCGGAGCGGCGAGAGACAGCAGCGCCCCGGGCTCGACGGTCCGGAGACCGACGAGCACGGGGTGCGTTGCGATGCCGTCAGCCGCGCGGGTGAGCGCGACGGCGAGGTCGTCACCAGCCAGGTCGACGCAGTCGGCGGCGAGATCGGTGACCTCGTCATGGACGAGACCGGCGACGAGGTCGTCCTTGGTGCGGAAGTGGTTGTAGAGCGTGGCCTTGGCCAGGCCGCCGCGTACGGCGACATCACCCATCGTGGCCTTGCGCACCCCGTGCTCTGCCAGCACCCGGCGGGCGCCGTCGAGGGCAGCGGTGCGCGTACGTCCCATCGCGTTGCCCGCACGAGAGTGCGGGGAACGCTCGGGCACAGCGGAGATCAGGCTGCGGCGACGACGGAGGCCGCGGGAACCGGGAGGTCGGTGACGGGGGCGACGCCCTCGAGCACGGCAACCTCGTCGCTCACGGAGCGCAGCACGATGGCCAGCGGGACGTCGAGGGCGGTGCAGATCGAGGCGAGCAGCTCGCTGCTGGCCTCCTTCTGTCCTCGCTCGACCTCCGAGAGGTAGCCCAGCGAGACGCGAGCGGCGCTCGACACCTCGCGCAGGGTGCGTCCCTGGTCCTGGCGTCGACGGCGCAGCTCGTCGCCGATGACTCGACGGAGAACGATCACGGGCGCACCTCCTCTCACAACTCGGACCCGGGCGTCAGCGCCGGGAACTGTGACACCAGCGTACCGGGCGGTGACCATTGGTGCAGGAGCACTACCCGGTCGGGCGATCCCGGCGCGTCGCGCGAGAGCGCCCGCAGGGGCGGGGAGGGTGGCAGCGCTGGGGATCACGGGCACACCTTTCGAGGTACGGGTCGACGGTCGCCAGGCGGTGCCGTCGAGGGTGTAACGCTGTAATCCTGCGTCAGTGTTCCCGGCTGCGCCACCGGGTTTGTCCCAGGGCCGGTCCGGGGAGCGCCAGGTCGGCACTGCAGTCAGCACTGCCCCGGTCGGCCGCGACGAGGGGGTCCCGAGGGGTTCAGACCCCGAAGTCCGTCACACGTGACTCCAGCCGCAGGCGCAGCAGGTCGAGGACGGCGAGCACGGTGGCCTCGCGGATCTCGTCTCGGCTGCGGCCCGCGACCATCGGCGGGGCCACGGCGTGGACCTCGCCGTCGGGATCGGCGATGCCGAGATAGACCGTCCCGACCGCCTTGCCGTTCTGGGTGTCCGGGCCGGCGACACCGGTCGTCGCGATGCCCCAGTCGGCGCCGAACCGCTCCCGCACGCCGGTGGCCATCGCGGTCACGACGTGGGGGTCCACCGGTCCGGCCCGGTCGAGCAGGTCGCGATCGACCCCGAGCATCGAGGTCTTGGTATCGGTCGCATAGGCCACGACTCCCCCGCGGACAGCCGCGGAGGCGCCGGGCACCGAGACGAGGGTCGCGAGGACCAGGCCCCCGGTGAGGGACTCGGCCGCGGCCAGGGTCTGGCCGCGGTCGGTGAGGTGTCGTACGACGAGGGCTGCACACTCCCGCGCGGTCAGCGAGCTCATGACGGTGCAGGTGTCCGGCCGAGCCGACGCAGGCGCCAGACCCGCGCGACGTAGTCGACCCCGGTGCCGAGGGTGAGCACGACCGCGATGCCCATGACGAGGGCGCGGGCGGTGAGCAGCCACCCGGTGACCGGGAGGAGGAAGAGCAGGATCGCGAGCATCTGCGCCGCCGTCTTCGCCTTGCCGCCACGGCTCGCGGGGATCACCCCGATCCGGATCACCCAGAAGCGCAGCAGCGTCACGCCGACCTCGCGCACCAGGATCACGATCGTCACCCACCACGGCAGGTCACCCAGTGAGCTGAGCCCGAGGAGCGCGGCACCGGTCAGCGCCTTGTCGGCGATGGGGTCGACGACCTTGCCGAACGTCGTGACCAGGCCTTGTCGCCGGGCGAGCTCGCCGTCGACGAAGTCGGTCGCGCCCGCGATCACGAAGACGAGCGCGGCCCAGACGCGCGACACCGGGTCGTCGCCGCCGTCGCGCAGGAGCAGCCACAGGAACACCGGCACGAGCAGCAGACGCAGCATCGTCAACGCGTTGGGGAGGTTGACGGCCGACGGCGACTGGACCGGGTCGCCGACATGGTCGGGGGGCGCCGGCTTCACCGGCGTCGGACCTCGGTCATCGGCGAGCCGTCACCGCTGCGACGAGGTCGACACCGTCCGAGCCGACCACGGTCGCGGTGACGAGGTCACCGACGGTCAACGACGACGCGTCGAGGTCACCGTCGACGAGCAGGGTCGAGCCGTCGACCTCGGGTGCCTGGTGGGCGCTGCGCCCCTCCACGATCGGACCGTCACCGGCGTCGCCGACGAACTCGACGAGCACCTCGACCGTCTCGCCGAGACGGTCCTCGGCGCGCTGCGAGGTGAGCTCCTCGACGAGGGCGGAGAGGCGCTCCACCCGGTCGCGGACGACGACGTCGTCGAGCTTGCCGTCGTAGGTCGCAGCCTCGGTGCCCTCCTCGTCGGAGTAGCCGAACACGCCCACGGCGTCGAGCCGCGCGGCGACGAGGAAGCGCTCGAGCTCCTCGACGTCGTCCTCGGTCTCGCCCGGGAACCCGACGATGACGTTGCTGCGCGCACCCGCCTGGGGTGACAGCGCACGGGCGGAGGCGAGCAGGTCGAGGAACGACTCGGTGCCACCGAAGCGGCGCATGCGGCGCAGCACGTCGGACGAGGCGTGCTGGAACGACAGGTCGAAGTAGGGCACGACACCGGGTGTCGTGGCGATGACCTCGAGCAGCGAGGGCCGCGTCTCCGCAGGCTGCAGGTAGGACACCCGGACCCAGTCGATGCCCTCGATCGCGGCGAGCTCGGGCAGGAGCGTCTCCAGCAGCCGCAGGTCTCCGAGGTCCTTGCCGTACGACGTGGAGTTCTCGCTCACCAGCACGACCTCGCGTACGCCCTGCTCGGCGAGCCAGCG
>JANMBJ010000228.1:0-5342 GCA_031360335.1 Candidatus Nanopelagicales bacterium
GACGACCGCATCGAGCCGCTCGAGTTCGGCCTGGAGAAGATCATCGCCCGGCGTGCGGCGATGGAGCTTGAGCCCGGCTGGATCGTCAACCTCGGATTCGGACTCTCTGCGGGAGTCCCGCGGGTGCTGCACGAGGAGGGCTACGGCGAGAGCGTGACCTGGGTCATCGAGCAGGGAGCCGTCGGCGGGTTCCCCCTGACCGGCTTCGCCTTCGGGTGCGCGCTCAACCCGGACGCGATCATGCAGAGCGTCGACCAGTTCACGCTGCTGCAGGGCGGCGGCATCGACGCAGCCATGCTGTCGTTCCTCGAGATCGACGAGGGCGGCAACGTCAACGTCTCCTACCTCCCGTCTCGGCTGCACGTCACCGCCGGAGTCGGGGGCTTTGCGGACATCGTCAACGGATCCCCCCGGATCGTGTTCGCAGGCTACTTCACCGCCGGCAAGCGCGACATCGCGATCAGCGAGGCTGGACTCGACATCCGGGCTGACGGCAGTGTCTCGAAGCTGACCAAGAACGTTGCGCGAGTGACGTTCTCGGGCCGACAGGCGCTGGCTGCCGGCAAGAGCGTCGTCTATGTCACCGAGCGAGCGGTGCTGCAGCTGCGGCCAGAAGGTCTGACCGTCATGGAGATCGCCCCGGGTGTCGACCTCGAGCTCGACGTGCTGGGCAAAGCGGACTTCCCGCTCCTCGTCTCCGACGAGCTCAAGCTCATGGACGCCTGGCTGTTCGCCCCGGCGTCCGGATCCGCGCTGCTCTCCTTCGGAGGCACGGCATGAGTATCGATGTGTCCCGGCGTGCAGCCGTCGCCACGGTGACGCTGCAGCGTCCCGAGAAGCGCAATGCGCTGACGCTGTCCATGCTTCGGGACATGTGCTCAGTTCTGGAGTCGATCGCCGAGGACGACGCGATCCGCGTGGTCGTCCTCGACGGAGCCGGACAGAGCTTCTGCGTCGGGGCCGACGTCACCGAGTTCATCGGGCACGACGCCAACTCTGCGAGGCGAGTGTGGATCGCGGTCGGGCACCGTGTCACCGCTGCGCTCGCTGCCATGCCGCAACCCACGGTCGCCCGGATCCACGGTCATGCGATCGGCGGTGGCCTCGAGCTCGCGCTTGCCTGCGACTTCCGGGTCGCGACGCTCGATGCGGTCCTCGGGCTTCCCGAGGTGGGCATCGGCACTCTGCCGGGCTGGGGAGGAACTGCTCGTCTCGCGGCCGCAGTCGGTCCGGTCCGGGCGAAGGAGATGGTCCTGCTCTCCCAGACGGTGTCCGGATCGGACGCCCAGCTCGCGGGCCTCGTCACCTCCGCCGCCAGTGCGGCGGACCTCGACGCGGCCGTGGACACGATCGTGGAGCGGCTCGCGAGCCAACCTGCGGTCGCCGTCCAGCTGGCGAAGAAGGTCATGTCCGCAGCAACGGCCGCGAGCTATCAGCTCGAGACCTTCGAGTCACTGGCCGGCGCACTCTCGGTGTCAACCGAAGACCTGCACGAGGGAGTCGCGGCCTTCCGTGACAAGCGAACCCCCCACTTCAAGGGACGTTGACGTGATCACCAGCAGCGACTACTCCATGCTCGTCGACGGCCAGTCCGTCTGCGCGCAGTCCGGAGACACCTTCGAGCGGGTCAGCCCGGCGCACGACGTCGTGGTGGGGCGCTACCCGAGAGGTAGCGCCGCCGATGCCGACGCGGCGGTCGCCGCCGCACGCCGAGCGTTCGACTCGGGTCCATGGCCGCGCTGGTCCGGTGCGCAGCGAGCGCGCGTCCTTCGCGGTGTCGCCGAGCTCATCGAGCGCGACCTCGAGTCCCTCGCGCGCATCGAGTCGCTCGAGGGTGGCAAGCCGATCTCTCAGGCACGCGGCGAGGTGGCATCGACCGCTGAGCTGTGGTGGTACGCAGCAACCCTGCCGCAGCACGCCTACGGCGACGCGCACAATGCGATCGGCGAGCAGTACCTCGGTGTCATCGTCCGCGAGCCGCTCGGTGTCGTCGGGATGATCACTCCGTGGAACTTCCCCCTGCTCATCGTCAGTCAGAAGCTGCCGTTCGCACTCGCGGTCGGCAACACGGCTGTGGTCAAGCCTGCCGAGCTCACGTCCGGGACCACCATCCGGCTCGGTGAGCTCTGCCGCGAGGCCGGCATGCCGGACGGGGTCTTCAACGTCGTGACCGGACCGGGCAGGGATGTCGGCAACCGCCTGGCCGAGCACCCCGGCGTCGACATGATCACGTTCACCGGTTCGACCGCCGTCGGCAAGCGCATCATGGCGACCGCCGCCTCGACCGTGAAGAAGGTCGAGCTCGAGCTCGGGGGCAAGAACCCCCAGGTCGTCATGGCTGACGCCAATGTCGACCGCGCGGTCGACGCGGTCGTGTTCGGCGTCTACTTCAACCAGGGAGAGTGCTGCAACAGCGGCAGCAGGCTCCTCGTCCAGGACAGCATCGCGGACGAGTTCGTCGCATGCGTCGTCGACCGTGCGCGACAGGTATCGGTCGGCGATCCGCTCGACGAATCCACTCTCGTCGGCGCCATCGCCAGCCCCGAGCAGCTCAGCACGATCGAGGCTCTCGTGGGCGAGGGAATCGCCAGCGGCGCGGAGCTGCTGCTCGGTGGGAACCGCAAGCCGAGCGAGACCGGACGCTACTTCGAGCCGACGATCTTCGACCACGTCGCCCCGGAGATGTCGATCGCGCGCGAGGAGATCTTCGGGCCGGTGCTGTCCGTGCTCCGCTTCTCCGACGTCGACCATGCCCTCGAGATCGCCAACTCGACCGTCTACGGACTGTCGGCGGGCATCTGGAGCCAGGACATCGACCAAGCGATCACCTTCGCTCGTCGTGCGAAGGCAGGGACCGTGTGGATCAACTGCTGGATGGATGGCTTCCCGGAGATGAGCTTCGGCGGCTACAAGGAGAGCGGACTCGGCCGGGAGCTCGGTCGAGCGGCGATCGAGGAGTTCACCGAGCTCAAGACGATCGCCATTCATACCGGGCCTCGCACGTCGTGGGTGGACGGAGTCACCCGATGAGGGGCCTCACCTGCACGCCGGTCGACATACCGGCAGACGTCCGGGAGACCGCCGCCGCCGCACTCGATGCTGCGGCGGCCAAGGTCGATCGACTCGTGACCCAGCACCCGGACCACCTGCCGCTGTTCACCAAGAACGGCAGGTGGATGCACGGCGAGGACCCCTGGACGAACTGGTGCGAGGGATTCCCTCCCGGGATGATGTGGATCTTCGCGAGGCATCTCGACTCAGGTGTGTGGCGCCCGCGCGCGGAGCACTACTGCGAGCTGCTGCGCGGTCGTGAGTTCGACCGCGAGGTGCATGACCTCGGTTTCACCTTCTGGCACTCCTGGCGACCGTGGTCTGCTGCCACCGGTGACCGTGCACTCGAGGACGTCGTGGTGCAGGCCGGCAAGACGATGGGGTTGCGGTTCCACGAGAAGTCAGGCTTCCTGAGGTCGTTCCGGGCTCCCGACAGCACGTTCATCGACATCATGATGAACGTCGGCATCATCTGCTACGCCGCACAGACATCGGGCGACGCGGACCTGCTCGATCGGGTGCGGACGCACTGTCTTCAGACGCGCCGTCACCTCGTGCGTGGCGACGGCAGCACGTCCCACGAGGGGATGTTCGACCTCGAGACGGGCGAGTTCCTCAGGCAGACGACGCAGCAGGGCTACCGCGACGACTCGTCCTGGGCACGCGGCCAGGCCTGGGCGCTCTACGGGTTCGGCACCGTCTACGCCTTCACCGGCGATGAGTCGTTCCTCGACACCGCCCGTGCGTGCGCCGACTTCTACATCGACCGGACCGGCGACGCCTTCGTGCCGCCAAACGACTGGGAGGAGCCGACACCGGCTCAGCCCTACGAGAGTTCCGCTGCCGCGATCGCGGCCAGCGGGCTGCTGCAGCTCGCCGCCCTCGTCCCAGACCGGGATGAGTCACAGCGGTATGCGGCATACGCGTTCGAGATCGTTCGAACGCTGTCAGGCCCCAGGTTCTCGGCCTCGCTAGACCCTGCGTGGGACGGCATCCTCAAACACGGGAGCTATCACGAGACCAAGAACCTGGGAGTCGACGAAAGCGTGATGTGGGGCGAGTACTTCTTCGTCGAGGCCCTCGACAAGGTCCTCGGCGGCGAGCTCGTCGCCACACGACGCTGACGTCTCATCGTATCCGATACTCGCGCACCGCATTCGCGAGAGACTCCCAGGAGAATCGTATGATCCGAACGAAGCGCATCGCTGCAGTTGCAGCGGTAGGCGCCAGTGCTCTCCTCCTCGCCGCGTGCGGGAGCAGTGCCAGCACGGCTGAGACCTCCACTGCCAGTCCGGGCGGCAGCGCCGCGGCCGGGGTGACCGGCTCCGCCGAAGTGTTCTCGTGGTGGACGTCAGGGTCGGAGAACGCCGCACTCCAGGCGTTGTTCGATGCCACCAAGACGAGCAACCCGAACCTCACGCTCGTGAACGCTGCGGTGGCCGGTGGCGCCGGCACCAACGCACAACAGGTGCTCGCGACCCGCCTCGCCGGCGGCGACGTCCCGGAGACCTGGCAGACCCACCAGGGTGGAGCACTCGGTGACTACGTCAAGCAGGGTGTCGTCGAGGACGTGACCAAGCTCTACGCCGACAACGGCTGGGACAAGGTCATCCCCAAGGCGCTGCTCGACGGTATGACCTACGACGGCAAGATCTATGCCGTCGCGACGGGTGTCCACCGCGGGAACGTGTGGTGGTTCAACAAGAAGCTCGTGGAAGGTGCCGGAGTCACGGTGCCCGCCAACGTCACCTTCGCCCAGCTTCAGGACATCGCCAAGGCGCTGAAGGCCAAGAACATCGCTCCGATGTGCCTCGGCGACAAAGACATCTGGACCGCTGCGACGCTCGTCGAGGGGACCATCGTCGGTGAGATCGGCGCCGAGGGATGGAACTCCCTGATGAGTGGGGCGCTCAAGTGGAGCGACCCGAAGGTGGTCCAGGCGATCGCTGATGCCAACACCCAGTTCGGCTGGGCACAGACGGACCACAAGTCGCAGGACTGGACCGGGGCCGTTGCCTCGCTCGCTCAGAGCAAGTGCGCGTTCAACGTGATGGGCGACTGGGCCTACGGCGAGCTCGTCGTCAAGCAGAAGCTGACCGACGGAACCGATTTCGGATACACGATCCTCGGGGACGCGAGCAACTTCGTGACCGTGACGGATGTCTTCGTCGAGGGCAAGGGAAGCAAGAACCCGGCCGGAGCGGTGGCTTACATGAACGCGATCATGGACAAGACCGCCCAGATCAGCTTCAACAAGCTGAAGGGGTCATCGCCGGTACGCACCGACGTCG
>JANMBJ010000243.1:0-1737 GCA_031360335.1 Candidatus Nanopelagicales bacterium
GATCGTCTGGTTGACGATCTGCATCGAGCCGCCGCCGACGAGCTTCTTGAACTTCACCAGCGAGAAGTCGGGCTCGATGCCGGTGGTGTCGCAGTCCATCATGAAGCCGATGGTGTTGTGGCTCACCATCCCGTTAGCCACGTAGGTGACGTTGGCCGGGACCGAGAGGTCGTACGTCGGCTGCACCCCGCCGTCCTCGTTGGCGGCAACCGTCTCGTAGAGGTAGGCCAGCGCCTGGTCGATCCGTGCGTCGGCGGTGGCGGCGTACACCCTCTGCGCCAGGTCGCGGCTGACTCCGACCCCACGGGCGACCGCCTGCTGAACCAGCCCGCGCAGCTCGTGACCCACCGGGACCGCCTCGAGCCAGACCTCGTCAGCCAGCTGGATGCGGTCGCGGTTGCCGGACTGAGCACCTGCCTCGGTGGCCAGCAACGCCGCCTTGCGGTGAGACAGGAAACCCACGCGGTCGGCGTAGGTCATGGCGTGCTTGATGTTGCGCACCCGAACCTGCAGGACCGGGCCGCCCCAGCCGCTCTGGGTTTCGCGCGTGGTCGTGGGCAGCCCCAGGGCCAGCATGACCGTGCGCACGTCGTCGGCGAACAGCGCGGAGGAGGTGCTGACGCTGGGCACACCCTCGGCGACCGTGCCGTCGGCCTCGAACAGACCGCGCAGGAACGCGGCGTAGATGCTCGGGTCGTTGGTCTCGCGGATCGCCGCGGGCACCCGCGGGGTCCAGCCCTTGCCGGAGTGGTCGACGCCGGGGAGGTCCTTGGCGAAGCCCGCGGCCATCCACCAACGGGCCAGCCGCACCGAGGACAGCGTGACGACGCGGTGACCCTGCTCGACCGTGACGGTGGGCTCGAGGTGGAAGAGCTCCTTGGACAGGATCCCCAGGCGCTCCACGACATCGAGGTCGGTGTCTGCCACGCAGAGCCGGATCCCCTTGGCGTGCAGGCTGCCGTCTCCCATGAAGTAGCCGACGAGCTCGGCGAGGCTGGCGTCGACGGAGTCGGGCACCATGGTGTGACGGTCACCGGCGTAGTAGGCCTGGTCGAGCACCGGGAGGGGCACGGTCACCGGCTCGCCCACCAGGGTGGAGAGCTGGATCGGCACGATGTCGCCGGTTGCGATGTCGGACAGTCGCTTCCAGGTCCACGCCTTGCTCGCGGGATCGACCACCTTGATGCGGTGGGCCAGCGTGCCCTGCACGCGGTAGCCGCCCTCGGTGACGACGCGGCGGGTGGGCTCCTCGCCGTTGACGAAGAACTTCGTCGCCGCCTGCGGGCCCTCGTCGGTGGAGACCTGAAGGTCGATGTCCTGCCAGCGCTCGCCCCACACGTCGCCGATCTCGGCGAGTCGCAGCATGCCGCGAGCGGTGGTCACCAGGGTGTCGCCGGTGAGGCAGCCGGTGGGCGCGAGCACGGAGGCCTGCGCGTTGCGCCAGCCGCTCTTCGCACCGATCTTGTTGCCCTCTTCCCAGGCCTTCTGCGCGAGCTTGAGGACGTCGTTGTCGAGGCTGGTCACCGAGCGCACCGAGTCGGTCGCCGCGGCGTGCTTGCGCATCACGCGCTGGTGGGCGTGGGCGTTGCGGGCGTAGCCCTCATACGCCCCGACGACGCCGGCGATCTCGGCCGAGCGCTTGTAGGCAGTGCCCGTCATGAGGCTGGTGATCGCACCGGCGAGGGCGCGACCGCCGTCGCTGTCGTAGGGCAGGCCGGTCGCCATGAGGAGCGCGCC
>JANMBJ010000366.1:0-12069 GCA_031360335.1 Candidatus Nanopelagicales bacterium
AGGGGTGCGTCCAGCACCAGGGGACGGCAAGGGGACGCTGAGAGCACGCTGAGCATTTCCCGGGAACGTGCTGTACGCCGCTCACGTCGTGCTCGGAGCGGCAACCTCCGCCGCGCATGATGGTCGCTCATCCTCGCCAGACCCCAGGAGTGCATCACCCGTGGACCTGTCCTATCTCCAGGCCGTCGTCATCGGACTGCTCCAGGGGGTCACCGAACTCTTCCCGGTGTCCAGCCTCGGACACTCGGTGCTCGTGCCGGCGTGGCTCGGCGGCAGCTGGGAGCACCTGGTCTTGGCGCAGTCCGACCCGGAGTCGCCCTACCTCGCGTTCATCGTCGCGCTGCACGTAGCGACCGCCTGCGCGCTGCTGGTGCTGTTCTGGCGCGACTGGGTCGGCATCGTGCGTGGCTTCTTCTCCTCCCTGCGCTCCCGCACAGTGACCACGACCTACGAGCGGATGGCGTGGCTCATCGTCATGAGCACGATCCCCGCTGGCATCACCGGGCTGCTGCTCGAGCACACGCTGCGCACCGTGTTCGCCAAGCCGCTGGCGGCGGCGGTGTTCCTCACGATCAACGGCCTCATCCTGCTCGGTGGCGAATGGCTGCGCCGCCGCGCTCCGCAGCCGGGCCCGACCACGGGGTCACCAGACTCCGAGTCAGTCGACGATGCGATCGCCGACCACGTGAGCAGACGAGACGCCGGAGTGATTGGCGTGCTCCAGACCGCAGCGCTCCTCCCAGGAATCAGCCGCAGCGGCATCACCATGGTCGGAGGCCTGCTCCGCGGACTCACCCACGAGGAGGCGCTGCGCTTCTCGTTCCTCCTCGCCACCCCGATCATCCTCGCTGCCGGCGTCTACAAGGTGCCGGACCTGATCGGCCCGCTCGGCGACGGGATCCGCGGCCAGGCGCTCGCCGGTGCCGCCGCCGCCTTCCTCGCCGCACTGGTCGCAGCCCGATTCCTCGAGCGGTGGTTCCGCACGCGCACGCTCATCCCGTTCGCCGTCTACTGCCTCGTCGCAGGAGCCGCGTCGATCGTGCACTTCGCGTAGTCCACGCCCGCTACTCGCCGGCGCCGGGCGCTGCGATCCGGGCTAGGTTCGACGTACATCACGTCGTCGTCGAGGAGGATCGCCATGGACTATGTCCACCTGGGTCGTACAGGTCTCAAGGTCAGCCGGTTGTGCCTGGGCACCATGAACTTCGGGCCGGTGATCTCGGCGGAGGGCTCGTTCGCCATCATGGACCTGGCCCACGCCGAGGGCATCAACTACTTCGACAGCGCCAACGTCTATGGCTGGGGCGAGAACCGCGGCCTCACCGAACGGATCGTGGGCGACTGGTTCGCTCAGGGCGGCGGCCGACGCGAGAAGACGGTGCTGGCGACCAAGCTGTACGGCGACATGGGCGACTGGCCCAACGACGGCAAGCTCTCAGCCCTCAACATCCGCCGCGCGTGCGACGCCTCTCTCCAACGCCTGCAGACCGACTACATCGACGTCTACCAGATGCACCACATCGACCGTGAGACTCCGTGGGACGAGATCTGGGAGTCGATGGAGGTGCTGCGCCAGCAGGGCAAGATCCTCTACGTCGGCTCCTCGAACTTCGCCGGCTGGCACATCGCGCAGGGTCAGGAAGCCGCGCGTCGACGGGGCACCCTCGGACTCGTCAGCGAGCAGTCGATCTACAACCTGGTCGAGCGCACCGTCGAGCTCGAGGTGCTTCCCGCGGCGCAGCACTACGGCCTCGGGGTGATCCCGTGGTCGCCGCTGCACGGTGGCCTCCTCGGCGGCGTCCTGCGCAAGCTGGAGGACGGCACCACCGGTCGGAGCACGACAGGCCGCGCAGCCGAGGCGATCGAGAAGCACCGGCCCGCGATCGAGGCGTGGGAGGCGTTCTGCGCCGAGCGGGGAGAGAACCCCGGCGACGTCGCGCTCGCCTGGCTCCTCCACCAGCCCGCCGTCACCGCCCCCATCGTCGGCCCGCGCACGATCGACCAGCTCGAGGGCGGTCTGCGGGCGCTCGACATCACGCTCGACGAGGCCGCGCTCGCTCGGATCGACGAGATCTTCCCCGGCCCCGGCGGCACCGCCCCCGAGGCCTACGCCTGGTAACCCCCCTGGCGTGATCTTGGTCCAGTGGCTGCTACCCGACCCTGTAAGCGACCACTGGACAAATAAAACGCGAGGTTGGGGGGCTGGGAGGGGTGTGGACGGAATTAGTTGGACGTCCTAGTATTTCTCTCACGCTCTTGGGGCTGCCTCGTGCCTGGCGCCTCGACCCGACGTGAGGCTTCGCGATGACTGACCCGACACCGCTGCACCGACCGGTCAACCCGGTGCGCTTCGTGACCGCCGCGAGCCTGTTCGACGGCCACGACGCCGCGATCAACATCATGCGCCGGATCCTGCAGGCACAGGGCGTCGAGGTGATCCACCTCGGCCACGACCGCAGCGTCGAGGAGGTCGTGACCGCCGCCCTCCAGGAGGACGCGCAGGGTGTCGCCATCTCGTCCTACCAGGGCGGGCACGTCGAATACTTCACCTACCTCGTCGAGCGCCTCGCCGAGCGCGGCGCGTCGCACGTGCAGGTCTTCGGCGGTGGTGGCGGCGTCATCGTCGCCGAGGAGATCGCGCTGCTGCGCGAGCGCGGCGTACGCATCTTCTCGCCCGAGGACGGCCAGCGCCTCGGTCTCGAACGCATGATCAACGAGCTCGTACGCGACTGCGACGTCGACCTAGCCGCGCAGCCGGCGCCCTTCGACGCGCTCGTCGCAGGGCATGAGCCGGCGCTGGCCCGAACGCTGACCGAGATCGAGACCGGCAGGGCATCCGACGACCTGCTCGCCCAGATCTCCGCCGCCGCCCGGGCGCGCCAGGTGCCGGTGCTCGGTGTCACCGGCACCGGCGGATCAGGGAAGTCGTCGCTCACCGACGAGCTCGTCCGCCGGTTCCGCGTCGACCAGGAGGACAAGCTGCGCATCGCGGTCCTCGCCGTCGACCCCACTCGACGCAAGAGCGGCGGCGCCCTCCTCGGTGACCGCATCCGGATGAACTCTCTCGGCACCTCGACCGACGGTCCGGTGTTCTTCCGCTCCGTGGCGACCCGCGGCGCCGAGCGCGAGGTCCCGGCCTACCT
Organism: Candidatus Nanopelagicales bacterium; assembly: GCA_031360335.1. GTDB lineage: Bacteria > Actinomycetota > Actinomycetes > S36-B12 > CAIYMF01 > Longivirga. The sequence continues at coordinate 3,144 of JANMBJ010000366.1, forward strand.
CCCGACCATGGTCGATGCGTGCCGCGCCGCCGGATTCGACCTCGTCATCGTCGAGACACCCGGAATCGGGCAGGGCGACGGCGCCATCGTCGATCTCGTGGACGTGGCCCTCTATGTCATGACGCCGGAGTTCGGCGCCCCGAGCCAGCTCGAGAAGATCGAGATGCTCGACTTCGCCGACGTCGTGGCGATCAACAAGTTCGAGCGACGTGGTGCACTCGATGCGCTGCGCGACGTGTCCCGGCAGATCGTGCGCAACCGCAGCGCCTTCGGGGTGCCGTGGGAGGACATGCCGGTCTACGGCACGAGCGCCGCGCGCTTCGACGACGACGGAGTGACGGCGCTCTACGGCCACCTGGCCTCGCTGCTGGCGCCGCTCGGGCTCGGCCTGGGCGAAGGCACGATCCATCGACCCGCGACCAAGACCTCGACGCGGCTCGACACGCTGCTGCCGGCCGAGCGCGAGCGCTACCTCGCTGAGATCGCGAGCACCGTGCGCGGCTACCACCGCGAGACAGAGGCGCAGGCAGCGGCCGCCCGTCTCGTGCAGCATCTGCGCACCGCCCACGATGCACTGGCGCAGGCGGGCGACCTTGACGCCGCCGAGTCAGTGACCCCGCTCGTCGACTCAGCCACCGCTGCCATCTCTGCCGACGTCGCGGCATCGCTCGAGGCGTGGCCGGCCAAGGTCGCGGAGTACTCCGCTGACGCGCTGGTCTATCGCGTGCGCGGCAAGGAGTTCCACACCGAACTCACGCGCACGACACTGTCGGGCTCGAAGGTTCCGCGCGTCGCGCTCCCCCGCACGAACGACTCTGGTGACCTCGTCCGCTTCCTGCGCAACGAGAACCTCCCCGGCGAGTTCCCCTTCACCGCAGGGGTCTTCCCGTTCAAGCGCGTGGGCGAGGCACCGGCGCGCATGTTCGCGGGCGAGGGCGACCCTGCGCGCACCAACCGTCGGTTCCACCTGCTCTCGCAGGGGCAGCCGGCGACGCGACTCTCGACGGCGTTCGACTCCGTCACCCTCTATGGTCGCGATCCTGCATCACAGCCCGACATCTACGGCAAGGTCGGCACCTCGGGCGTCTCGGTCGCCACCGTCGATGACATCCGCGACCTCTACGCCGGCTTCGACCTGTGCTCGCCGAGCACGTCGGTGTCGATGACGATCAACGGTCCGGCACCGACGATCCTCGCGATGTACCTCAACGCGGCCATCGACCAGCAGGTAGGCGTGTTCCGCACTGGCGAGGGTCGAGAGCCGGATAGCGCTGAACGCCGGGAGATCTCGGCCCGCACAGTGTCGACAGTGCGCGGCACTGTGCAGGCCGACATCCTCAAGGAGGACCAGGGACAGAACACCTGCATCTTCTCCACGGAGTTCTCGCTGCGCTGCATGGCCGACATCCAGCAGTGGTTCATCGAGCACGACGTACGCAACTTCTACTCCGTCTCGATCAGCGGTTACCACATCGCCGAGGCGGGCGCTAACCCGCTGAGCCAGCTGGCATTCACGCTGGCAAACGGCTTCACCTACGTCGAGTCCTACCTCGCCCGCGGCATGGACATCGACGACTTCGCACCCAACCTGTCGTTCTTCTTCTCCAACGGCATGGACGCGGAGTACACCGTGCTCGGCCGCGTAGCGCGACGCATCTGGGCGGTCGCCATGAAGGAGCGCTACGGCGCGAGCGAGCGGGCACAGAAGCTGAAGTACCACGTGCAGACGAGCGGGCGGTCGCTGCATGCGCAGGAGATGGACTTCAACGACATCCGCACGACGCTGCAGGCGCTCTGCGCTCTCTACGACAACGCCAACTCGTTGCACACCAACGCCTACGACGAGGCCGTGACGACTCCGTCGGCGCAGTCAGTGCGCCGTGCCCTCGCGATCCAGATGATCATCGACCAGGAGTGGGGGCTCTCCGCCAACGAGAACCCGCTGCAGGGCTCGTATGTCGTCGACCAGCTCACCGACCTCGTCGAAGAGGCCGTGCTCACCGAGTTCGAGCGCATCTCCGACCGCGGTGGTGTCCTCGGTGCGATGGAGACCGGCTACCAGCGCGGGCGCATCCAGGACGAGTCGATGCTCTACGAGCACCGCAAGCACGACGGCACGCTGCCGCTCATCGGCGTCAACACATTCCTGTCGGACAACCCCGACATGTCTGCCGAGACCGGCCTCGAGCTCGCACGCGGCACCGAGGAGGAGAAGCAGTCACAGCTGCGTCGCCTGGCCGACTTCCACGAACGTCACCGCGACGACGCGCCGGCAGCGCTGGCGACCCTGCGCTCGGCCACTGTCACCAACGGCAACGTGTTCGAGGCACTCATGTCGGCCGTACGCGTCTGCAGCCTCGGCCAGATCTCGCAGGCCTTCTTCGAGGTGGGCGGCCAATACCGCCGTAACGTCTGACCGGCCCCAGCCCCGCACCACTGCCTCGCGTGATCTTGGTCGTATGGCCGCTTCCGGGGTCGGGAAGCAGTCACAGGACCAAGATCACGCCAGGTCTGGGCCCGCGCGTCCGATCGTGTCGGCGAACTCCCTCGCGCTCATCGGCTTGGAGAACATCGGGTAGTCGTAGGTGATCGCGTTCGTGTGCTCCTCGGCACTTGTGGCGCCGACGCAGTCGGTGAGCGTGACGACCTCGAAGCCCTTCTCGTACGCCGAACGCATCGTCGACTCGACGCAGCAGTTGGTGAGGAATCCGCCGAGCGCGACCGTCTCGATACCCTTGCTGCGCAGGATGAAGTCGAGGTTGGTGCTCGCGAACGCGTCGAGCCCGCGCTTGCCCTCGAGCACGATGTCGCCGGCCTGCGGCGAGACGTCGGCGACGAAGTCGGCGCCCCAGTTGCCTTTGACGAACGCGTTGGTGTCGACGACGCCCTTGAGGATGCCGTACGGCGTCGAGGTGATCTCGCCGTAGCCCTCAGCGAACTGGATCGGCGCGTGGATGATCGTGGCTCCAGCGGCGCGCGCGGCAGCCACGGCGGTCTGGGTGTTGGCGATCATGTCGGTCGACTCCATGGAGTCCTTGACGGCGCCGTGCAGGGCGCCACCCTCGCTGGTGAAGTCGTTCTGGAACTCGACGAGCACGACTGCGGTCTTCTGCGGGTCCATCAGTCCTCCTGGCACGCGCGGGATCCTCGGAGCCCCGACCGTACGTCCGAAGCCCCCGCCGTGGCACCCCCTCATCGATCCTCATGACTGTGCCCTGGGCCCCGAGGGACAGGCGTCCGACCGGGGCGAGACGGTTAGGGGGTGGCGGGTTGGCTGCCGCTGCTGCTCTCGAGGGCGGCGACGAGGCCGGCGACGAGGTGGTCGAAGCTACGGTCGAGGTCGCGCGGCAGGGCGAACCCGCCGCTCCTCTCCGGGGTGAGGAAGCCGTGAAGGGACGCGCACAGGGCACGGGTGGCGTCGACCGGCCCCGTCGCCGTCGAGGCCTTATCCCGACAGCACCCCGAAGACCACCTCGACCGCCGCACCGCTGGCCGCGAGGTCGTCCTCGTCGCCGGGCGCAGGTGCTCGCACCGTCGCGGCGTAGCGGCCGGGGTGCGCCAGCGCCCAGGCGCGGTAGGGCGAGGCAGATAGCCGACTCTCCCGGCTTGCGATCGTCAGGCGACGGAGACGAGGCGCCGACCGCGCAGACGGGCCCGCTCGACCTCGTCGGTGCCGCCCCAGATGCCCACGATCGAGGAGTCGCGCAGCGCGATCTCCCGACACTGCACGGCGATCACGCAGACGGCGCACCACGACAGAGCCTCACGTCGGGAGGAGATGTCATGGGCGCTCAGGGGGAAGAAGACGTCGGGCTCGGCGTCGCGACATGCGGCGTCGGACCACTGGGGCGCCTGGAGATCGTCAGCCTCGGAGTGGAACAGGTAGTCCTGCTCCTCAGCGATGACGACCTCGCGCGGGCGGACCACGGGAACGGGCACGGGAGACCTCCTGCACTAAGTGCAGGAAACGTAACACTGAGTGCAGTCTTCTGTCACGCATTCCCGTAGCATGCGCGGGTGACGACCGCCGCCGACCCCGCCGCCGAGCCCTCTGGCGACGCCGACCCCCCGACCCGTCGCAGCGACGCCCGGGTGCGGATCACCGAGGCAGCGATGGACCTCTTCGAGCGTCAGGGGTACGCCGCCACGACGGTCGATGCCATCGCCGAGCAGGCAGGGGTCGCGCGGCGGACCTTCTTCCACCATTTTGCGTCGAAGGACGCCGTGGTCTTCCCGGACCACGAGGCTCTCGTCGGGCGGGTGAGCACGCACCTCGCGGACTCCAGCAGCGAGCCGGTCGACGCCCTCGCCGGCGCCCTGCGCATCGTCCTGACCAGCTACCTCGCCGACCCCGACCTCGCCCTGCGCCGCTATCGGCTGACCCGCAGCACCGCGGAGCTGCGGGAACGCGAGATCGCCTGGGTCCAGCGCTATCAGCTCGTGTTCTCGCGCTACCTCGACGTGCGGTACGCGGACGTCCCGCAAGGTCCGATGGCCGCCGATGTCGTGGCGGCCGGGCTCGTCGCGGTGCACAACCACGTGCTTCGGCAATGGCTCAAGCGCGGCGGGGGTGGCGACGCCCTCGGCGAGCTCGAGGAGGCCACTGCGTGGTTCGACCGGTCGGTCGGCCTCGTGCAACGCGGGCACGGACCGCGTCGCATCGTCCTCGCTGTGTTCGACGATGACGTCGACCCGCAGGAGCTCGTCGCCCGAGTCCGCGACGCATCGGCGGCTCCCCGCTAGTCAGCAGCTCATCACCCGCGCGATGCTGTGGCGCGGAGGTCAAGGGGACGTGAGGTTCCCCTGCGTGGACCCCCGGACAATCATCCTGGGCCTGGCAGTGGCCTCGTCATCTGGAGCCGCCTTCCCCGGTCGCGAGGCGTGACAACATCCCCGTCGCGGTAACCCGTTCGGCTCAATGACGTACGCCGCCTTCAGCCGCAGCAGGTCAGCGCCGAGGACAGGAGGGTGACGCAGCGCAGGCACCTCCACCGGAGCATGGCGATCGCGACGAGCGCTGCGCTCTTCGCCGCCGCCGCCGCCTCCGGCTCCGCACTGGCGGTCAGCGCCGCCACCCGACACGCACCTGCTGCCGCAGTCGGCCCCGTGTCCGTCGCATCGTCGACCTGGACCCGGGCGGGTGCGACCTTCGCGACCGCGCAGCGGGCACTCGTGCCGGTGTCCGTCGCCGTGCCCACGGCGAGGGCCCCCAAGCCCGCCGCGAAGCCCACCGCCACGAAGAAGTCACCTGCCTCGGTGACCCGTTCGCCGAGCGCACCGACCCCGGCTCGCGCCCACCGCACCGCCGCGCCGTCGGCACCGACTCACCAGCCGGCTCCGGTCTCGGGCGGTCGGACGATCGCCCGCTATCTCGACGCGCCGGGCTCGCAGAAGGCCATCGACCGCTGCAACCTCGTGCTCTGGACCCACCACCCCTACTGGCTCGCCGGGCACAACTACTGCGGCTTCCAGTGGATGGCCTACCTCACGACAGGCAGCCTGGTGACGGTCAGCTCAGGTTCCGCCCGGGGCACCTACCGCGTCACCGCGCGCATCCGGCTCAACCGGCAGTCGGGCAGCCTCCCGCACGTCAGTGCCGACCTGGTGCTCCAGACCTGCGTGGGCTCCGCCACCGGCCTCACGCTGCTTCGCCGGGTCTGACCCATCCCGTACGCCGTGCATCGGCCACGCTGACGGCCTCGTCGCGACGGCCGCTGGTCTGACGGTCTGCCTGAGCCGACCGGGGAGACTGTGCCACGCTGACCGACGGTCGTCGTCGGCGGAAGTGGGAACCCTCGTGCGTGCCGTACCCATCGTGCTCTCGCACTACGACCGGCGGTGGCTGGCACCTGACCTCATCGCCGGCGTGACGCTCGCGGCAGTCGCGATCCCCGAGGTGATGGGTTACACCTCGATCTCCCAGACACCCATCGTGACCGGCCTCTACACGGTCATCTTCCCCACCATCGTGTTTGCGCTGCTCGGCTCGAGCCGGCTGCTCGTCGTGGGAGCCGACTCGGCCACAGCGGCGATCCTGGCCGCCGGCCTCGCCGCACTCGGCATCGCCGGACTCGTCCCGCAGTCAGCGGAGTGGGTCTCCTTCGCGAGCCTCGTCGCCCTCGTGACCGCCGGCCTGCTCGTCGTCGCGCGACTGCTCCGCCTCGGCTTCATCGGCGACTTCCTGTCGGCGTCGGTGCTCATCGGATTCCTCACCGGCGTCGGGGTACAGGTGCTCACCGGCCAGCTGCCCGACATGCTCGGCATCCCCAAGGGCTCGGGTGGCTGGCTCGAGCAGCAGTGGCACCTGATCACCAACCTCGGGGCGGCAAACCTGCCCACGCTGGGCTTCGCGCTCGGCTCGGTCGCGATCATCCTGATCTGCAGGACATGGGCCAGGCGGATCCCGGGCGCGCTCATCGCGGTCGTGCTCTTCATCTCCGTGTCGGCGGCCACGGACGCGAAGGCCCACGGAGTCGCCGTTGTCGGGAGCGTGCAGGGCGGCTTCCCACCGATCGGTCTGCCGACCGGGCTCGCGTGGTCCGACGTGCCCGCAGTGTTCGCGGTGTCACTGTCGTGCCTCGTCCTCATCATCGCCCAGAGCGCCGCGACGGCTCGCAGCTTTGCGATGAAGAACGGCGACCGGGTCGACGTCAACCGCGACATCCTCGGCCTCGCCGGTGCCAACGCGGCCGCCGGCCTCACCGGCACGTTCGTGGTCAACGGCAGCCCGACGAAGACGGAGATCCTCGACGAGCAGGGAGGTCGCAGCCAGGTGGCCAACCTGACGATGGCGGGCCTCGTGCTGCTCATCACCCTGTTCGCCACGGCCGCACTCGCGCCCATGCCCAAGGCGGTGCTCGGCGCGATCGTCTTCCTCATCGGCTACGGCCTCGTCGACCTCCTCGGCCTCCGCACGATCCTCGACCGGGCACCCCTGGAGTTCGCGATCGCCACGGTCACTGCGGTCGTCGTCTGCGTCGTCGGGGTGGAGCAGGGGATCGTCCTCGCCGTGGTGCTCTCGATCCTGCAGCTCGTGAGACGGCAGTACCGCCCCTCGAACTTCGTCGTGGGTGTCGATGCCGACGGCGAGCCGACCTACCAGGCAGCCGAGCCGGGCTTGCAGAGCCGACCTGGGCTCATCGTGTTCCGCTATGACGCCGAGCTGTTCTACGCCAACGCCAACCGCTTCGCCGACGACGTGGAGGCGCTGGTGCAGGCCGCCCCCGATCCGGTGCGCTGGGTCGTCCTGGACTGCTCGGCGATCGACGACGTCGACTACTCCGCCGGCCTCGCTCTCAACCACCTCGTCGACTACGTGCACGCCCACGGCTCCCACTTCGCGGTGGCCCGCGCCGACGCGCGCCTCCTGGGCACCCTCGAGCTCATGGGCACTCTGGCGAAGTTCGGCCACGACCACGTGTTCGGCAACCTGACGGACGCCTTCACCGCCTACGCGCAGGATCCGTCCCCGTGGAGCGCGGATCAGGTACGCCCATCCGGGTGACGTCCCCCTCGGTACGACTGTGTTCACTGCACCCAGGGTTACTCTCTGATCACGGTGTGTGAACCTGGGGGTGAGCCATGGACATGAGTGACGTGACCGGGGCTGGCGTCAGCCTGCGTTCGTCCAGCGTGATGTTCGAGTCGGACGGACGCGTCGCGACGATGTATGCAGCCACGCCTGCTCGACACGATCCTGGGCCCGTCACGCGCGACGTCGCCCGCAGCTGGACGGTCATCGTCTGGCTCCTGGTGCTCGTCCCACCGCTCGGTCTCCTTGTCCTCGATCGTCGCCATGAGCTGAGCCTGGCGCTGCGCATCGCAGTCGGCCTGGTCTCCATGCTGCTCGTGACCGCGACCTGGGCCCAGATCTTCAGCCTGACGCCCTGGACCTGATCTCGATCGCGGGTCGTCCCGTGTCCCCAGCTGGGTCGTGCCTCGTCGAGAGCAGCGTCGGGAAACCCTGGGCGGATCGAGAGATCGCTGGGTAGCGTCGGACAGTGCCGATAGCAGCGGAGCGACGGTCGCCGACGTATGCGCGCTATGCGCACGCCGTCGATGTGCTGCGCGCGAGCTACGCCGCCTTCCCGCCCGGGGCACCGGTGCGCCTGGCCAAGGGCACGTCCAACCTGTTCCGCAGCCGGACGCCCACAGCGGAGCCAGGGCTCGATGTCTCCGCCTTCACCGGGGTGCTCTCGATCGACGCCGACTCACGCACCGCCGACGTGCTGGGCATGACGACCTACGAAGACCTCGTCGATGCGACGCTGCCCTACGGGTTGGTTCCGCTGTGCGTCCCGCAGCTGCGCACCATCACGCTCGGAGGCGCCGTCACAGGTCTCGGGATCGAGAGCGCCAGCTGGCGACACGGCAGCCCGCACGAGTCGGTGCTCGACATGGACGTGCTCACGGGAGACGGCCGCGTGATCACCGCCACACCCGACAACGAGCATGGCGACCTGTTCCGCGGATTTCCCAACTCTTACGGCTCGTTGGGATATGCGTTGCGGCTGCGCATCGAGCTCGAACGCGTCACGCCCTACATCAGGCTCCGCCACGTGCGGTGCGGTGACGCGGACGACCTCGCCGCAACCATCGACGCCGTCACTGCTTCGGGCGACTACGGCGGCGTGCGCGTCGACTACGTCGACGGCACCGTATTCTCGCGCACCGAGTCCTACCTCACGTTCGCGAGCTACGCCGAGACCGCCGACCACGAGCCGAGCGACTACACCGGCACCGAGATCTACTACCGCTCGATCCCGATCCGTGACACGGACGTCCTCACGGTGCACGACTACCTGTGGCGCTGGGACACCGACTGGTTCTGGTGCTCTCGCGCCTTCGGCGCCCAGCGGCCCCTCATCCGCCGGCTGTGGCCGAAGGACCGGCTGCGCTCCGACGTCTACTGGAAGCTCGTGGCACT
>JANMBJ010000344.1:0-5112 GCA_031360335.1 Candidatus Nanopelagicales bacterium
GGCTGGCGCTTCGCCGATGCGCCGGGTCGCGAGTCGCGTCGCGCGGCCTCCTGGCTCGGCGAGGACCTCGACGCGTGGGAGGAGGCGCTGCAGGGCTTCGACGGCACCGTGGCGGTGTCGCTCGCGGGTCCGTGGACTCTCGCGGCCGCCATCGAGCTGCGGACCGGGGAGCGCGCGGTGCGTGACCCCGGCGCGTGCCGGGACATCGTCGGAGCGCTCGAGATCGCCGTCGTGGACCACCTCGCCGACCTGCGCCGTCGGCTCCCGTCGGCGCACCTCTCGCTGTGGTTCGACGAGCCTGCGCTTCCTGCGGTGCTGTCCGGCGAGGTCCCCACGCAGAGCGGGCTGTCGCGCTATGCGGGTGTCGACGAGCCGGTGGTGGAGGATGCCTATCGGCGGCTCGTCGACACCGCACACGGTGCAGGCGCTGCAGCCGTCGTGCACTGCTGTGGCGCGCGGCCGCCGTACGCCCTGCTCGTGCGCTCGGGCTTCGATGCGCTCTCGGTCGACCTCCTGCTCCACAACCGCCACGACGACGACGCGATCGGCGAGCTGGTCGAGGCCGGGCGTCGCCTCGTCGCCGGGGTGCTGTCGCCGACCGACACCGCGCTGTCGGAGGTGGGCGCTAGCGTCGACCTCGTGCGCGATCTTGGACACCGCCTCGGTCACAGCCCCGAAGTCACCGCGAGCTGGGTGCTCGTCTCACCCACCTGCGGGCTCGCCGGAGCCTCACCGGACCATGCCCGGTCGGTGCTGTCGCGGCTGCGCGCCGTCGGCCGCGGGCTCCGTGACGAGGAAAGTGACCGTGGCTGAGCCGCGCGCCCCCCGGACGTCGGCACCCGACCCAGCCGCGCGCTGGCGGGAGCTCGTCGAGCTCGTCGAGGATGCGCGCCAGCGCTACTACGTCCACGATGCCGCGACCCTGTCCGACGTCCACTACGACGCCCTCTTCCGAGAGCTCGAGGAGCTCGAGGCGGCGCACCCCGAGCTCGCCTCGGCCGACTCGCCGACCCAGGCGGTCGGTGGTGAGCGTTCGGAGATGTTCGAACCGGTCGAGCACCTGCAGCGGATGCTCAGCCTTGACAACGCGTTCAGCAGCGAGGAGCTCGCGGCCTGGTCGGCGCGGGTCGAGAGAGATCTCGGCTCGGTGCCCGCGATGCTCTGCGAGCTGAAGGTCGACGGGCTGGCCGTCGACATCGTCTACGACCGCGGCCGCCTGCGGTCGCTCGCGACCCGCGGCGATGGTCGCGTCGGCGAGGACGTCACCTACAACGTCCGCTTCATGCCCGCGATCCCGCGCACGCTGACCGGCACTCCGGAGCACCCGGCGCCCAATCTCGTCGAGGTGCGCGGTGAGATGTTCTTCCCTGTCGCCGACTTCGACGCGCTCAACGCCGAGATGCTCGCTCTCGGACGCTCGCCGTTCGCCAACGCGCGCAATGCCGCGGCCGGCACCCTGCGGCAGCGCGTCGACCGCCGCGAGCAGGAGCTCGCCGCCGCGAAGGATCGCGGCTCCACCGCGATCGAGCGGTTGCAGGCCGATCTCGACCGCGCGTCCCGACGCCTCGAGCTGCTGCAGCTCGTCGTCCACGGTGTGGGGATCTGGCAGGGCCACGAGCCGTCGCGCCAGTCCGAGGCCTACGCGGCGCTGAGCGGGTGGGGCCTCCCCACGAGCGAGCGCGCCCGGGTCGTCGACGACCTGGCCGGTGTGCAGGCCTACGTCGACTTCTACGGCGAGCACCGCCACGACGTCGAGCATGAGATCGACGGCGTCGTCGTCAAGGTGGACGACCTCGCGACCCAGGGGAGGCTCGGGTCCACCTCGAGAGCTCCCCGCTGGGCCATCGCCTACAAGTACCCGCCCGAGGTCGTGCGGACGCGGCTGCTCGACATCGAGGTCAACGTCGGCCGCACCGGCCGGGTCACGCCGTTCGCCATCATGGCGCCGGTCAAGGTGGCCGGCTCGACCGTCTCGATGGCCACCCTCCACAACCAGGAGGAGGTCGTGCGCAAGGGAGTGCTCATCGGCGACCTGGTCTTCCTGCGCAAGGCCGGCGACGTCATCCCCGAGGTGCTCGGCCCCGTGGTCGAGGAGCGCACCGGCGAGGAGCGCGCGTTCGTCATGCCGACCCACTGCCCGTCGTGCGGCACCGCACTCGCTCCGGCGAAGGAGGGCGACGTCGACATCCGCTGCCCCAACCAGCGGTCGTGCCCGTCGCAGCTGCGCGAGCGCGTCTTCCACGTCGCCTCGCGCGGCGCCCTCGACATCGAGGGTCTGGGCTTCAAGGCCGCGGTCGCCCTGCTCGACGACGGCATCGTCACTGACGAGGGCGACGTCATGGCACTCACCGCCGAGCAGCTCCGGACCAGCAGCTTCTTCACCCGCGAGGGCGGCGTCGATGGGCGGGTCCTGACGGCCAACGCCGAGAAGCTGCTCACTGAGCTCGAGTCGGCCAAGGCACAGCCGCTGTGGCGAGTCATCGTCGCGCTGTCGATCCGGCACGTCGGCCCCACGGCTGCCCAGGCGCTGGCTCGGGAGATCGGCGACCTCGGCGTCATCGCCGACTCATCCGTCGAGCAGCTCTCCGCCGTCGAAGGGGTCGGCCCGATCATCGCCGAGGCCGTCGTCGAGTGGTTCGGTGTCGACTGGCACCGCGAGGTCGTCGACAAGTGGCGCCGCGCCGGGGTGCGGATGGCCGAGGAACGCGTCGACGCCGGTCCACGCCCGCTCGACGGGCTCACCGTTGTCATCACGGGCACCGTGGAGGGCTGGTCGCGCGACGGGGCCACTGCGGCCGTCCAGGAGCTCGGCGGCAAGGTGAGCGGCTCGGTGTCGAAGAAGACCGACTTCGTCGTCGTGGGTGATAACCCCGGCTCGAAATATGACAAGGCCGTCGACCTCGGGCGCCCGGTGCTCGACGCGACCGGCTTCGGCGTGCTCCTCGAGCAGGGGCCGGACGCCGCTCGGGCGGCCGCCCTCGTTCCTGACGCCGGAAAGTGATCGCCGCAGGTCACAGCCCTGCGAACCGGTCGCGGCACCCCCTGGGCGTTACGTCGTACGGGTGATGCCTCAAGAAATCTGTCGGCGCGTCGAAACCCTGTGAGCAGGAGGCGTGCGGCGCGGGCCGTGGCTGCCTCCTTGTGCTGCTGTGGGGCGACCGGGAGGGGGAGGCTGATGGGCACGCGCGAGCGACCGTCGCTGTGGGGCTTCTCGCTGTTCGCCCTCACCTGGCAGTTCTGCGTGTGGTTCGGCTGGGGGCTGGTCGTCCTGGCTGTGCTCAACCTGCGCTCGACCGACATCACGGTGATCGGCTGGCCCCTGGTCGTCGTCGCCGGGCTGGCCTTCCTCGGTGAGCTGCGCCCCGTCATCGCCTCGAACGTCTACGTCGGCTCCGGCGTCGCCATCTCCACGGCCTTCGTCTTCGCCGCGCTCTACCTGTGGGGCTTCGCCCCGGCCATCGCCCTGCAGGCGGCCGCGATCCTCGTCGGCGAGATCATGAACCGCAAGGACGTCTGGCGGATCCTGTTCAACGTCGGGCAGTACGTCATCAGCATCACTGCTGCCTGGGGCGTGCTGGTCGTGGCCGGCGTGACCACCAGTGCGGCGGCGCCCCGTACTGAGTTCCACGGGACCGACGCCGGCTGGGTCCTCGCCTCGTGGGGCGCCTACCACCTGGTCAACCTCGGCCTCGTCGCCGGCACTGCCGCATCGGGCGGGCAGACCTGGTGGGAGTCGTTCTCGGATGACTTCTGGTACTACACCTTCTCCACGCTGTCGGTGCTCGCGGTCTCTCCGTTCATCGTCGTCATGGCCTCGCAGGCCTGGCAGTTCGTCCCCCTCCTCCTGCTCCCGCTCATGGCCGTCTACCTCACCGCGGCCGTGTCGCGTGACAAGGAACGGCAGGCGTTGCACGACGCGCTCACCGACCTGCCCAACCGCACGCTGCTCCAGCAGCGAGTCGAGAGCGCCCTGGCGGGCGCGCGACGCGACGGGGTCGGCCTCGGCCTGATCCTGCTCGACCTCGACCGGTTCAAGGAGGTCAACGACACCCTCGGGCACCCTGCGGGTGACGCTCTCCTCGAGGTGGTGGCGCGACGCCTCGTGGGCGCGGTGCGCCCCGGTGACACCGTGGCCCGTCTCGGCGGTGACGAGTTCGCCGTGCTGCTGCCCGACGTCGACCACCCCACGGATGCGATCGAGGTGGCCGGTCGGATCAAGCAGTCCCTCGCCGAGCCGTTCCGCCTCGAGGGTGTGCTCATGGACGTCGACGTGAGCATCGGCATCGCGCTGAGTCCGCAGCACGGCGACGATGTCGAGGTGCTCATGCGGCGCGCTGACGTCGCGATGTACGTCGCCAAGGGCGAGCAGACCGGCATCGAGGTCTATGACGTCGCCCGCGACCCCAACTCTCCCACGCGACTGGGCACCGTCACGGCGCTGCGCGAAGCACTCGACCTCGGACAGCTCGAGCTGCACTACCAGCCGAAGGTCAACCTCGTCGACGGCACCGTCGTCGGGGTCGAGGCCCTCGTCCGCTGGCGCCACCCAGAGCGCGGCCTGATCCCGCCCGACGAGTTCATCCCGCTCGCCGAGCGCACCGGACTCGTCCACCGCATCACGGCGTTCGTCGTGAAGGCCGCCCTCGACCAGGTCGAGGAGTGGTGGAAGCAGGGCGTGCAGATCCCGGTCGCCGTCAACGTCAGCATGCGTGACCTGCAGGAGACCGACCTCGCCGGCCTTGTTGCCGCCGAGCTCGACGCCCATCACCTGCCGCCGAGCGCCCTCGTCCTCGAGCTCACCGAGAGCGTGCTCGCCCAGGATCCCGGCCGGGCCGTGGCGACGCTCCGCGAGCTCGCCGACCTCGGCGTGCTCAGCTCGCTCGACGACTTCGGCACGGGCTACTCCTCGCTCCTGCTGCTCGAGCGACTCCCTGTCGCCGAGATCAAGATCGACCGCTCCTTCGTACGTCGCCTCGACGAGGCCGGCGCCGACCCCGCGATGGTGCGCTCGATCATCGGCTTCGCCCACGGCCTCGGACTCTCCGTCGTCGCCGAGGGAGTCGAGACCTCGCTCGCGTGGAAGGTGCTGCGCGACATGGACTGCGACGTCGC
>JANMBJ010000399.1:0-3328 GCA_031360335.1 Candidatus Nanopelagicales bacterium
TCGACGTCGCCATGGACCTCGTCCGCTGCGATGACCGTCGCGGTCGTGGGGGCGAACTCAGGGATCGACTCCTCCTCCGGCAGGTGGGAGGCGGGTACCGGGGAGGCTGCCTGTGCGGCTGGGGCGGGTGGGCCCGGCATCGACGTCTCGATCGTCGTGCGGCCGTCGGACACGACGACGGTGAGGTCGTCGAGCTCGATGCGTGCGTAGTCCCAGCCCGCCGACTCGACGGCTGCCAGCAGGGCACGCAGGTCCCTCGCGTTTGAGTCGTCGGCCATGCTGAGTCGTGTCCTCCATGAGCAGTCGCGTTCGGGCCCGTAGCAGTGTGCTGTCGAAGATACTCAGCCGACGGCCACATAACAACCAAACGGGTGGTTGAATCCCGGGATGGCCCCACGGGCCACCAGGTCGGGGCGTGCGAGCTGCTTGCGTCTCAACCAAACGAATGGTTGAATCCGACGCATGGTCGCATCCCGAAACCCACGCGTCGCCGTCGTAGGAAGCGCACAGACCGACCTTCGCGCAGCGCACGCAGACCGACAGCACGTTGACCTGATCGCCGAGGCGGTGATCTCCGCCCTGCTGGGCACGGGCCTGCGCATGACGGACGTCGACTGCGTCATCGACTCAGGCAGCGACTTCCTCGATGGTCGGAGCATCTCCAACTGCGGCTTCCTGGGCGCTATGGGGGCGAACCACAAGGAGGAGTCGCGGGTCGAGGAGGATGGTCTGTGGTCGGCGGTCTACGCCGCCACGAAGATCCTCTCGGGCTCCGCCTCGGTCGGCCTTGTTGTCGCCTACTCCAAGTCCTCGGAGAGCGACCCCCGAAACTACTGGTCGAGCCTCGCCGAACCGTTCAGCCAGCGTCCGGTGGGTCTCGACCACCACAGCGCCGCAGGCCTGTATGCCCAGCGCTACCTGGCTCAGCACGGTCTCGACGCGCAGGCTCTCGACGCCGTGAGCGACCAGGCCTGGGCGGGTGCCGGGCGCAACGCGAAGGTCGACGCAGACGCCGACATGCTGACCGACGACTACTGGAACGAGCTCGTCGCCGCGCCGCTGCGTCGGCGCGACATGGCGCGCCCCGTCGACGGTGCTGTGGTCGTGGTGGTGGCCTCGGAGCACGTGGCTCGGCAGATCGACCGTCGCCCCGTCTGGATCACCGGCATGGGATCCGCCATCGACCAGCACTTCCTCGCGGCGCGCGAACCCACCTCCCTGCCGGCGGCCCAAGCCGCCGCGAAGGCGGCATACCGCATGAGTGGAGCCTCGAGCGCGCGTGACTTCGACGTCGTCGAGGTCTCCGCCAACTCGACCGTCGGCGAGCTCATGGTGCTCGAGGCCCTCGGCATGGCCGACCCGGGGTCCGCGATCGGCCTCTACGGCGACTCGGCACCGCCCGGTCTGAACCCGTCGGGTGGATCTCTGGCTGCCGACGTCGTGATGGCTACCGGCCTGGTGCGCCTGCACGAGGTCGCCTCACAGCTCGCCGGTCGCACCGACCGCGAACCGGCCGGGGCGACGACCGGCCTCGCCCACGGGACCGGCGGCCTCGGCATGCAGAACCACTGCGTCGTCACCTTGGAGACCTCGTGACCAACATCGCCATCGTCGGCACGGGACAGACTGTGCACGCGCGTCGGCGCCTCGACGTCAGCCAGGCCGGCCTCGCCCGCGAGGCGGTGACTGAGGCGCTGCTCGACGCGCAGCTCACCATGGACGACATCGTCTCGGTGGTCGTCGCGAGCGGACCGGCCATGTTCGGCGCTGTCAATCAGCCCGAGAAGTGGCTGGTCGACGCGCTCGGTGCCCGGTACAAGCCCGTCGTCCGCGTCACGAGCGGTGGAGGCACCGGCCTCGCAGGCGCGCTCCACGCGATGAACCAGATCAAGGCGGGTACCGCCCGACGTGTTCTCGTGATCGCCTACGACAAGCTCTCCGAGGGCATCCTGCAGGCGTCGATCTCCACGCTCTACGACCCGTTCTGGGGTCGTGAGTTCGCCGTCGGCATCATGGGCTTCTCCGCTGCCTACTGGCGCGCTCGGATGGATCTGCTCGGGCACACCGAGGAGGCGGCAGCGATGGTCGCGGTGAAGAACCGGAAGAACTCCATGCTGAACCCGAAGGCGCACGTGAAGAAGGAGGTCACGGTCGAGGAGGTGCTCGCCTCCCGTCCGCTGTGCTGGCCGATCAAGGTGCTCGACGTGCCGCCCATCTCCGACGGGGCCTGCGCGGTCGTCCTCGCGGCCGAGGGGGACGCCGAGTCGATCACGGCCACGCCTGCGTGGATCCGCGGCATGGCCTACTACTCCGAGGCCGACAACGGGCCGAACCGCTCGATGCTCCAGTCCGAGCCGCTTAAGACCGCAGCCTCGCGTGTCTACGAGAAGGCCGGCGTGACCAACCCACGACGTCAGTTCGACGTGGCCGAGCTGCAGGAGCCCTACACCTGCTTCGAGCTCAGCTACTATGAAGGGCTCGGGCTCTGCCACGAGGGCGGGGCGGCGGAGCTCATCGCCTCGGGTGCCACGGAGATGACGGGCGACATCCCCGTCAACCCGTCGGGTGGCTGCATGGGAGCCAATCCCATCGGCGCTACGGCACTCATCCGGCTCGCCGAGGCAGCGATGCAGGTGACCGGCAAGGCCGGTGCGCACCAGATCCAGGGCGCAGAGCTCGCGCTCGTCCAGGCAGGCGGCGGCTGGGCGAACCTCCGGGGCGTCGCCGTCGTCGGCGCGACCCAAGGCTGAGAGGGCCACCATGACAACGACTCACACCGGCCGCGAGGCCATGGGCAGCATGCACGCCCAGATCTCGATGCCCTACACGCTGACAGCGGGTCTTGCGATGGGCTCGTTCCTCGCCGAGCTCGCGAACCGGCGCATCCTCGGCTCGCGCTGTGCCTCGTGCGAGACGATCCGCGTGCCCGCACAGGACTTCTGCGGCGACTGCGGTGCGGACACCGCTGAGCTGGTGCAGGTGCCGGCGTCCGGTGTGTTGGAGGCGTGGACAGTCACCGACCAGGGCACTGTCGCGCTGGTCCGGCTCGACGGCACGGCGGTGCCGTTCCTCCACCACGTCGTCGTCGGCGATCCGTCGACGCTGACGATTGGCATGCGCGTCGAGGCCTCGTGGTCGGACGAGCCGTCCGGGAACGTCCTGGACCTGGCCGGGTTCGTGCCGAGCGAAGGTGCCGCCGACGGCGCCGTCGAGGACGCAGGGGAGACGGCGGCCCCGATCGAGCAGCTCGCGTACCACATGCGGCTCGACTACCAGCACGCCTACGGCCACTACTACGGCACGCTGTTCGACGGCATCGCGAACTCGC
>JANMBJ010000423.1:0-10808 GCA_031360335.1 Candidatus Nanopelagicales bacterium
CCTTCGCGCGGTAGGCCGCGAGCTGGTGCCGGCGGCGCGACTGCTCGCCCACGACGCCGAACGCCATGGCCGCCGCACCGGCGACAGCGCCGACGAGGGCGAGCGGGCCGAAGGTGAACGACAGGGCGACAGCCGCGACGATCGCCACCGCCCCGCCCGCGAGCTGCCACAAGACACCCCGGCCACGCATCGAGGTCGACTCCGGTGGCCGTGGAAGAGCGACCACCGCGAGGACGGGCGGACGTGAGGCGCGTGGCCGGACATTGACGGTGTCGCTCCCGGGAGACCGCGGGCTCACCGGCACCGGCACTTCGAGGTCGGGTGTGGGTGCGACGACGATGAGGTCGCCACGTGCCGACGCGAACGATTCCCACGAGTCGCTACGAACGGGGAGGGCGCCGTCGTCCGCCCGGTAGACACCCCACATAGCGCAGGGGTCGGAAGGCTGCCCGAGGAAGTCGGCGAGGGCCGACGCGACGGATCCGACGGAACGGCCCGCTGGTACGTCGAGGTGCACGGACCAGGTGGCGCCCTCACCCTCCAACGTGATCCTGAGCTCGGTGGCGACCCCCTGGGAGCCGCGGTTCTCTGGCACCACGACCGTGTCCCGCGCGCGACCGAACCGCAGCTCGTCGCCGGGGCGGAGGGCGCGAGAACCCGTGATGCGGCGACCGTTAACCGTCGTACCGTTGCGCGATTCGAGATCCACCACTGTGAGAGCGTCGCCCTGCCGCCGGATCGCGGCGTGCCTGCGCGAGACGCTGGCGTCGTCGACGAGCAGCCCGCAGCTCTCGTCACGCCCGACGAGCAACTCCGCGAGGAGGGGTACGCGCGCCGGCTCAGCACCTCGCGCGAGGTGCAGCAGGTAGGAGGCGGCGTCACCGGTCGGGTCTGTCCTCATCGGGGCGAGCAGCACCATCTCGTCGTCGCCCACGAGAAGCGTGTCTCCGGGCCTCGCCACCGCCTCGTTCCGAACGTGGCGACCGTTGAGGCGCACTCCGGAGCGGGAGTCGGCGTCGGTGACGCGGACGCCTTGGTCCATCGTGTCGAGGATCAGATGGCGACGCGACGCGGCAGGATCGACAAGCCTGATGTCCGCCTCGCCGCGCCCCACCACGACCTGCCCGGTGAACGGTACGTGGAGGCCCGCGTCGGGACCTGACGTGACGCGCAGAACGTAGGTAGCAGCAGTCGGATCCATCGACACCTCCCGTTCCGAGCCAGTCTGAAGAGTCGCCTCAAAGCTCCGCGGCGACGGGCGCCCAAGGCTATCCTTCAGCCACTCCGAGGGGCAGGAATCGGCTGACTTGGCTGCACTATCAGCAGTTCGTAAGCGGGCGCGTGTTTCCTGGTCATCACCAAGCACCATCCACTCGACTCAAGGAGCATGTCATGGCGATCGCGGGAGATCTCGAGCAGCTGCAGACCCTTCAGCAGACCTTCGCTCGCAACGGTCAGTCGCTCGAGGAGGTCACGTCGTCCATCCGCGCACAGCTGCAGAACACCCGGTGGGAAGGGCCTGCGGCCGACCGGTTCCGCCACTCGTGGAACGGTGAGTTCGAGACGGCGCTGCGCCGCCTCCGCGAGGCCCTCGACGACTGCGCCACCGAAGTGTCCCGTCGTCGCGACGCCCTCGCCCAAGCCGGCAGCTGAGCACGCCATGACCTTCATCCTCATGGACGGCGCGCAGCTCGAGCAGGACGCGACCGCGCTGTCGCGGGCCGCCGACCAGCTGCTCGACCTCGGCGCGCGCACCGTCGCCTGCTGCTGCACCCCCGGCCTCGGTGCCGCCGGATCGGTCGCGCTGTCGCGGGTCGACGGTGTCGGCGCAGGTCTCCGTCAGCTGGCCTCCGCCTGGGGCTCGTGGGCCTCCGACCTCCAGTCGCGTGCCCGCGCCATCCTGGGGGATGCCGCCCTGCCCGGTCTGGCCACCGGCGTGGCAGCTTCGTCGGGCGTCCCCACCGGGTCGGCTGTCGGCGACGCCGCGGCAGGACCCGGTAGCCCCGGCTCTACCACCATGGTCGTCGACGGCGACCTCACCATCGGGACTCCGGCGCTGCAGCCAGCTGCAGCCGCGGGGCTCGGTGTGTCGATCATCGGTGGACAGTCGTTGGACGGAGATCTCTACGTCGGGGGCCAGCTGGTGACGCCCGGGTCGGGTGGTGTCACCACGTCGATCATCGGTGGCGGCTCTCTCGCCGACGACCTGGTCATCAGCCAGCCGGCGTCGAACACCGTGGCGGGAGCGGGACTCGTCACGACGTACGTCGGCGGAGGGGCCCAGTACGGTCTGGACGTCCCGGCAGACCCGACCTGGGTCACGGAGTACTTCACCAACGGCAACTACGGCGGTTTGTCTCCCGTGAGAGCAGCGTTGAACTCGCCCTACTCCGGAGTGGCATTGACGAACGGCCAAGGGCTCACGGTCGACGGCAGCCTTGGCGGGAACCCGATGAACCTGCACGCGAGCGGTGACCTGGGTGGGAATCTGATCTCCTTGAGTTGACGCTGCGGACGTCCGTCGCTACGTGCCCCTGACTACCATCCGCGTCCGACAGAGGCACCGGTCGTGTACTTCTGTGTGGAACCTCGGCGGGGCAGACATGTCGTCGTGGAGCAGCAGCTCGGTGTGGTCAGGCGCCGGGGACGGTACGGCGATCCACTCCAGGACTTGCGGGAAATCCGCGTCACGTCAATCACTCCCGCCCCGTTCAGTAGCGACGTCCTCGAATCGAGGACGGGCAGTCCGGACAGACCGGGAGTGAATCAACCAATTTATCGATCACAGCCGCCGTTCAGAGCCGGTCCCTGTGCCGAACGCAGCAGAGACCGGCGACCCGACGTCTCACAGATTTGTCACAACACCGTTCGCGACATGCCAGATCAAGGAAGCAGCGCCCGGTGGTGAGCGCATGCCGGAGGCCTTCCGCACCGCCGTTCACCCCCAGCCGGACGAGCCTGAGTCGCCTGAAGATCAGAGGGTGACCACGGTCTCCGTTAGCCTGCGTCTCTCACGTGATCTTGTGAGACACGGGCTATGGATGCGTAGAAGTGCCTAGTCAACGTCGGACTTCGCGAAGCTACCCAGCGACGATGGCAACCCAGCCGTCAGTACCTCGGCCGAGTGCGAGTGCGTTACTCGTGAGCGCGCTGCCAGCCCTCCCGGGCTCTCGGCTGTCAGCGTCGTGTTGATCGAGGTCGCGGGAGAAGCGGTCCGCATCGTGGTTGGCCGGAAGACCGCAGAGGCGATGAGGGCCGCTGCCGCGCCGGGAGTGGTCCCAGCACAGTCACCCCGAACAGACGCTGCACGTCGGAACGTTCCGCGGCTGTTCGATATTCGCGCCGCACGAGGACGAGAGCAGTCGAAGCACCGTCGCGGCGCGCGTGGACGCCCTAGGGTGGCGAGGCTTGCCGTGACGCGGTGTCAGCGGCTCTGACCTGGGACGACACCTCGTCCCGGGCCGCCCGTGCTGCCACCGGCACGGACCCTGAGCGCAGACGAGAGGGTTCCATGGCGACGACGCTCGAGGCCCGTTCCACCCTCGTGCGCAGAGGTCGCATCCCCGAGCGCACGGTGCTGCTCGTCGCATCCTTCGGCGCGTTCCTGGCGTTCCTCGACGCGACGATCGTCAACGTCGCCTTCCCCAACATCCGGGCGTCGTTCCCCGGGTCCTCGATCTCGGAACTCTCGTGGATCCTCAACGCCTACAGCATCACGTTCGCCGCGTTCCTCGTCGTGTCCGGCCGCCTCGCCGATCTTCTCGGCAGGCGTTGGGCGTTCACGACCGGCGTGCTGGTCTTCACGGTCGCCTCCGCCCTGTGCGCCCTCTCCGGCTCGGTCGGGATCCTGGTCGTCGCGCGCGTGGTGCAGGCACTGGGTGCCGCGATCCTCGTGCCGGCGTCCCTCGCTCTCGTCGTCGAGGCGTTCCCCCTCGTACGCCGATCCCATGCCGTCGGTCTGTGGGGCGCATCGGCGGCGCTCGCGTCCGGGCTCGGGCCGCCCATCGGCGGCGCACTCGTGGAGGCGGGCGGCTGGCGCTGGGCCTTCCTCGTCAACATCCCCTTCGGTGTCGCCGCTCTCTGGGCCGGGCGCCGGCTCCTCGTCGAGAGCCGCGCACCCGGACGTCGACGCATGCCCGACCTCGTCGGTGCCGGACTGTCGGCCGGCATGCTCGGGCTCCTCACCCTCGGCCTGGTCAAGGGCGGGGACTGGGGATGGACCAGCCCGCAGGTGGTGGCCTGCTTCGTGGGCGCCGCGGTCGCGCTGGTGCTCTTCGTGGTGAGCTCGCGTCGGCACCCCGCACCGCTGCTCGACCCGACGCTGCTGCGCATCCGGTCCTTCACCGTCGGCAACGTCGCGACGATCGTCGCGGGTGCCGGCTTCTATGCCTACCTGCTCTGCAACATCCTGTGGTTGCAGTACGTCTGGGGCTACAGCATCCTGGCGTCCGGCCTCGCGGTCGTCCCCGGCGCGCTCGTCGCCGCCGTCCTCGCCGCGGTGCTCGGGCCGGTCGCGCAGAAGCGCGGCTATCGGCTCGTGATCATCCCCGGCGCACTCATCTGGGCGCTGGCCTATGTCTGGTATGCCACGAAGGTCCAGGTCACGCCGGACTTCCTCGGCACCTGGCTGCCCGGCCAGCTGCTCAGCGGTATCGGTGTCGGCGCCACGCTCCCGGTCCTGGGCAGCGCGGCGCTGGCGGCCGTGCCCGGGGGCCGGTTCGCCACAGCGTCGGCTGTCAACTCGAGCGCGCGTCAGATCGGCGCGGTCCTCGGCATCGCGATCCTCGTCATCATCGTGGGCGCACCCACTGCGCAGGCTCCGGCCGGCATCGTCGACGCGCTGCGCCACGGCTGGGTCTTCTCCGCACTCTGCTTCGCGGTCACCGCAGTCATCACTCTCTTCCTCGGCAGGGTGACGGTCGACCTGCGCGTCGAGGACGGCCCCGATGACAGTGCACCGGCGAGTGTCCGTCTCCCCCAAGAAGTTTCGGACACCGCGGTCACTACCTTCTCCGCCGCACCTCTGCTCTCGCGGCTGCCCGAGCGCGCCCGACTCCGCCTCGAGTCGGGGGCCATCCCGGTCACTGTGCGGGCTGGTGACTTCCTCTTCTACGAAGGGGATATGGCCGACGACCTCTACGTCGTGACCGCAGGGCGCCTCGACGTCGTCGCCGGGGGCAACGTCGTGCGCCAGCTCGGAGTCGGGGCAGTGCTGGGCGAGCTGTCGCTGCTCACCGGGGGCAGCCGATCGGCATCGATCAGAGCGCGTCGCGACAGTGCGCTGCTCCAGGTCACGCATGCGGCCTTCGAGGCTGCGCTCGCCGCCGATCCGGCGGCGCAGTCGGCACTCACAGTGGTGCTCGCCGAGCAGCTGCGCGACGCACACCACGCCTCCACCGACGGTGCTCGCACGCCGCAGCCCAGGGTGATCGCGGTGGTCGCGCTCGGGCCCGGTGCTCCGGCGCACGAGGTCGCCGACGAGCTCGCCACCGAGCTCAGCCGCAGCCTCACCGTCGCGCTCCCGGGCACGATCGGACCCGACGGGCTCGAGCGCGCCGAGCGCGACAACGACCGGGTGGTGCTCGCCGCGGAGGAGGTCGGCGACGACTGGTGGGAGCGCTGCGTACGCCAGGCCGACCACCTCGTCGTCGTCGCACGCGCCGACCAGGCGCCCCTTGACGCTCCTCCGCTGGGGCGCACCGACAGCGACCTCGTCCTCGTCGGACCGTCTCGGACGAGCGGCGCGATCGTGCGCTCGTGGTCCGACGCGATCGACCCGTATCAGGTCACGGTCAGCGACGGCCTCGACCTGCGCACCGCGCTGCGTCCGCTCGGTGCACGTCTGGCGGGCCGGTCCGTCGGTCTGGTGCTGGCCGGTGGCGGCGCTCGTGCGTTCGCGCACATCGGGATCCTCGCGGAGCTCGCTGACGCCGGCATCGTCGTGGACCGCGTCGCAGGCTCGAGCCAAGGCTCGATCATCGCGGCGCTGCACGCGTCGGGGATGGATCCCGACGAGATCGAGGCGGCCTGCTATCAGGAGTTCGTGCGCGGTCGCCCGTTCCACGACTACACGTTCCCGATGGTGTCGGTGGCCAAGGGCCGGCGCACCGAGCGGCTGTTCCGTCGACACTTCGGCACGGTGCACATCGAGGAGCTGCCGCGGCAGTTCCGCTGCGTGAGCACCGACCTGCAGTCACGTACGTCGTATGCCCATCGACGTGGTGATCTCGTCGACGCGGTGATGGCGTCGATCGCACTGCCCGTGCTGTTCCCGCCGCGACGCGACGGCGAGCGGCTGCTCGCCGATGGCGGCATCCTCGACAACCTGCCGGTCAGCCTTCTGACCGAGCGTGACGAGGGCCCGATCGTCGCGGTCAACATCGGCATGGGCGCGGGCGTGGCACCGACGGCGCCGACTTCCGACGGAGCGCCGAGACCGACTCGGCCCATTCGGATTCCGGCGCTCGGCGAGACCCTGATGCGCACCATCTTCATCGGCAGCGGAGGGGCGACCGACGCCGCGCTCGCCGCGGGTGCCGTCGTGGTCACACCATCCTCGCGCGGTGTCGGGCTGCTCGAGTTCCACCAGCTCGACCGGATGGTCGAGTCTGGTCGAGCCGCCGGTCGCGCCCTGCTCGACGAGGCCGGCCACCTCCTGCACTGACCTATCGCAGCGCCGACCTGGGTTGGCGTGGCGACCAACCGGTACCTGTGGCCGCGGTGGCACCAGGTCAGCGGTGGAGTTCTCCGGGACGTCGTACGTCGATCTCGTCGCCCTGACGTGCCACGTGCACGGTCACGTCGTCGGCGTAGGTCGTGGCTATCGCATCGAGGGCATCGTCGGTGCGCGCCGGACCGTGGTGGAACAGCACGAGGGTGCGCACGCCGCACTCACGGGCCAGCGCGACCGCGTCCTCGACGGTCGAGTGGGCGTAGGCATCAGCCCACTGGCGTTCGCTCTCCACGAACTGGGCGTCGTGCAGCAGCACATCCACGTCGTGGATGAGGTCGCGCACCTCGTCACCGACACCGGCCGAGATGACATGGTCGGGGATGTAGGCCGCCGAGCCGGTGTCGTCGCTGATGCGATAACCGAACGTGCGACCGCCCTTGTGCTTCACCTCTGTCGCGCGGATCCGAAAGTCCTCGACCGTGTGATAGCCGGCATCGATCGCCCGGAAGCTCCACGCCCCTTGCAGACCCTCGGGCGTGATCGGAAAGTTCGGCGGAGCCATCGACGCAGCGAGCAGGTCGCGTCCGCTGCGGCCGTTCTGCGCGGGAACGTACAACGACACCTCGGCATCTGGACGGTCACCTGCGGCAAAGAACGGCAGGCCCTGCACGTGGTCCCAGTGCAGGTGGCTCACCAGGATGCTGCCGCGGAACGCGGCTCCCCCGAGCTTCGCGCTGAGCTCGCGCAGCCCGGTGCCTGCGTCGAGCACCAGGGTCGGGTGATCGGTGCCGTCGGGCACGACGGCGACGCACGAGGTGTGCCCGCCGTAGCGCACGAAGTCGGGGCCGGGCGCGGGAGTCGACCCTCGGACACCGAGCAGCATGAGGCGCACCGGCGCAGCCTAGGGACACCCGACCCGACGTACCCCCGGAACACCCGATTCCCGCACCCTCGAGTCACCTCCGCGCATCCGCGTAGCGTGGGGACGTGGAGACGTACTGGACGGGTCGCTGTGCCAGCAGGGGACTTGCGCTGCTCGCTGCCGGACTCACGCTCGTGCTGGTTGCGATCGGCGTCGGCACCGTGATCGCGCTGCGCGGGTCGGGGGCGCCCGTCTGGGTCGGCTGGGTCGTCGCCGCCGTGGGCATCGGGGTCGGTGTCCTCGGCTGGCTGGTGTCGTCGCTCGAGGTACGCCTCACCTCGGAGACCTTCACCGTCGCCTTCGGTCGGGTCGGCTGGCCACGGCGGGTGATCGCCCTCGCCGACATCGCGGAGGCGAGCGCGATCGTCGTCGAGCCGATGGAGTGGGGCGGCTGGGGCTATCGCTGGATCCCGTGGGCTCGCGCCTCCGCCGCGGTCATCCGCCGAGGACCGGGGATCGTGCTCGTGCTGCGCGACGGACGCCAGTTCGCCGTGACCGTCGACGACGCCGTCAACGGCGCCAAGCTCACCTCCGCCGCCCTCATCGGCGCCGGCCGCCCCTGACATCCGCCGTCGGTGTCGACCACACCTCGAAAGACCGCCGCCTGCGCGGGTGGTCTCTCGAGATTGGTTCGAGCTCAGGAGTAGGTGGCGACGACGGCGAGGTGGTCGCTGCGGGGGATGGGCACGGCGATCCAGCCGGTGGCGCGCTGCGCCATGTCGCGGGCCACCACGTGGTCGATCGCGACGACGGGACGTGCGCCGCGGTTGGTGGGGAAGGTCGACACGATGCCCGCGCCGGCCTGGTCAGCCGCGTCGCGGAAGCCGTCGGACTCCAGGTCGCGGAACGGTGCCTGGTCGCGGGTGGCGTTGAAATCGCCAGCGACCACCACCGGTCCGGGGATCGCGGCGAGGGTGGCACGCAGCACGGAGTAGTCCTCGTCGCGCCCGCTGTGGTCATAGGGCCCAGGAGCCAACGGGTGCACAGCCGCCACCGTGACGACCGTGCCGGCCGCATCCGTCACCTGGCCCGCGACCGCGTGGGCGGCGAGCCCGGAGATCTCCTGGGTGTTCTGCAGCGGAAGCCGCGACCAGAGCCCGGTGCCGGAGAACGACGGGTCCGGGCGCGCGATCGAATAGGGCAGCAGATCGTCGAGCCCGGCGGCGTGCAGTCGTCGTACGGCGTCGGGAGTCAGCTCCTCGAGCGCGAGGACATCGACCTGCTGTGACCGCACGAGATCGACGACGGCCTGCGCGTCACCACTGCCGAACTTGAGGTTCGAGGCAGCCACCCGCAGCACCGGCGTGCCGGAGTCACCCGGGTCGGCGACGTACAGCGGGAGCTGCCACGCGACGTTGACGATCGCGAGCACTGCCGCCACGACGATAACCGTGCGGTTGCGGGAGACGAGTGCGATCAGCAGCGCAGCGATCGCTGCCACGGTGACGAACGGCATGAGCGCTGTCGCGATGGCGAGCACGCCGGGTTCGGCGCCGAGCGCCCGGGCGACGGTCGGCACCGCGATACCGACGCACAGCAGGGCCGCGAACGTCGAGAGCACCGGGTGACGCCGGCGTTCGCGCGGTGCGGCATCGGGCTCGATGATGCTCAACGCCGCTCCCTCGCTGATGATCCGGCCGGCTCGCTCACCCGGTCGACAGCGCAGCCGCGACGGGCTGGGCCACCGTCAGTGCGCTGGCTCACCCGCTCGACAGCGCCGCCGCGACGAGCTCGGCGATCTGCACGGCATTGAGCGCCGCGCCCTTGCGCAGGTTGTCGTTGCTCACGAACAAGGCGAGTCCGGTGCCGTCGGGTGCGCCGGGGTCCTGACGGATACGGCCGACGTAGGACGGATCCGCACCGGCCGCCTGCAGCGGCGTCGGCACGTCGGTGACCTCGACACCGGGCGCCGACTCGAGCAGCTCGAGCGCGCGGGCGACCGACAGCGGTCGGTCGAATTCCGCGTTGATCGACAGCGAGTGACCCGTGAACACGGGCACGCGCACGCAGGTGCCGCTCACGAGCAGGTCGGGGAGGCCGAGGATCTTGCGGCTCTCGTTGCGGAGCTTCTGCTCCTCGTCGGTCTCGAAGGAGCCGTCGTCAACGATGCTCCCAGCGAGCGGGATCACGTCGAAAGCGATGGGGCGCACGTACTTCTTGGGTTCCGGGAGGTCGACCGACGCACCGTCGTGCACGAGGCCGAGGATGTCCTGCTCGACCGCGGCACGCACCTGCGACTCGAGCTCCTCGGCGCCGGCGAGGCCGCTGCCCGACACTGCCTGATAGCTGCTCACGACGAGGCGGCGCAGGCCGGCCTCCTCGTGCAGCGGTCGGAGCACCGGCATCGCGGCCATCGTCGTGCAGTTGGGGTTGGCGATGATCCCCTTGCGTACGTCGGCAAGTGCCTCGGGGTTGACCTCGCTCACCACGAGCGGCACATCCGGATCCATGCGCCAGGCCGAGCTGTTGTCGATGACGATGGCGCCCGCTGCGGCGTACTTCGGGGCCAGCGCCCTCGACGTCGCACCGCCTGCGGAGAACAGTGCGATGTCGATGCCGGTGAGGTCTGCTGTCGCTGCGTCCTCGACCACGATGTCAGTGCCGCGCCAGGGCAGCGTGGTTCCCGCGGAGCGCGCCGAGGCGAGGAAGCGCACGGCGTCGAGCGGGAAGTCGCGCTCGTCGAGGAGACGGCGCATGACCGCACCGACCTGACCCGTGGCACCGACGACAGCAACCGTGACCTTGCGACCCATCACTCACTCCTCACACGTACAGAACCCCCACGTTAACCCCCCGAGTTACTTCCTCAATCCGTAGTTCCGGGGCCCAGAACCAGGGATTGGGGCAGTAACTCGAGGACCTGGAGCTGGTTAGCGGCCGGTGCCGCCGTAGACGACGGCCTCGCCGTCGGCGTCGAGGCCGAAGGCGGTGTGCACGGCTTGGACGGCGGCTGCGGCGGACTCGGTGCGCGTGACGACCGAGATGCGGATCTCCGAGGTCGAGATCATCTCGACGTTGACGCCGGCGTCGGACAGGGCCCGGAAGAAGGTCGCGGATACGCCCGGGTGCGAGCGCATGCCGGCACCGACGAGCGAGACCTTGGCGATGTCGTCGTCGTAGCGGAGGTCCTCGAACTCGATCTCGTGCTTGACCTTCTCCAGCGCCGCGAGCGCCTTCTGGCCATCCGCCTGCGGGCAGGTGAACGTGACGTCG
>JANMBJ010000040.1:0-12040 GCA_031360335.1 Candidatus Nanopelagicales bacterium
GAAGCACGTCAGGAGCAGGGATGGAGGAGAGCGTCATCACTACCGAGAACCCCGCGGGCGGCGGCGACGTTGCCGTCCAGCTCCGCGGGATCACGAAGACCTTTCCCGGCGTGCGCGCCAACTACGACATCGACATCACGGTGCGACGAGGCACGGTGCACGCGATCGTCGGAGAGAACGGCGCGGGCAAGTCCACCCTGATGAAGACTCTCTACGGCATGCACCGCCCCGACGAAGGCACCATCGAGATCGACGGCGTGCCCGTCACGATGCGCTCGCCCTCGGACGCGATCGCTCGTGGCGTCGGCATGGTGCACCAGCACTTCCAGCTCGCCGACAACCTCACGGTGCTCGAGAACGTCGTGCTCGGCGACGAGCCGACCCGCGTCGGCTTCCTCAGGATGAACGTCGCCCGCGAGCGCATCGAGGAGATCGGCCGCAACTATCGGCTCACGGTCGACCCGGACGCTCTCGTCGAGGACATCGGCGTCGGTGACCGTCAGCGCGTGGAGATCATCAAGGTCCTCTATCGCGGCTGCAGGACGCTCATCCTCGACGAGCCGACCGCCGTCCTGGTGCCGCAGGAGGTCGAGCAGCTCTTCGGCGCACTGGCCGAGCTCAAGAGCCAGGGCCTCACCGTCATCTTCATCTCGCACAAGCTCGACGAGGTGCTCTCGGTCGCCGATGAGATCACCGTGATCCGCGGTGGCACCACGGTGACCACGGTGCTGCCGTCAGAGGTCAATGCCCGCCAGCTCGCCGAGCTCATGGTCGGCAGCGAGCTCCCGTCGCCCGAGACGCGTGAGTCGACCGTGACCGACCGTGTCGTGCTCGAGGTCGCCGGCCTCTCGCTCGACAACAACGCCGGTCGCGCGGTCCTTCGCGACATCGCGCTGACCATCCACGCCGGTGAGGTGCTCGGCATCGCCGGTGTCGAGGGCAACGGCCAGGCCGAGCTCGTCGAGACCATCATGGGCATGCACTCGCCGTTGAGCGGCACGATCGCGCTCGCGGGCGAGGACATCTCCGGGTGGAACACCCGCACCCGTCGTGAGGCCGGCATCGGCTACATCCCCGAGGACCGCAGCCGCCACGGACTCCTGCTCGAGGCGTCGCTGTGGGAGAACCGCGTGCTCGGCCACCAGACGCAGGCGCCCAACGCCAAGGGGATCCTCGTCGACCGCAAGGGTGCGCGCGCCGACACCGCACGCATCATCGAGGAGTACGACGTACGCACGCCGAGCATCGACGTCATGGCGTCGTCGCTGTCTGGCGGCAACCAGCAGAAGCTCATCGTCGGACGCGAGATGAGCGGCAACCCTCGCCTGCTCATCGCGGCCCACCCGACGCGCGGCGTCGACGTGGGCGCGCAGGCTGCGATCTGGGACGAGATCCGCAAGGCCAGGGCCGCCGGTCTTGGTGTGCTGCTGATCTCGGCCGACCTCGACGAGCTCATCGGGCTCTCGGACCACATCAAGGTGCTGTTGCGCGGCCGTTTCGTCGCCGACGCCGAGCCGCTCACGGTGACCCCGGAGCAGCTCGGCTCGGCGATGACGGGTGTCGGAGGTGGTGAGTCGTGAGAAGAATCGTCTTTGCCCTGGCGGCCCCGTTGTTGGCGCTCGCCTTCGCGGTCCTCGTCACGACGGTGATCCTGCTGGTCTCAGGGCACCCGCCCCTGGAGACCTACCAGCAGATGTGGGACTACGGCACGCAGCCCGACAGCCTGTCGCTGACGCTCAACCTGTCGACGACCTACTACCTCGCCGCAATCGCGGTCGCGATCGGGTTCAAGATGAACCTGTTCAACATCGGCGTCGACGGGCAGTACCGCCTCGGCGCACTCTTCGCGGCCTACGTGGGCGGCACCGTCTCGCTGCCGCCCGTGCTGCACGTCGCGGTCATCGTGGTCGTCGCGATGCTCGTGGGCGCGATCTGGGCGGGCGTGGCCGCGGTGCTCAAGAACCGTCGCGGCGTCAGCGAGGTCATCTCGACCATCATGCTCAACTACGTCGCGACGGGCATCATCGCGTTCCTGCTCACCGAGGGCCGCTTCGGCGTCCTCGCCGAGGGCAGCAACAACATCGGCACGCCGGTCATCCCCGACAGCGGCCACGTGCCCGGCATCAGCGTCATCTCGGGAGCCTCCGAGCCGGTCTACGGCCTGGTCCTGCTGGCCGCCGCCGTCGGTGTCGGCTACTGGTGGATGCTCAACCGCACCCGGTTCGGCTTCGACCTCAAGGCGATGGGGCTGTCTCCGACCGCGGCCGCCGCCAGCGGCATCAACGCCAAGCGCATGGTGCTCTACGTCATGCTCCTGTCGGGCGCGCTGGCCGGGCTCATCGGCATGCCGCAGCTGCTGGGGTCGTCGTACGCCTACAACCTCGACTTCCCCGCTGGTCTCGGCTTCACCGGCATCGCGATCGCGCTCCTCGGCCGCAACTAGCCGATCGGCATCGTGTTCGGCTCGCTGCTGTGGGCGTTCCTCGACGTGTCGCGGCAGATCCTCGACCTCACCGGCGTCTCCAAAGAGATCGTCACGATCATGCAGGGCGTCGCGGTGCTCTCCGTCGTCATCGCCTACGAGCTCGTGCGCCGCTACGGCATCCGAGCGCAGCAGCGCGAGGTCGGGCGCCAGCTCGCGGCCGACGCCGAGCTCGCGAAGGCGGCGGCATGACGACCAAGCTCGGGCTCCCCACACCGGGAGAGATGCTCTCACCGCTCGCGGTGCAGAAGCGCACCGTCAGGCTCACCGGCTGGCGCCTCGCCCTGGCGCTGTCATCACTCGTCGCGCTGCTGTCGGTCGTACGCATCATCACCGGCGCTCAGGAGCTCGACTCCGCGGGCACGATCGCAGCGGCCATCGGCTTCGCTATCCCGCTCGGCATGGCCGGCCTCGGTGGCCTGTGGTCGGAACGCTCAGGCGTGGTCAACATCGGCCTCGAAGGCATGATGATCCTGGGCACGTGGGGAGCCGGCTGGGCTGGCACCTACTACGGACCGTGGTGGGGGCTGCTCGCAGGAGTCGTGTTCGGTGCGATCGGTGGTCTCGTGCACGCGGTCGCCACCGTGACGTTCGCGGTCGATCAGATCGTCTCCGGTGTCGCGATCAACCTGCTGGGCCTCGGCGTGACGCAGTACCTGTCGACCCTCGCCTTTCCGACGCAGCCCACGCAGTCGCCGCAGATCGCGCCCATCAGCACGTTCACGTTCCCGACCATGCCGGACTGGATCCCGCTGATCGGCGGCGACAGCTTCACCGACTGGTGCGCGTCGATCGCGTCCAACGGCTGGTTCTTCGTCTCCGACGTCGCCAGCATCCTGCGCGCGATCACCTACGACGTCCCCTACACCACGTTCATCGCGGTGCTGCTGCTTCCGGTCACCTTCTATGTCCTGTGGCGCACGGCTTTCGGGCTGCGACTGCGTTCCTGCGGCGAGGCGCCGTACGCCGCGGAGTCCTTGGGCGTCAACGTCTATCTCCACAAGTACGTAGCGGTCATCGTCTCAGGCGGGCTCGCTGGCTTCGGTGGAGCGGTTCTCGCCACGGTCCTCTCGGGCATCTACCGCGAGGGGCAGACGCAGGGACAGGGCTTCATCGGCCTCGCCGCCATGATCTTCGGCAACTGGCGAGTCGGCGGCCTCGCCTCGGGCTCGCTGCTCTTCGGATACACGCAGGCGATGCAGCTGCGCAGTGGTGAGGCGGTGCACGCGCTGCTCCTCGTCATCACGATCGGGCTCGTCCTCTTCGCGATGTGGAAGGCCTACCGCCGGGAGGTGACGCCGGCCGTCGGGTCGGTGCTGATCGCGGTGGCCGTCTTCCTGTGGTACCGCTCGACCGACGTGCTTCCCGACCAGGTCGCCTACGTCACGCCCTACGTCGCGACGCTGCTCGTGCTGTCGCTCGCATCCCAACGACTACGCATGCCCGCCGCTGACGGCAGGCCGTACATCAAGGGCCAGGAGCACTGATCCGATGACCCCCGAGGTGGACTGGTCGCAGCTGCACGCCGCGGCCGTCGCAGTGATGCAGAACGCCTACGCGCCGTACAGCAGGTTCAAGGTCGGTGTCGCCGGGCTCGTCGACGACGGCCGGATCGTGGTGGGCTGCAACGTCGAGAACGCGGCCTACGGCGTGGCGCTCTGCGCGGAGTGCGGCATGGTGTCGTCGCTGCACGCGTCCGGCGGTGGACGCCTGGTCGCGGTGTCGTGCGTCGATGCCGACGGCGACGCCCTGATGCCGTGCGGCCGGTGCCGCCAGCTGCTGTGGGAGAACGGCGGCCCGCAGTGCCAGGTCATGTCGCCCGACGGCGTCATGACCATGTCGGAGGTGCTTCCTCTCGCGTTCGGCGCGGAGGACATCCACAAGGTGACGGGGGAGTCACATGACTGAGGCCTACGCGGCCGTCGACGTGATCGTCGCGAAGCGCGACAAGCACGAGCTGACGGATGCGCAGATCGACTGGGTCGTCGACGCCTACACGCGCGGCGTGGTCGCCGACGAGCAGATGTCAGCGCTCGCGATGGCGATCCTGCTCAACGGCATGGTGCCGCGCGAGATCGCCCGCTGGACCGCCGCGATGATCGCGAGCGGCGAGCGAATGGACTTCACGAGCGTCGGACGCCCGACCACCGACAAGCACTCCACCGGTGGCGTCGGCGACAAGATCACGCTGCCGCTGGCACCTGTCGTGGCGGCGTGCGGTGCTGCTGTGCCGCAGCTGTCGGGTCGAGGCCTCGGTCACACCGGCGGCACGCTCGACAAGCTGGAGTCGATCCCGGGGTGGCGCGCGTCGCTGACCAACGACGAGATGCTCGCGGTGCTGCGCGACGTCGGCGCGGTCATCTGCGCCGCGGGCGACGGGCTCGCTCCTGCCGACAGGAAGCTCTATGCGCTGCGCGACGTCACCGGCACGGTCGAGGCGATCCCGCTCATCGCGAGCAGCATCATGAGCAAGAAGATCGCGGAGGGCACCGGCGCGCTCGTGCTCGACGTGAAGGTCGGGTCGGGTGCGTTCATGAAGACGCACGAGCGGGCTGCCGAGCTCGCCCGCACGATGGTCGCGCTCGGCGAGGATGCCGGAGTGCGGACGCGCGCTCTGCTCACCGCGATGGACACCCCGCTCGGTCTCACTGCGGGCAACGCACTCGAGGTCCGCGAGTCGCTCGAGGTGCTGGCCGGAGGCGGCCCAGCCGACGTCGTCGAGCTCACCGTCGTGCTGGCCCGGGAGATGCTCGAGGCGGCCGGTGTCAGCGGCCCCGACCCCGCCGACGTGCTCGCCGACGGGCGCGCGATGGACTCCTGGCGGCGGATGATCGCCGCACAGGGCGGTGACCCCGACGCCCCGCTTCCGGTCGCCGCCGAGTCGCACGTGGTGGTGGCCGAGCGGTCGGGGGTGCTGTCGCGTCTCGATGCACTGGCGGTCGGGGTGTGCGCCTGGCGTCTCGGTGCGGGCCGCGCCCGCAAGGAGGACCCGGTCAGTGCCGGGGCCGGCGTCGAGATGCACGCCAAGCCGGGGGACCTCGTGACGGCGGGTCAGCCGCTGCTCACCCTGCACGCTGACGAGGCCGACCGGTTCGCCCGGGCGCTCGCCGACCTCGACGGCGGAGTCGAGATCGCCGACGCCGGCACCGTCGTGCACCGCCTGCCCCTCGTCCTCGAGCGCATCGGAGGCTGACCGTGCCGCAGCTCATCCCCGCGCCCACCCGGATCCCCGTCCCCGGCGGCAAGACGATCGACGAGTTCGTCGGTCACGTGACGACCGGGACTGCCCAGGTCTCGGTGGCGCACATGGTGGCGCCGGGCGGGTGGGAGGAGCCGGCGCAGACACCCGGCTTCGACGAGATCACAGTTGTCCTGCGGGGCGTCGTTCGCGTCGAGCACGACGACGGCTCGATGGACGTCGCGGCCGGTCAGGCCGTGATCACCCGAGCCGGTGAGCGCGTGCGCTACTCGACCCCCGACGGCGCGGAGTACGTCGCCGTCTGCCTGCCAGCCTTCGCCCCAGCCCTGGCCCACCGCGACGACTGACGCTCCGCGGACCTGGGCCTGGGGGCACACTGGTGCCATGAGCAGCGACGGCGAGCGGTTCAGGATCACGTGGGACGAGCTGGAGTCGGTGGCGCACGTCGCGGTCGAGGACCAGGTCGAGCTGCAGGACGTGTCGGTGAGCGAGCCGGTCGTGCCGCCTGAGGAGCTCGACCGCCAGAAGGCGCTCGGCATCGTCGGAGACTTCCACCTGAGGCGCTAGGCCGACGGCCCACCCGTCAGCGGGAGCGGCGGTCGGAACGCTGCTCGTCGCCGGGCTTGAACGGGTCGCGGCGCGGGGCGTTGGCGATCTCGGCGCGGGGGCAGCTGGCCAGGGTGAGACCGCCGGCGGCGAGGGCGTCGTCGCAGAGGCTGCTCACGGTCCAGCCGAGGGCCGAGCCGGCCGGCGTGATCGTGACGCGGTAGATGGTGACCTCGTGGCGCACCGGGGTGTCGTACATGACCGCTACGGTGCCCATGAGGCGGGCGTCGCCGCGGGTGCCGCCCACGCCGTTCCAGGCGCGGTCATAGCGCTGCCAGACCGAGGCTGAGGCGTTCCAGACCCCACCGGTCGAGACATCGTCGGCGCGCAGGGCACCGAGGACGAGCGTGGCTACGCGGCTCTCGAGCACGGCGGCAGGACGGATCACCTCGACACGGTCGAAGGTCTCCACGGGTGCGGTCAGGGGGTCCACGTGTGTGTCATCGGCACGTCACCCCGCAGGTTGAGTCCAGTCGCCCGACGTATCGGGTCGGGCGGGTACGGTGATCGGATGAGCGTCGAGACCGGTCCGATCCACCCGTCGTCCACCCCGCGAGACCCCGAGGCCGGCCAGCGTGCCGCGCTCCCGGAGGACGTCGTACGCCGGGCTCCCAAGGCCGTCCTGCACGACCACCTCGACGGCGGGCTGCGTCCGTCCACGATCATCGACCTGGCCGCCCAGAACGGCTATGACGCCCTTCCCAGCACCGATCCCGCCGCCCTCGAGCGCTGGTTCGTCGACTCGGCCGACTCCGGGTCCCTCGTGCGCTACCTCGAGACCTTCGCGCACACGGTCGGCGTCATGCAGACGCGCGAGGCGCTCGTACGGGTCGCGTCCGAGTGCGCGCAGGACCTCGCTGCTGACGGCTGTGTCTACGCCGAGGTGCGCTTCGCCCCCGAGCTGCACGTGACCCAGGGGCTCGCGCTCACTGAGGTCGTCGAGGCGGTCCTCGACGGGTTCCGCGAGGGCGAGATGCTGGCCGCGGCGGCGGGGCACCCGATCCTCGTGCGGGCCCTCCTCACCGCCATGCGCACGGCGGCCCGCTCGCGCGAGATCGCCGAGCTCGTGGTGCAGTACCGCGACGCGGGGGTCGTGGGCTTCGACATCGCGGGCGCGGAGGCGGGGTTCCCGCCGTCACGTCACCTCGACGCGTTCGAGTACATCCGGGGCGAGTCCTGTCACATCACGATCCACGCGGGTGAGGCCTTCGGGCTCCCGAGCATCCACGAAGCGGTGGCCTTCTGTGGCTGCGAGCGTCTCGGGCACGGCGTACGCATCGTCGATGACATCACGGTCGACGCCGACGGCGAGGCCCACCTCGGGCGCCTGGCGGAGTATGTCCGCGACCTGCGGATCCCGCTCGAGCTCTGCCCTTCGTCCAACGTCCAGACCGGCGCCGCCGCCTCGATCGCCGAGCACCCGATCGGTCTGCTCTCGCGCCTGCGCTTCCGGGTGACCGTCAACACCGACAACCGGCTCATGTCGGGCACCTCGATGACCCGCGAGATGCTCCTGCTCTCCGAGGCCTTCGGCTGGGGCCTCGAGGAGATGCGCTGGGTGACGGTCAACGCACTCAAGAGCAGCTTCCTCCCCTTCAACGAGCGCCTCGAGCTCATCGAGCAGGTCGTAAAGCCGGCCTACGCTGCCCTCCTCGCCGAGTCCTAACCCAGAACCGGACCTGCGATGCTGCCGTAACTGCTGCTGAGGGATGTCCCTCAACCTCAGTTGGGGCAGCATCGCGGGGCCTGTGGACGGGCTCAGCTGCCGTCCTCCTGTCGCCGCCATCCTGTCGGCATGAGGGAGTCGTCACGGAGTAAGGGAGCGGTGGCGGACCTGCGGCGCACGCTCGGAGAAGGACCGTGGACCCTGCAGGAGGTTCTGGTTCAGGGCTGGACCTACGCGGCCGTCCGGGCGGCGATCGAGGCGGGTCGGCTCGTCAGACCGCAGCGCGGTGTGCTCGACGTCCCTGCGGAGAGCCGCTCGCGGGGGTGGATGGCGCTCGAGGGACTGCCACGCCCGGAGCTCGCGTACGAGGTGCGTGACCGCTCGGGGGCGCGCTATTTCGCCGACTTCGCCTGGCCGCAGCGACGCGTTCTCGGCGAGGCGGACGGCTCCGGCAAGTACGGCACGGACGCCGAGGGGGTCATAGCCGCACTGCGGCAGGAACGCCGGCGCCAGCAAGGCGGGTCAGGTGGGTGGGGTCTCGCACTCGTGCTTGAGGTGGGTGTTGCGGACGGTGATGAGGTGGCGCATGCGGGCGGCCAGTGCCAGGCGCTCGACGGCGTCGCCGAGGATCCACCACGGTGCGTCGAAGGTGATGTGGTCGGTCATCACGGTGCCGGTGCCGGCGGCGTCCCGAGCGAACTCGTGGACGTGGTGGAAGGTGCTGAAGGGGCCTCGTACCTGCTCGTCGACGAACCGGCGCGGGCGCTCGAGCTCGATGATGCGGTCGGTCATGGTCCAGCGGATCCCGAAGTGCCGGGCGCGCCAGGTGACCTCGTCGCCGGTGCTGAGCGTGCGGCCGGGATCGACGCTGAGCAGCTCCTCGGCGTAGCCGCGCATGGAGCGCAGGTGCAGCCCGGTGTCGAGGGACAGGTCGAACACGTCCTCGGGTGCCGCCGCGATCGCAGTGACGAGGGTGAACCGCGTCGTCATCGCGTGCCTACACTGGTCGCGAGCTTGCTCAGGAGCTGCTCGAGGCCGCGTGCGTCGATCGGGCGGCAGCCCTTCGCGGTGGCCACGGCGACGAGGTGTGGTTCCTCGCGCATGAGGAGGCGGCCTCGGTGCCACAGCGTGACGGGGGGCTTGCGGCGCTCGGCGAGGTCGCGGGCGAAGCGGCGTACGAAGTTCTTCCACGGGGCGCGCCGCAGCATGACGGCGTCGGCGAGCTGGCCGCGCTCGCGGCAGCCGTCGATGATCTCCGCGGCGAAGACACCCTCCGCCACAACGGCAGGAGCGTCGCCACGGTCGAACACCGACGTGCCCACGGCGCGACTCAGCCCGATGTCGTACGACGGAACCTCGACGCGGCCGTCGTGGCAGATCGCGACAAGGGCGTTCACCGCACGGTCGGCGTGCCAGGTGCCGACGTCGTCCCAGTCGGGGATGCCGAGCTCGTAGGAATAGGGCATCGACGGGTCGTCGCCGTCCTTGTAGAAGTCGTCGAGACGGAACACCGGCAGCCCGCTGTGGGTCGCGATGCGTGTCTTCCCTGACCCGGAGGGCCCGCACGGGAGCACGACGCGTGCCGTCACGTCGAGACTCCGCACGGCAGGAGAAGCGACGTTGTCACAAGGAGAGCATGCACCGGCAGAGCCGCGGCCGCTGTCACGTCGAGACCCTGCTCGGCAGGTGCGGGGGGTACGCCGTCACGGGGAGGGCGTGCGCGCCGGGCGCCGCACGCGCTGTCATGCGGAGGGACCGCTCGATCCTGCGGGAGCCCTCGCCACCAGCGTCGCCACCCACGAGTCACCGACCCTCGCGAAGCTGCGCCGGGCGTACCACGTGCACGGCCAGTCACCCGGGATGGCTGTCAGCACGGCGAGATCGCATCCACGAGAAGCGATCTCGGCGACTCCCGCGGCGAGGAGCGCGCCCGCATGGCCGTGCCCCCGGTAGTCGGGGAAGGTCACGACCGCGTCGATCTCCGCCGTGTCGCCCATCACGGCGACATCGAGCCGCGACACGGGCTCGCCGCTCGCGGGGTCACGTACGACGAAGGTGACCAGGGGTCCGGAGCGGGTGCTCACGTCGGCTCGCCCAGCGAGCTGACGCACCGTCTCGTCGTCGAACGACGGGTTCCACACCTCGCGCCAGAGTCGCTCGGTCAGCGCCCCGGACTCGTCCGACGGGAGTACCTCGACGCGGATCGCGGTCGGTGCGTGCAGCAGGCCGAGCGACGTGGGACGCGCCATGAACATCTCGGGCTCGAGCTCGAACCCCGCCGCCGCCAGACCAGACCGGGTCCCCTCGGACAGGTCGCAGAACGCCATGACGTAGCGGTGGTCGAGACCGGCCCCACCGAGCCGCTCGTCACCCCAGGCGAGCAGCGCGTCAGCGCCGGGGTCGCGGCGTACGAGGATCCCGTTGCCGGCGTAGGAACGCGGCCACTCGGGTGTCGAGAGCGCCCAGGCGCCTTCGGCCAGCTCGACGCTGGTCGTCGCGCGACGTCTGAGCTGCTCGGCGTACCACTCGGCGACGCGGTCGCCGCGTGCGAGGTCCGGCGCAGGCTCCGTCTTGGTCACGTCTGCTCCCTCGTGCTCGCGCGTCCTTGAGCAGCGACGCGGTCGACGCTGCTCTGACTGATGACGCTGGCTCGATCATCCCGCGCGAGGGCCGCACCGTCGCGTCATCAGACCCCGATCGGGTGCCAGACGGTCTTGGTCTCGAGGAACGACCGGATCCGCCCGAGGCCGGGGTCGGCAGCCCAGTCGTCGGTGTCCGGCCGGCGCACGCGCTTGACGTTGTCGGCGCCCGCGATCTCGAGCTGGGTCCTCAGCGCGCGGTCGTCGACACCGGCTAGGTCGATCGCGTTGACGTCCATGTGCGCGGCGAGCCATGGCGTGACCTCGGCGACGTGACCGGTGAGCAGGTTGATGACACCGCCCGGAAGGTCGGACGTCGCGAGCACCTCCGACAGCGAGATCGCCGCGAGCGGGCGCAGCTCCGAGGCCAGCACCACCGCGGTGTTACCCGACACGATGACCGGCGCGAGCACCGACACGAGGCCCAGCAGCGACGACTCCTGCGGGGCCACCACCGCGACGACGCCGGTCGGCTCGGGGATGGAGAAGTTGAAGTAGGGACCGGCGACCGGGTTGGTGCCACCGAGGATCTGCGCGATCTTGTCGGCCCAGCCTGCGTACCAGACCCACCGGTCGATCGCCGCCTCGACGACCGACTCGGCGCGACGCGACGTGTGGCCCTCGGCACGCGACACCTCGTCGACGAACTGCGCGCGACGCCCTTCCATCACCTCGGCGACCCGGTAGAGCACCTGCCCCCGGTTGTAGGCCGTGGCCCCGGCCCATCCCGGCTGCGCCTTGCGCGCGGCGACGACGGCGTCACGAGCGTCCTTGCGCGAGGCGAGCGCGGCGTTGGCGAGGAAGCGTCCCTTGAGGTCGGTCACCTCGTACGTGCGACCGCTCTCCGAGCGCGGGAAAGCGCCGCCGATGTAGAGCTTGTAGGTCTTGCGGACCTCGAGCCGTGATGCCATGCGTCCAGTCCTCTCAGACCAGTTCGTGTCGTCGGTTCCGGCGGGGGGGTAGGGCTGAGCTAGTCGACGTGGAGATACGCCGCGAGCCCGTGGCGTCCGCCTTCGCGGCCGTAGCCGGACTCCTTGTAGCCGCCGAACGGGCTCGTCGGGTCGAAGCGGTTGAAGGTGTTGGCCCACACCACACCGGCCCGCATCGAGCTCGCCATCTTGAGGATGCGCGAGCCCTTGTCGGTCCAGATACCTGCCGAGAGACCGTAGGGGCTGTTGTTGGCCTTCTCGATCGCCTCGGACGGCGTGCGGAAGGTGAGCACCGAGAGCACCGGGCCGAAGATCTCCTCGCGCGCGATGCGGTGCGCGGGCGCGACCTCGGTGAAGTACGTGGGCGCGAACCAGAAGCCGCGTTCCGGTAACTCGCACTCGGGCTGGTGCAGCGTCGCGCCCTCCTGCACGCCGACATCGACCAGCTCGCGGATGCGCGCCAGCTGGGCCGCGGAGTTGATCGCGCCCAAGTCGGTGTTCTTGTCGAGCGGGTCGCCG
>JANMBJ010000049.1:0-27661 GCA_031360335.1 Candidatus Nanopelagicales bacterium
TGCGGGGTCGTCGTCGTCGCGATGCGGTCGATGAGGTGTGTCGGTACAGAGGGGTCGGTGACCGGGGCCTGCCGCACCGAGAGGGTCAGAGCGATCACCGCCCCGACGACACCGAGCACGAGTGCCGTGCGGGCCAACGGCGGGCGCTGGCCGGGCTCGACGGTCGGGTCGCTCTCACCCATCGCGCGGGCGACCGTGCCGGTGACGATCGGGCACAGGAGAAGGACGGCCGGTGTGATGTCGCGCCAGGCGACGAGGCCGAACAGCGCGAGCGCGAGGACGAGCAGCATCTCGCCGCGCGACGGGCGCACAACCCCTCTCGCCCAGGCGATCACGATGGTCACCACGAGCAGGACGAGAGGCGCAGCAGCCGGGCTCCACGGCACGACGGGCTGCCACTCGATGATGAGGGTGGTGCTCGCGGAGAAGCGCACCAGTGCGAGCAGGTTGTCGATGCCTGACGGCGATACGCAGGAGGCGAGAGCTGAGGCCGCTGCGATCAGCAGGCCGAGCGATCCGCTGCGATCGCGCCGCCCGTGGTCGACAAGACGGGCGAGAGCCGCGAGGCCGAGGGTGACGGGGAGGATGACCCACCCGCCGTGCATGTTGGACCACACCACGATGAGGGGCAGCACGATCCACCACTGCGGGAGCCTGCCCTCGCGCCAGAGTCGCTGTGCCCACCAGCCGACCAGCGGTGCGAGCAGGAACGTCACCTGCTGGCTGCGCTCCTCGACGGTGAAGCTGACCGCCACGGCACCGAGGGTGAACATCCACACACCGGCTCGGACCGGGCGACGCACGAGCGTCACCGCGGCGAGCAGGGCGATCGTCGCGAGCTCGGCGACGGCGCGGTAGACGAGCATCGCCTGCACGCCGCCGAGCTGCTCGAGCCTGCCGAAGAGCAGCTCGGCGAGCCACTGGGTGCTGATCCAGGTGTCGGCGACGGGCGCGAACGACCAGCCGCGACCGGCGTCGACGATCGGCGTCCCGCTGAGCAGCTCCTGGCCGTAGATGAGGTGCCAGTAGAGGTCGTTGATGTCGCGGACCGGACCGAGGCCGCCGCGCAGGGGCGCCAGCAGTGCGACGAGACCGGCGAGCAGCAGCCACGGGACGGGCCGGCTCGCGAGGGAGCGGGACGACGACGCAGGCAGAGACTCCTGCGGCTCGAGACCTGCGTCGACTGCGGCGGCGGTTGCAGCCGTGTCGTCCGGCGTGCCGTCGGTGTGCGGTGCGGTAGTGAGCACGTCGCTCCCGACGGCTGGTGGGGTGGTGGGGTGGCCAGAACCGGTCGTGGTGGGCGGCACCGAGAAGATGCCACCCACCACGACGAGGTCTGCAGATCGTCAGATCAGCACTGCCGAGGATCAGCAGGCGGCGCCGCCCTGGCCGGAGGAGATCGCGGTGCAGGTGGTCGAGAAGGCGGCCTTGACCTTGCCGCCGAGCACGAAGACGACGGCGACGATGAGGGCGGCGATGGCCGCGACGAGCAGGCCGTACTCGACGGCGGAAGCGCCCTCGTCACGACGGAGTGTGGTGCGGATGCGAGTGATCATGTGGGGGTGCCCCTCCGGTTGCGATGTCCCCGGACCTTTCGGGGCACGCCTAAGGGTGGCAGCGGAGAGTGACGAAATGATCGGTCAAGAAGGCGGTCCTGGTCAGTCAACAAGCCTGAACGGCATCGACCGAACGGCTATCGAGGTCAGCCTTGGTTACGGTCCGTTCTCTTCACGCTTGAGGAGGCCAAGCTTGAGAGCCGTCATGAGAGCCTGCGCGCGGTTGCCGGCGCCGAGCTTCTCGTAGAGCTTGCTGATGTGGGTCTTGGTGGTCGACTCGCTGATGTAGAGCTGCCGACTGATCTGGGCGACGCCGAGCCCGTCGGCGAGGAGTCCGAGCACCTCGCGCTCGCGCGGGCTGAGCTGAGGGCCGCTCGGCGAGAGCTTGCGCTTCATCGCCTCGCTGAGGTCGTTGGCCGTGAACGAGCGCGGCGTGCTCGCGGCGTGCCGCGCGGCCGCGACGACCTCCTCCGACGGGGCGTTCTTCGGGACGAACGCAGACGCTCCGGCCTCGAGCGCCTCGAAGAGCTGGTCGTCACCGGCGTACATCGTGAGGATGACGATGCCGATCTCGGCGTTGTCGGCGCGCACCTTGCGGCAGGCCTCGAGGCCGTTGCCGTCGGGCAGGCGAACGTCGAGGATGACGACATCGGGGGTGAGCAGGCTCAGGAGCCGTCGGGCGTCGGCGAGCGTCGATGCCTCGCCGGCGACCTCGAAGTCGCCGTCGCGCTCGAAAGCGCGTCGCAGTCCCTGACGAATGAGTTCGTGGTCGTCCACGAGAAGCACGCTGATCGCCACCGGGGACCCCCCTTCAGCCGGATGTCGGTTCGATCATGTCATGCGACCCCCGACCAGTGTCGCTCCCGTCAGTCTCGCGTGGCCGTGGCGTTCTCGCGGGCCCGCGGGGTGGCTCCCAGCGTGACCTCCACGACGGTGCCTCCACCGACGCGGTTGCGGACCGTGAGGCCGGCCCCGAGGCGTGCCGCCCGCTCGCGCATGATCTCGAGTCCGAACGAGTCCTGGCGTGGTGTGCCGAGCCCTCTGCCGTCGTCGGCGATGCGCAGGAACGCCCGCGGTGGGTCGACCCGGCAGGTGACCCACAGGTTGCGCGCGCGGGCGTGCTTTCGGGCGTTGGTGATCGCCTCCTGCGCGACGCGGAGCAGCTCGGTCTCGGCCTCGATGGGCAGGCGGTAGGCGGACTCGTCGAGCACCAGGTGCACCGTGAGGCCGGCGGCCGTGCCCACGGAGCGCACATAGCTGGTGAGGGCTGCCCCGAGGCCCGCCGCGGGCTGCACGTCGCTGCGCAGGTCGAAGATCGAGAGTCGCAGCTCGTCGACGATCCTGGTGAGCTCGCGTCTCAGCGTGAGCAGATCGGTGATCGCGTCAGGGTCGAGCGGGCGGTGGAGCAGGTCGTCGACGACGTAGCCGAGCGAGGCGACCTCCTGCGCGATGCCGTCATGGATCTCGCGGGCCAGGCGGCGGCGCTCCTCCACCGTCGCCAGAGCGCGGACCTCGGAGAAGAGCTGCCCGGT
The DNA here is from genome assembly GCA_031360335.1 of Candidatus Nanopelagicales bacterium. Classification (GTDB taxonomy): domain Bacteria; phylum Actinomycetota; class Actinomycetes; order S36-B12; family CAIYMF01; genus Longivirga. The sequence goes on from JANMBJ010000049.1 coordinate 3,089, forward strand.
GTCGATGCGGAGCGCAGCATCGTCGGCGAGCGCCTGAGCCCGGGCGAGGTGCCGGGCCGACCACGGACCTCCCACGCGTTCGATGCCGATGAGACCGACTCGTCGGTCGCCCAGCCGCAGGGCGAGCACGGCCGAGTGCCCGGTGCTCGGATCGCTGAACGTCCCCGTCTGCTGCACCACCTGGCCGCTCTGCCAGACCTTGCCCCAGATTCCCTCCTCAGGGCTGGGCAACCAGTCGACATGGTCGGTGCCGGAGTAGGCGAGCGGCATGAGCACGCCACCCTCGGAGCGCGCATAGAGCGCCGCCCGCTCGAAGCCGAGGTCGGTGCTCATGGAGCTGAGCACCTGCTGAGCGAGGGTCACCTCGTCGAGACCGGTCGGGAGGGCCCGGGCGACGTCGCGCAGCCGGGTGAGCAGCCGGTGGGCCGCGACGTAGGTCGAGTTGACCGGGCCTTCGGCAGTGGCGACCGAGCGGGCCCAGGCACCGACGAGGCCGGTCGCGAGCCCGAGGCCCACCCACTCGGCGATGGGCGTCTTGCTCGCTGACAGGTCGCCTTCCCGTCCGCGCGTCACGATCAGGACGACGAGCGAGATGGTCGACGCTCCGACCGCGGCACCGGCACCTGAGAGAAGGCCAGCAGCGAGCGGGGGGACCACGAGGTAAGGAAGGAGCGGATCGGGCAGGGACGACGCCATATCGGCGGTCGTCGCCTGATTCTCGAGCGAATACAGACCGATGATGGCCGAGGCGACCAGGGCCTCGAAGAAGGGTCGACCGGTGCGGACGGCCCCGTTCGGCACCGGGACGCTCATCGCCACTGCAAGGATCAGAAGGAGCACGAGGGCAGGTCGCGGCACCTGCTTGCTCTCGGCGGCGAGCACGCTCAGGAGCCCGCACAGCGCAAGGACGCCGAGGCGGACGACCGCGACGATCGCCTCGGCGGGATCGGTCGACCCGCGGAGACGGCTCATCACCGACTGGGTGCTCACAGGCACCGACGGTCGCACACCGCTCGGCCTCGAGGCACCTCAGTGCCTCGCGCCGCGCCGATGTGTGTCTTCGGCGGTCCGATCTCAACCGTGCGACGGGCGCCAGGACGGCGTCGCTCTGCTTGCATGAGCACATGATCGACGACATCGGCACGACAGTCCGGCTGTTCCGCCTCTCCGACGTCCTCGCCTCCACCGACTCGAGGCTGCGCCGGGGCGACGCGGCGACCTTGCGCCCCTGGGCGACCGGCTTCGATCCGCTCGACGGCTACCTGTCCGGTGGCCTGCGCCCCGGTGAGCTGACGCTGCTCGGTGGGCCTCAGGGTCTGGGCAAGACGACCTTTGCGCTGCAGGTCGCGCGCCAGGCACTGAGCGACGGGCACCAGGTGCTCTACGTGTCGTTCGAGCACGACGCCGTCACCCTGCTGGAGCGGCTGCTCGCGGCGGAGGCGGGTGAGCGGGCGGGCCAGGATGCCGTGTCGCTCAAGGCGGTCCGGGCTCTGGTCGAAGGCGACGGCACGGCGATGTCGCTGTCGGACAAGCTGGCAGAGACACCTGGCGGTGCCGTGGCGCTCTCGGCGATCTCAGGTGATCTCGAGCGGCTTCACGTGCTGCGCGGGGGAGTACGCACCGGGACCTCGGAGATCGCGGCGGCCGCAGCCACGATCGCCGACCGCGACGGGCGCCACCCGCTCGTGGTCGTCGACTACGTGCAGAAGGTGACGACAGGGATCGCGACCTACGACGAGGAGCAGCGCATGGCGCGGGTCGCCGGCGAGCTCAAGGACCTCGCTCTGACGGTCGAGGCCCCGGTGCTGGCGATCTCGGCGAGCGACTCGCTGGGCATCGCCGAGGGCAGGCGGCTGCGCACGCAGCACCTGCGTGGTGCCTCGGCGCTGGCGTACGAAGCGGACGCGGTGCTCGTCCTCAACGAGAAGTTCGATGTCGTGGCGCGTCACCATCTGGTCTATGGCGCGGCCAACACCGAGCGCTTCCGCAACTACGCCGTGCTCACCATCGAGAAGAACCGTGGTGGCATGTCATGGGTCGACATGGAGTTTCGCAAGCGGTTCGACCAGGCCCGCTATGAGCGCACCGGAGACCTTGTCGCCGAACAGCTCGTCGACACCCGCGTCTTCACCGAGTAGACCCTGGTCCCGATTCCCTCGCAGGGGTCGGACCTGCTCGCCGAGCGCGCTCTGCGCGTGGTCGAGGTGATCCGGCTGTGCGCCGACGAGGCGTGTCAGAAGCCGGAGAACGACGAGACGATCTGGATCGCCGCCGGGCCCATGATGACGATGAACAGCGTCGGCATGATGCAGAAGATCAGCGGGAACAAGATCTTCACCGGCACCTTCTGCGCAGCCTCCTCGGCGCGCTGCGAGCGGCGGATGCGCATCTCGCGGGCCTGGATGCGCAGGACGTTCGCGATCGGGATGCCGAACGCATCGGCCTGCACCATCGAGGTGATGAAACCCCGCAGGTCGGTCACGTCGGTCCGGTCAGCGAGGGCTCGCATGGCATCGGCGCGACCCGTGCCCAGCTGCATCTCCTGCAGGACTCGGAAGAACTCGTCGGCGAGCGGGCCTTCGGTGTTGCGCGCGACCTGCGAGAGGGCCGCGTCGAAACCGAGGCCGGACTCGACCGAGATCACCAGCAGGTCCAAGGCATCGGGGAGCTCGCGAGTGACGCGAGCCGACCGGTCGTAGGCCTTCTGGTAGAGGAAGAGATTGGGTGCGAAGAGACCGAGCACCCCGAGCCCCACACCGAAGGTCAGGGCCCAGAGGACGTTGCCGAACAGCAGCGGCACCAGGAATCCGGTGACGCCGCCGACGAGGAGCCCGAGCATCGTGAAGGCCAGCACGCGATCGGTGTCCCACCCGGCCGGGTTGCCGGCGAGGTCGAGCTTGCGGCGTAGCCGCGCCGCCTGGTCCTCAGGTGTGAAGCGCCGGCCGAGCTCGGTGAGGCGGCTGAAGAAGGGTCCGGTGACGCGTTCGTTGAACGGCTTCTCCAGCTCCCGACGCATCGGGTCCGGAGCGGCGCTGATGGCCTCCACGGCCGCCAGCGAGCGCCCGACCCCCGCGCGCTCGGTTCCGACGAACATGGTGGAGACGACGCCCACGATGCCGACGAAGACCGCGAGGAGACCTGCGTAGAGCACCCAGTTCTGCATGGTCAGACCTCCACCTTGACGACCTTGCGGAGCCACAGAGTTCCCACAGCCAACAGCGTCACGCCCATGATGATCATGAGGATCCCCAGCGGGGTGGTGACGAGCAGACCGATGTACTCGGGGCGGACGAGCACCAGATAGACGATGAAGACGACCGGCAGTCCGCCGAGCACGACGGCGGAGAGCCGACCCTCGGCCGACAGCACCTCGACCTGACGCCGCAGTCGCTCGCGCTCGCGCATCGTGGCTGCGACCTGGGTCAGGACCTCGGCGAGGTTGCCGCCGACCTCGCGCTGGATGCGGATGGCCATGACGACCCAGGCGAAGTCGACCGAGCCCATCCGCGTGGCGACGGTCTCGAGAGCGTCCTCGATGGGAACGCCGAGGCGGGCCTCGACGAGTGCCCGGTTGAGCTCGGCGCCCATGGGGCCGGTCGACTCGCGTACGACGGTGTCCACGCCCTGGGGGAGCGAGTAGCCGGCCGCGAGCGACCCGGCGAGGAGCTGCAGGGTGTCGGGCAGGGCCTGCGCGAACGCTGCCTTGCGGCGGCCTTCCTTGAAGGAGAGGTAGGCGAACGGGGCGAGCAGCCCGATCACGAGGCCGAGAAGGGTCGCGAGCAGGTTGAAGCCGGTGAGCAGGGTGACGACGAGAGCTCCCAGCACCGCGATCCCGACGTGGATGAGCGCCCACTCCGCCGATCGCAGCGGGAGGCCGGCGGCCTCGAGCTTGGCGCCGAGGCCGGTGTCGATGTCGCGACGCTGCACGACGCGGCCGGCCAGCTCGACCGCCGACCGTGCGACGTTGCTCTGGCCGAGCGCACCGGATGTCGGCACGGCCGACGCCGGCTTCTCGGTCCGGGGGCTGAGCGAATAGCGCGAGAGGCGTCGCCGCACACGGCCGGTGGTCTGGCTGTCCCTGTCGGTCGAGGTGAACGCGACGGCGAGCAGGATGAACAGACCCAGCGCCAGCAGCCCGATCGCGAGCGGGAGGAACCAGCCGCGCGTCGTGAGACCGGGGTCGACACTCGCCACCGGCTGCGGGCCGTAGGCACCGCCAGCGTCGGTGGGGCCGCTCGTCGGGACAGCCGGAAGGATGAAGTTGCCGGAGTCACCCACGGTCTGACCCGCTGCGATGGCGGACACGGTGACGTTCTTCGACGTGCCCGCGACGTTCGGAGGCACGATGACATCGATGACGACCTGGGAGGCCTGGCTCTGGGCGACCGCCGCGAAGGCGGTCGCGAGCTTCGCGGCATCGTTCGTCGCGATCACCGAGCCGGTGCCGGCCTTCGTCAGGGCAGTCAGCGCAGCAAGCTGAGTCTTGTCGGTGCCCAGCGAGACGGCGTCGACAGTCACGCCCGACGACGTGATGCTCGACGCTGCACTCGCGAGAGTGGCCGTGCTGCCTTCGTCGATGCCGTCGGAGAGCAGCAGCTGGTTTCGGATCCCGGTGGTGCCGAGCGTCGCGTCAGCGAGCGCGACGGCGTCGTACAACCGCGTGCTGCCCTTCGGCGTGAGGGAGTCGACAGCCCGGCTGACGGACCCGCGGTCGGTGGTCGGGGCGATTCTGACCGTCGCGCTGTCGCCGAATGTCACGAGCCCGACGAGGACGTCGCGGGGGACGTTCGCCAGGAAGGAACTGGCGGCCGACTTCGCCGCCGCGATGCGGGTGGTCTTCCCGTCGGCGGTGAGGGCGGTCATGCTGCCGCTCACGTCCATCACGAGCATGGTGCTGCGCGTGGGTGCGACCGCGGAGCTCGCGATCGGCTTGGCGGTCGACGGCACCTGCTGGCCGTCGATGCTGACCGACACGCTCGCCGGATCGATCGTCGTGGTCCCCGCCGTCCCGGTCGCGGTGAACACCACCGACAGGTGACCGTCGGCTTGCGGTGTGGCAGTCAGGATCTGGCCGCCGATGGCAAAGGCCGGAGTGGTCGTCGCAAGAGCAGTGACGAGGACTCCCGCGCCGACCCCGGCCCGGACCAGGGCGCGACGCACCCGCATGGTCACCATGCTCACACCCCGAACTTCTCGAACGCGAAGATCGAGGCATCGACGGTGACGCCGTTGGCCGAGAGCTTGTCGAGGAACTTCGGGCGCAGCCCGGTCGACTTCAGCGTGCCGAGCGGGGCCCCCTCTGCGGAGTAGCCCGCTGTGTAGTCGAACAGGAACAGGTCCTGAAGCGTGATGACGTCACCCTCCATGCCCACGACCTCGGTCACGTGCGTGATACGTCGAGACCCGTCTCGGAAGCGCGACTGGTGCACGATGAGGTCGAACCCGCCGGCGACCTGCTCGCGGATCGCCTTGAGCGGCAGGTCCGCGCCTGCCATGAGCACCATGGTCTCGATGCGGGAGAGGGTGTCGCGCGGGCTGTTGGAGTGCGCGGTGCAGATCGAGCCGTCGTGGCCGGTGTTCATCGCCTGGAGCATGTCGAGCGCGGCCGCGTCGCGAACCTCTCCGATCACGATGCGGTCCGGGCGCATCCGCAGGGCATTGCGTACCAGGTCGCGGATCTTGACCTCGCCCTTGCCCTCGATGTTGGGCGGACGCGACTCCAGCCGGACCACGTGGTCCTGGTGCAGCTGCAGCTCTGCGGCGTCCTCGATCGTGATGATGCGCTCGTCGTCAGGGATGAACGAGGAGAGCACGTTGAGCGTCGTCGTCTTTCCTGCACCAGTGCCGCCCGAGACCATGACGTTGAGCCGGCCCTTGACGCAGCTCGCCAGGAAGTCGACGACGGTGGTCGTGATCGAGCCGAACGACACGAGGTCTTCGGCCTCGTAGGCGTCGGTGGCGAACTTGCGGATGGTCAGGCTCGGTCCGTCGATCGACAGCGGGGGCACGACGGCGTTGACGCGGCTGCCGTCGGGGAGCCGGGCATCGACCATCGGCGACGACTCGTCGACGCGACGGCCGACCCGCGCGACGATCTTGTCGATCGTGCGACGCAGGTGCGCCTCGTCGGTGAACCGACCCTCGGCAGGGTAGAGGCGTCCCGCCCGCTCGACGTAGATCGTCGTCGGTCCGTTGACCATGACCTCGGTCACCTCGGGGTCGCGCAGGTAGGGCTCGAGCGGGCCGTAGCCGAGGATGTCGTCCGAGATCTCCTGCGTGAGGCGGGCCCGGTCGCTGGTGGTCAGCGGCGTCTCTTCATGGGACAGGACCTCCTGCAGCGTCACTCGCACTCGTGACTCGAGCTCCTCCTCGCTGAGGCGCGAGTCGTAGAGCTGCGGGCCGAGGCTCTCGAGCAGGCTGGCGTGCACAGCGCGCTTGAGCTCGGCGAACGGGTCCTCGGGGGCACCCCGGCGCGCACGTGCGGCATTGGCGTCGACACCGGCCTCGGGAGCGGTGCCGGAGCGTCCGCGCCGTGCCTGGGCAAGGCGGTCAGTCAGGCTCACGGGTTACCTCCTCCACCGGCGCGAGCGCCGGTCGGTTCGCATCTGCGGCGGGATGGCGTCGTCGGTAGTCAGGACGACGTAGTCGTCGATGAACGCCGAGATGGCCAGGCTCACGGGGTGTTTCGGGTCGTCGCTCACGAGGGCGACGCCGCGGTTGGTCGACGCGGGAACGTCGCGGCTCGACGGGATCTGCGCCACGATCGGCGCCTTGAGCGTCTTCTCCACCTCGGAGAGCGCGAGACCGACCTTCGAGTCGGACCGGTTGAGGACGATCTTCAACCGGTCGCGCGAGAACCCGATCAGGTCGAGGGTCTCGAGCGTCAGCTTGAGGTTCTTCAGCGCGGGGATGTCGAGCGTGGCGATGAGCGCCACCACGTCGCTGCGGTCGAACGCCGCGAGGACGTGGTCATCGAGGGCCGGTGGGGTGTCGACGATGACGTAGTCGAACTCGTCGCGCAGCAGCTCGAGGATGTGTACGACGAGGTCGGTGCTGATGGTCTCGGCCGCGCTCGGCCCCATCGGCGCGACGAGCGCCTGCAGTCCGGATCGGTGTGTCGTGAGCAGCGAGGTCAGCGACGGTCCGTCGAGGTCCTCGCCGATGGGGACGGCGTCGGCGATGGTGTGCGTCGGGAACAGCTGCAGCGCGATGGCGACGTCGCCGAAGGCGAGGTCGAGATCGACGAGGGCTACGGATCCCCTGCCGGACTGAGCGATCGCGGCCGCGAGATTGGTCGACAGCGTCGTCTTTCCGCAGCCGCCCTTGGCCGAGAACACGGTGACCACGCGCCCTCGGTGCGTCTGCGGCGCGGCGCCCTCCGGGTTGTCGACCGACTCGCGCAGGCGGACGGCGATCTCACGCTGACGACGTACGGCTGCGGTCAGGCCGGCGAGGTCGCGCTCCTGGATGACCTCGCGGACCCCCGCGCGCAGGGCATCGGAGAGGATCGCGGTGTCGATGCGGCGACGCACCATGACCACGCCCAGGCTCGGACGCCGCAGGCGCATCTCCTCGGCGAGAGCGAACACGTCCTGCTGGTCGACGCTCGGGCCGAGCACGACGCAGTCCTCGAACACGTTGAGCTCGAGGTGCGCGGTGAGCGCATCGAGCCCCGGCAGGAGCGCGGCATCGGGGCCGAGAGCGCTCTTGATCGACTCAGCACCCAGCGGGTCGAACTCGACGATCGCTGTCATGGCCTCGGTCCTGTCCTTGTCTGGTCGCGGTTCACGGGCGCGGTTCGTGCTTCGACGGTGGCGGGTGGACGTGCGGTGCGTCGCGACGAGTCGCTGACCGACCTCGCGCCGGCCCCGACCTAGCCGAACAGGTTCTTCGCGCCGATGCCCGGGTCGTTGGGCGTCACCTTCGAGGACTTGTCCTCGAGGCCGAACCACAGAGCGCTGTAGGTGGCTCCCGAGACCTTGCCCGAGGCGTAGATGATCTTCTCGGCCTGCGCCTGGGTGACTGCGACCGTCAGGATCGCGGTGGGGATCTGCTCGGTGTTGCCGGACCCGTTCGTGCCCGATCCGTCGGCGCCGGTCGTGGCGCCGGTCGTCCTGGACACGACCGTCGACGGGCCGACCGCGATCACCTGGATGTGGGTGAGCAGGGTCCGCACGGAGTCGGTGGCGCCGTTGGACGGCTGCGCGAAGAACGACACTGTCGAGCCGGGGGAGACGAAGCCGGCGACGCGCTCCGGGTCACCGAGCTGCACCGACAGCGCGATGGTGCCGGCCGGCAGGGCGAGGCCCGAGGTCTGCTGGGTGGCGCCCCACTGCTGGCCGATGATCTGCTGGCCGGGGAAGACGGGCACGAGGGCGACGAGGTTGGCGATCGGGGTCGCGTTGGCCAGGGCACCGTCGACCGCGGTGGACTTGGGGATCTGCTGCTCCTCGAACGCGCCGTTGGCGGACGCGGCCGTGCCCGTGGTGCCGATCTCGATCTTCGACGTCGCCACAAGGACCTTGACGAGCGACTGGCCCTCCTGGGCCGCGTTCTGCGCGTTGCTGGCGTAGAGGAAGACCAGGACGGTGCCCAACGCGGCCACGACGAGAGCAGCGACGAGCAGAACTGTGCGACGACCCATGAGGACCTCGGCCTAGAGCGACCGCGCTCAGCGCGGTCCAGCGGTCACCGATCCGCTCCGACCCGGCGGAGACGGCGCCTCGCGTGATCGCGGACGACACTGCCACCTCGGGCCGAGGTGAAGACCCCGGCGAGAGCCCACTCGACGTCGGTCGGCTCCTCGACCATTAGTAGCCCTGCGTGACCAAAGTGGAAGAGTTGGACGCCCGGTTGAGACGTTTGGCGAGCGGTCTCGTCCGTTCGGTCGACGCTGAGTGACCAATCGAGGAGCCCGGTGTGAGGGTCACCTGATCGGAGCAGACGATGAGGTCTACCGAGCGTGACACCGCCCCCGCACCTGCGGGTAGTCGCGGAGCGTCACCAACTGGGGTCGTTCTCAGCCGCTGGAGACCCGTGCGACGACGAGCGAGCGACGCTCCGTGTCGGCCCAGATCCGCTGGGTGCGCATCCAGTGGACACCGGCCCAGCTCAGCAGCACGGCGGTCACGAGCAGCGGCACCAGCACCGAGCCACCGAAGGTTCCGACGGAGAAGACCAGCCCGATGACCGTGGTCACCAGCGCCAGGCGAGCGGAGTAGACCGCCATGGTGCCCGGCGGTGCCGGGGTGTCGCGCGCGCCCCTCAGATCGGCCCGGTGCGGGCGCGTCACCGAGAGCCGCATGCACGTCGCGACGACGACGGCGGTGCAGCTCACCGACGCCCCGGCGGCGCAGAGCAGGTCGACCGCGTCCGGTGGCGTGCTCGCGCGCACGGACGACCCGAGGAGCACAAGGAGGACCGCACCTCCGACGACCTCGAGCACGACGCGCGCCTTGCTGCGCAGCACCAGCGACTGGTCGTGCGGCAGCGTGGCGACCCAGGTGGCACCGGACCCGTCGAGGGAGAGCGCGTTGACGCCGAAGAGCAGTGCGGCACCCGACGACACCAGAGGTGGCAGCAGCGCGATCGACGACCACGGCAGGCTCGCGACCGCCGCGGCAGCGACCGGCAGGAGCGCCAGCACGACCAGGCCGCGCCGGAGGGGAGGAGACCGCCAGACCGAGGCCCGGTCGACGTGCACCAGCGCGGCCAGCTCCGTCTTCGGGTCCGGGCGGCGGCGCAGGGGACGAGCGAGCGGACCGTCGATCCCGAGGTCGCTCGGCCGTCGCAGCGCCCAGGACGCGAGGCGTACGGCGACGAGGTAGCCGACCACCGTGATGATCACCAGCACCCCCACCGTCGCGAGCGCAGCGGGCTCGGCGCGCACCGCCTGTCCCTGGGCGTCGAGGACCAGCCGGGTCGGCGCCTGGTCGAGCAGCGATGCCACCCGGTCGGTCGACATGAGCCAGCCGGCGACGGCGAGCGCGACACCGAGCGCTGACCAGGTGACCAGGCGGCCGTGCCGCGTCCGGCGTACGCCGACCAGGGTCCAGCCGATCGCCTGGCCGACGGCGGTGCAGGCTGCGAGGAAGACGAGGAGCACGCCGAGCGGTGGCAGCGGACCCGCCGGACCTCGTTCGGCGTACGACGTCGCTGCGATCAGGATGAAGACCTGGAAGTACCACGCGATGTTGAGCGGCGTCAGCAGCAGCGACAGGCGCACCAGGGTGCGCACCTGGACGGGATAGGCGACGAGCTCCGACTCGGGGATGAGCTCGGTGCCGCCGCCCGCGGCCAGCGGCGCGATCACCGAGAACAGGGCGAAGGCGAGCATCGCCGAGGGCAGCAGCGCGAGCACCTCGCCCGTGCGGTTGATCGGCGCCGACGGGTTGAAGATCTCACCCGCGGTCGGACCGTCGTTGGCCAGGCGGCCGAGAGGGGCGCCGGCGGCGGTGGCAGCGATGAAGGCGAGGAAGGCGAGGGAGAGCAGCCCCAGCACGCTCAACCCGATGCGGACCCGGCGCGATCGGACCATGCGCCAGCGCAGCGCGAACAACGCGATCGCCTGACCGCGGGCCGTGCTCATGGCAGGCATCTCCGCAGCGATGAGATCGCTGTGGTGCCAGTGTGTCTCGTCACCGGAGCAGCTCGCGATAGCGGGCTGCTCCGGCATCGCCGTCAAGCTCGGACGACGGGGAGGCCGAGACGACCTGCCCTGCTCGCAGCACCACGGCCTCGTCGCAGGCCTGCACCGCGAGCGACAGCAGGTGGGTCGAGACGAGCACCGCTGCTCCGCGGAGGCGGGCTCGGCGCACCTCCTCGAGCGTCGCCTCGACCCCGAGCGGGTCGACGCCGTCGAAGGGTTCGTCGAGCAGCAGAACCGCGGGCTCGTGGAAGGCCGCCAGCAGCACCGAGAGTCGACGGCCCATGCCGTGGGAGAAGCCGGAGGTCACGCGGTCGGAGGCGCCGGCGAGGTCGAAGCGGTCGAGCAGGTCGGACGCGCGGTCCTCCCACCCTGACGGCATCCGCCGCAGCCGCGCCGCGAGCTGGAGGTGCTCCCACGGGGTCGCGCGGGGGATCAGGCCGCCGACGTCGGGGCAGTAGCCGACCACCTCGCGAGCCCGGCGCGGCTCCCGCCGAGCATCGACACCACCGACGTGGATCTCACCGGCGGACGGTGGAAGCACGCCGGCAAGGACGCGCAGCGTCGTCGACTTGCCGGCACCGTTGCGGCCCACGAGGGCCACGGAGGCGCCCGCCGGGACTCGGAGATGGAGGTCCTCGACGGCGTGCACGGCACCGAACGTCACACTGAGCCCGGCGATGTCCACGAGGGTGCTCGTGGGGCTGAGATAGGGGTTCGGAGGCGGGTATGTCGACGGGCTCACCCCACGATCGTGCCCTCTCACCCCGAGAACCGCGTCCCGGACACGGTCCGACGCACGGCCGATCGGGTGACCGGGTGAGCGCTCGTGAGCGCTGCGTGAGCGGGTCGATGACTGGCAATACCGTCGTCCGACGGCATCCGCAGCCCCTATCGACGGCCGGTGGTCTTGCGAGCTGGCGTCGGATCTCGTCAGGAGTAGAGCGCCTCGATGTCGGCTGCGGACTCGGCCATGACGACGGAGCGGCGCAGCTTCATCGACGGCGTGAGCTGGCCGCCCTCCTCGGTCCAGTCCTCGTCGACGATGAGGAAGCGCCGGATCGACTCGGCGGTCGACACCGCCTTGTTGGCGTCGTCGACCGCGTGCTGCACCGATGCCAGCAGGTCGGGGTCGGTCGCGAGATCGGCCACCGTCGCGGTGGCGTCCTTGTGGTGCTCGGACTTCCACACCGGGAAGGACTCGGGGTCGACCGTGACGAGTGCAGCGATGTAGGGCTTCTCGTCGCCGACGACCATGCACTGTCCGACGATCCAGTGGCTGCGCAGGCGATCCTCGAGCACGGCGGGAGCGACGTTCTTCCCGCCAGCCGTCACGAGGATCTCCTTCTTGCGACCGGTGATCGACAGGAATCCGTCGTCGTCGAGCGACCCGAGGTCACCGGTGTGGAGCCAGCGCTCGCCGTCGATGGCCTCTGCCGTCGCCGCAGGGTTGGCCCAGTAGCCGTTGAATACGTGCGGCCCGAACAGCAGGACCTCGCCGTCGTCGGCGATGCGCACCGACGCACCGGGGAACGGCCGACCGACTGTGCCGATCTTGATGAGGTCGGGCCGGTTGACGGTGGTGGCACCTGCAGTCTCGGTGAGGCCGTAGCCCTCGAGGATGGTGAGGCCGATCCCGCGGAAGAAGTGGCCGAGGCGCTTGCCGAGCGGAGCTCCGCCGGAGACGGCCCAGGCGACCCGTCCGCCCATGGCGGCACGCAGCTTGGAATAGACCAGCCGATCGAAGAGAGCATGCTGAGCCTTGAGCACCAGCCCGGCACCGCCGGTGTCCTGCGCCTGGCTGTAGGCCACGGCGACGGCCGTGGCACGGTTGAAGATCGCGCCCTTGCCGTCACCGATCGCGCGCTGTCGCGAGCTGTTGAAGATCTTCTCGAACACCCGCGGGACCGCGAGCAGGAACGTCGGCTTGAACACCGCGAGGTCACCGAGCAGGTTGCTCACGTCGGCCGTGTGCCCCATGCGCACACCCGAGCTCACACAGGCGATCTGGATGATGCGGCCGAAGACGTGCGCGAGCGGGAGGAACAGCAGCGTGGAGCAGTCGGGATCGGCGAAGATCTCCGGCACCGACGCCACGATGTTCTCGGCCTCGAAGGCGAAGTTGCGGTGGGTGAGCTCGCAGCCCTTGGGGCGCCCGGTGGTTCCGGAGGTGTAGATGATCGTCGCGACGTCATCGGGGGCCACAGACGTACGTCTCACCTCGAGGTCGTCGGCGCTGACGCCGGCACCCTCGGAGCCGAGGCGGTCGAGGTCACCGCGATCCATGACGTGCATCCGCGGCGTGTTCGGGATCCGGTCGCTCGACTCCTCGACCAGGGCCGCGTGCCGCTCGCTCTCGACCACCACCGCCACGGCGCCCGAGTCGGTCAGGATCCACTCGACCTGCTCGGCGGAGCTCGTCTCGTAGATGGGGACCGTGACGGCGCCGGCGTACCAGATCGCGTAGTCGACCACGGTCCACTCATATCGGGTGCGCGACATCAGGCCGACGCGGTCGCCCGTGGCGACTCCACTCGCGACGAGGCCCCGCGCCACGGCCCGCACGTCGGTGTGGAACTCGGCCGCGGTCACCTCGCGCCACGCGCCGTCGACCATGCGCGCCATCAGCACACGCGACGGTGTGGCGGTCGCATGCCGGACGACGTCGTCGCTGAGCCGGTCGGCCCGGAGAGTCGAGACGAGGACGGGCTGGTGGTAGTCGCGCACGTGGTGCTCCCTGGCAGACCGAGCCTGGCTGACGGGACCCGGTGCGGTCCCGCGGCGTGGATGTGCGGTCACCGTAGGCGCACCCGGCCCCTCGTGCGGCGGATCGACCCACCGACACGAGGCTCGTGCCAGGATCCAGGCGTGCCTGCGGTAGATCTCGTCGACGAGACCTTCGTCGTTGCCGACCGCGCGTTGCTGGCGACGATCGTGTCCGACCCCCGGCGGTGGCGGGTCTGGTGGCCCGACCTCGAGCTCACGGTGTTCATGGACCGGGGACTCGACGGCATCCGCTGGTCGGCCACGGGTGCGTCGGTGGGATCGCTGGAGATCTGGCTGGAGGTTGTGGGCGACGGCGTCCTCGTGCACCACTACGCCCGGCTCGACCCGGTGGAGCGCACGACCGGCAGACCACGCGCGCTGCCCACCGATGCCGCCGGCTGGCGCCGCGCCGCGCGAGCGCGAGCCCGGCACGCGACAGCGTGGAAGCGCGACGTGTGGGCGCTCAAGGACGAGCTCGAGGCCGGTCGTGCGGTCGGGACCCCGCGCACAGTCGCTCCCGAGGGGTCTGCCCGTCGCGCGACCGGATCTCCGGGGAGTTGATGCGCCAGACGGGGGTCAAGGACGCGCTCACATCTGCCGATGTGGCACAGGTGCCGATTCAGACACGCTGCCCCTCGTGCGGTGCCGCGCTCCCCGTGGCAGCCGCCTGGTGCTCGCTGTGCCACTCCGACCTGCGACCGCGCACGGTGACGCCGTCCGCGGTCGTCGTCCTGCCCGGTACGCCGGCGCCTCAGCCCTCCGGATCCGCGGCCGCTCCGGTGCCCACCGCGGGCTCCACGATCACCGACGAGCCACGACCCACCGGTCGCCACAGCGCCGAACGCGTCGTGACGGCACCGCTCGTCGAGCTGGTCCACACCGGGGCCATCGACCGGGACGGTCCCGACGAGGCGTCCGATCCGGCGGTCCGTGGCTCGCGATCGGCTGACCGTGGGCGGGCCGCCTCGCGCGGCCGGCACGCCGCTGGCACACGCACCGCGCCCGTGGCCCAGGAGCTAGCGCACCTCGACCCGATCCCGGTTCCGTCCTCGGACCCGATGACGACGGAGGAGGTCGAGGCCATCGCCGACCGCATGCTCCACCGGCTGGCCATCCTCGAGGAGCGACCCCGCCTGCTCGATCCCGACGACCTCCCCGGCGGCAAGTGGGGCTTCATCGGCGGCGGCATGCTCGCCGTGATCATCGTCGTCCTCGCCGTCGGCTCGTTGATCGTCCTGCTCACCAACCGCTGATCACCGTCATCGCCTACGTCGCGGCGCGGCCACCAGGGTCGCAGGCGCCGCTGGGCCACGAGGAGCGGTCGCCGTCGGAGCCACCTAGGGTCGTGGCGTGCGCCTCCATGTCGTGAGCGACGTCCACGGCAGCGTGGACGCCCTGTCGCGCGCCGCCGACGGTGCGGATGCGCTCGTCTGCCTCGGCGACCTGGTCCTCTACCTGGACTATGCCGATGCCTCCCAAGGCATCTTCGCCGACCTCTTCGGCGCCGAGAGCACAGCGCGATTCGTCGCTCTGCGCACGGCTGGTCGCTTCGAGGAGGCTCGAGCCTGGGCCTCCGGGCTGTGGGACGACGCCATCGCACGAGAAGGACGAAGCCGCGCCGAGCTGCACGAGGAACGCGTCCGAGCGCAGTACTCCGAGCTCTTCGCCGCGATGCCCGAACCGGCCTACCTCACCTACGGCAACGTCGACATCCCGGCCTACTGGCCCGACTACCTGCGCCCGGGCCACACCGTGCTCGACGGCGAGGTGACGGAGATCGGCGGGCTGCGCTTCGGCTTCGTCGGTGGCGGACTGGTGAGCCCGATGCGCACTCCGTACGAGCTCGACGAGGAGACGTTCGCGGCCAAGGTCGCGGCCCTCGGCGAGGTCGACGTGCTGTGCGCGCACATCCCTCCGGCGCTGCCCGAGCTCACCTACGACGTGGTCGCTCGGCGTTTCGAGTACGGCAGCAGGGCCATCCTCGAGCACGTCCGTGAGACGCAGCCCCGCGTCGTTCTCTTCGGCCACGTGCACCAACCGCTGGCCGCCCGGGCCCGGATCGGGCGTACCGAGTGCATCAACGTCGGTCACTTCCGCGGCTCGCAGCGCCCCTTCGCCCTGCGCTGGTGAGGTTCGCTGACATGTCGGCATCGCTGTCCGCCACTGAGAGGGCCATTCCCGGCGAGGCGTGAGCGCACCGGGTAGGGTCCGCGGCATGGCCGATCGGACCGAGTCGAGCATCGTCATCAGCGCTGCACCCGCCCAGGTGATGGCGGTCATCGCCGACCTCGCCAGCTATCCGGAGTGGAGCGACGGCGTGAAGTCCGTCGAGGTGCTCACGGAGTGGGAGGACGGTCGTCCCGGTGATGCCCGGTTCGTCGTCGACGCCGGCGTCATCAAGGACACCTACGAGCTCGAGTACGACTGGGACGACGACCGATCGGTCACCTGGAAGCTCGTCGAGGGCCAGATGCTCAAGGCGCTCGACGGTGCCTACACCCTCACCGACAACGGCGACGGCTCCACGACCGTGTCCTACCAGCTCGCGGTCGACGTGAGCATCCCGATGATCGGCCTCATCAAGCGCAAGGCCGAGAAGGTCATCGTCGACACCGCACTGCGCGGGCTCAAGGAGCGCGTCGAGGGCTGAGCCCGACCGGTGGTGCGCGGGCGGCGGCACCCGTCGTCGGCGCCTCGCCATCACGGGTAGGTTCGTCCCGTGCGCGTGCTCCTGGTTGCTGGCAAGGGCGGGGTCGGCAAGACGACCGTCGCCGCTGCGACCGCGCTCGCCGCGGCCCGAGCCGGCCAGCGCACGTTGCTCGTGAGCACCGACCCCGCGCACTCCGTGGGTGACGTGCTCGGGCTTGCCGGCGGACGGGTCGGTGACTGGCAGCTCGCCGGTGCGCCCACCCCGGTGCCCGCAGTGCTCGACGGGCCGGGTGGCCGCGGCGGGCAGAGCCTGCTCGACGTCCTGCAGATCGATACCCGGTCGCGGCTCGACTCGAGCTGGGCCGCCCTGCGCGGCACGATCAGCGGACTGCTCGGCGACGTCGGCGTCGACCCGCTCGTGGCTGACGAGATCGCCGCGGTGCCCGGGGTCGACGACGTCCTGGCGCTGCTCGAGCTGCGCCGCTGGGCCGGCGACTACGACGCTCTCGTCGTCGACTGCGCACCCACCGCGGAGACGTTGCGCCTGCTCGCGCTCCCCGAGGCCTTCGACCGGCTCGTCACGCGCGGCTTCCCGATCGACCGGCGCATCGCCCGACTCGTGGGCGGCGCTGGTATCGCGCCCGCCGCGGTCGACGCCCTGGCCGCCCTCGACGCTCTGTCGGCCGACCTGCTGGCAGTCCGTGAGCTCGTGACCGGGCCGGGCACGGCCGTACGCCTCGTCACGACGCCCGAGCGGGTCGTGCTGGCGGAGACCCAGCGTGCGCGGACCACCTTGGGGCTGCTCGGACACCATGTAGACGGCATCGTGGTCAACCGGGTCGCAGTCGGCGACGGCTGGCCGGCTGCGCTCTCGGCGCGGCACCGTGACGTCCTCGTGGACACCCGGGACCGTTTCCCCGAGCTTCCGGTGCGCTGGGCCGCCTACTCCGAGCAGGAGCCGGTCGGGGCCGAGGCGCTGCTGGCGATGGCCGACCACATCCTGGGTGTGTCGGACCCGCTCGACCTCGACGCCCCGCGCGCGACTATCGAGCCGAGCACCGACGGCGAACTCTGGTTCCTCGACGTGTCGGTGCCCGGGGCCACGGCTGACGACGTGGTGCTCGCCGTCACCGACGACGGCGACCTGGTGGTCGACCTCGGCCCGCATCGTCGCGTCGTTGCCCTGCCCTCGGTCCTGCGCCGTTGCGAGGTCGCCGGGGCTGCGCTCGACCTCACCGACGCGGGATCGGTCCTGCGCGTGACGTTCGCGCCCGACCTCGACCACTGGTCCACCGGGTCCGGCCGGTGACCGGCACCGACCCGCGGGCCGGGCACGAGGCGGCTCGGCTGCTGCAGGCGGCGCAGGAGTGGCTGCGCACCTCGGCCCCGCACCTCGCTCCGGTCGCGGCTGACGGTGTGGCGTGCTCCTGCCCGGTCTGTCGGGCGATCAGTGGCCTGCGCGAGGCGGACCCCGACGCGGTCGCCCGCTGGGTCGACTCGGCCGTCGCGGCGGCGAGCAGCCTGGCGACCCAGGCTGCCGACCTCGCCGCGGCCGGGACCCGGTCCGCCCCACCGGCCGAGAGGTCCGGGCAGGACGCAGCCGATCCGCCGGACGAGCCAGGGTCCGACTGGGGCTATGCCGTCGCCGACGACGAGCACCTCCTGGGCAGCGACGCTGTCCTCAGAGACCTCGCGGACCACGCACCTGCGGAGGCTGCGGCAGGGCAGGATGGTCCACGCGCGAGGGGCGTCCGTCGGATCCCTGTCGAGCAGGATCCCGACGTCGTCGGGCCTTGACGGCGCGCTCGCGCGAGACCCCTGACACCAGATCACGTCCACCGGCGCCGGATGACCGACGCTCACCTGAAGGCAGGCCCCATGACCGTCACGATCGGCGTCGACATCGGCGGCACCAAGATCGCCGGCGGACTCGTCGACCTCGACGGCCTGGTGCTCGCCCGGGCCCGTCGCGACACCCCGGCGCGCTCATCCGACGGCATCGTCGTGGCGATCATCGAGGTGGTCGGCGACCTCATCGTGGCGGCCCGCGAGGCCGGCCTCACTGCTCCGGCCGCAGTCGGGCTCGGTGCGGCGGGTCTGGTCGACGAGACGCGCTCGATCGTGCGGTTCGCCCCCAACGTCGACTGGCTCGAGGAGCCGCTCGGCCCGCAGGTCGCCGCGGGCTGCGGACTGCCGGTCGTGGTCGAGAACGACGCGAACGCTGCTGCCTGGGGCGAGTTCCGCTACGGAGCCGGACGCGGCGCGCACACCGCGGTGTGCGTGACGGTCGGCACCGGCATCGGCGGCGGGATCATCCACCAGGACCGGCTGGTCCGCGGGTCCTACGGCATGGCTGGCGAGTTCGGTCACGTCGTGCGCGTCCCCGACGGACGCCTCTGCGGGTGTGGCAAGCGCGGGTGCTGGGAGCAGTACGCGAGCGGGAACGCCTTGCTGCGCGTGGCCCGTGAGCTCGCCGCCGAGCGGCGCAGCGAGGCGGGCATCCTGCTGGCACTGGGCGACGGCACCCCCGAGGGCGTCACCGGCCAGCAGGTCACCATCGCCGCTCATGAGGGAGATCCCGTGGCGCTCGATGCGTTCGCCCTGGTCGGTGACAACCTCGGCAGCGGACTCGCCGACGTGGCAGCACTGCTCGACCCGGAGGTCTTCGTCATCGGCGGCGGGGTGTCGGAGGCAGGTGACCTGCTCCTGATTCCGGCCAGGGCCGCCTTCGAGGCCAACCTCGTCGCGCGCGACCACCGACCCATCGCCCGTGTGGTGCCGGCCGAGCTGGGCAACGACGCCGGACTGGTCGGTGCGGCCGACCTGGCACGCGACCTCACCGACTGAGCGACCAAGCTCACCCTGCGTAGACCGACTGGTCCGGATTCGACCGGCCTCACCGGGTGATGGACCGAACGGTTGAGCCTGTGCCGTCCGTCGGGAGGGACCCACCCGCCACGCAGAGTGACAGCATCGTGGGTGTCGATGGGACTCGCTGTCGGCACCGGAGCCTGTGGTGGGACGAATGCAGACGATGATTCGGACGGCTCCCGCAGGTCTGCGTCGGCCCTCGGGTGACGACGGCGCCGCTGCCGTCGAGTTCGCCCTCGTCTCGCTCCTGCTCTTCACCCTGCTGCTCGGCATCATGGAGTTCTCCCTCGTGATGCGCGACAGTGTCGCGATCACCTCTGCGGTCCGCACCGGGGCCCGTATCGCATCGGCCGAGGCCGGCGCCGGTCACGTCACCGGCTGTCCGCCCGCCACGACCTGTGCCCCGACGAACGTCCCGCAGCTGGCCCAGGACGCCGCCGACGCGGTTCAGAAGGCCGGCTCGGCGATGCCCAAGGGCAACATCGACGAGCTGTGGATCTACAAGGCAGGGACCAACGGCCTTCCTTCGGGAGCGTCGAGCATGTCTACGGCGACCTGCGGGTCGGACTGCGTGAAGTTCGTCTGGGTCGACTCCGCCGGGAAGTTTCAATACGCGAGCGGGACCTGGACGTCGACGACGATCGCCGCCTGCGTCGGGGCGGGCAAGTCCGACTCTGTCGGTGTGATCATGAAGGCCACGCACAAGATGCTGTTCGGGTTGTTCGGCACCTCGCTCTCGATGAACGACCGCGCTGTGATGCAGTTCGAGCCGTTGCCCAACGCGGTCTGCAGCGCGGCGGGTCCGACCAACGGCGGCCACCAGTGACCTGGGGTCGCGGGGTCCTCGTACGGGTCCGAGGCGCAGGCGCGACCGACGCCGGTGCCATCGCGCTCATCGTCGCGCTTCTCGCGCCCGTTCTTCTCGCGTTCTGCGCGCTCGCCGTCGACGTCGCGCGCTGGTACGTCGAGTCGGAGCGGATCCAGAAGGCTGCTGACGCCGCAGCGAACGCAGGGGTCGTCTACCTCCCGCAGGATTTCGCCCAGGCGAAGATCACCGCCCTCGACGTGGCGGCGCGCAACGGATACGTGCCCAGCAGCACGGTCACGATCACGGTCGAGCCTGCGGATCGACCGTCGCAGCTCAGGGTGACGGTGACCAGCACGGTCGCCAACGCGTTCGCCGCCACGTTCGGCATGCCGCGGACGACGGTGAGCCGGACGGCAGTGAGCGACTACTCCGGTCCCGTCGCCATGGGTAGCCCGTGCAACCTCTTCGGCAACGAGCCGCTCGGTCCCAGGCAGTCCACCGCCGGCTCGAGCAGCAACTGCACGTTCGGCAGCACGCCGAACTTCTGGGCCAACATCGCCGGACCGCAGACCAGCAAGGAGAACGGCGACCGCTACGCCACCCAGGGCTGCTCCTCGCTGTCGGACAGCTACTGCGGCGGCAGCGGCGGCCAGACCGACAACTGCGACCACTTCGGATCGAGCAACTGCCAGGGTGTGTCGGTCACGGGCAAGACCGTCTACTACTTTCGCGTCCGGATCGCACCCGGCGCCGGGAGCGTCGACGTGCAGGTCTACGACCCCGCGTTCGTCAACGTCGGCGACCACTGCTCCGTCAACCTGCCGTTCACGAGCAGCACGAACCCCAGCTGGACCAAGGGGGACATGCCCAACCCGTTCGTGAACGACGCCACGGTCCGGTATCAGTACGGCGACCCCACGACGGCCGACCCGAAGCAGGGCACGCCCGCAAGCCCAGGCACCTACTGCACGGGGGACAACCAGTTCGGGTTCACCTCGTCGTTGCCGACCACGACCTACGCCCTGCTGGCGCCCAACGACTCCGGGGATCCTGCGCGGTCGACCCCGGTGGCGACGTGCACGCCGCAGCAGTACCGCGGCCTCAACGTCGATCTCGGCAAGTACCTCGACGCCGGCACGGCAGAGGGCAAGTCCACGGACGGGAGCTACGCTCAGAAGACCTTCCGTCAGTGGGTCTCCATCAATTGCCCGGTGCTCGCACCCGCCTCGGGGCTGGCGGACTACTTCCTCGAAGTGCGGTCGAATCTCAAGGCAGGTGCCGTCAGCAACGCTGCGATGGCAGTCCTCAGCGACCAGTCCGGCGTCACCGGCTCGGGACACAACCGTTTCTCGATTCGCGCCGTCGCCACCGGGAGTCGCGACGACGTGTCGGTCGCGGCCTACGAGCGCATGCCGATCTATGCCAACCTCAAGTCCGGCGCGGCGACGAAGTTCTACCTGGCCCGGGTGCCGAGCGCGGGCGCGGGCAACCTGCTGCGGATCCAGTTCTTTGACACGGGAGACTCCACCGACACCGGCACCATCACGGTCACCGCCCCGGGGGACAACAGCGGAAAGACCGCGATCACCTGCTACGACAGGGGCTTCCAACCGAGCTCGTCGTCGACCTCCACGGTCCTACCAGGCTGCACCCTGACCAACGTCAATGCCAGAACCGGATATCAGGGCAAGGTCAAGGAGGTTGACATCCAGGTGCCGAGCGACTACCTCTGCAACGACAGGTCGTCCGCCGGATGCTGGTTCACGGTGACGTACGCCTACGGCACGACGTCGTCGGGTGGATCGGTCGCGGACACCACAACCTGGTCGGCCTCGTTGGACGGAGACCCGGTCCGCCTCATCAAGTAGTCCGGGCGGGTCGTCGTCGGCAGCCTGGTCAGAGGACGGCGCCGTCGTCCCATCCGTCGTCCTGCGGGGCGCGGTCGTGCATGCGCGCGATGAGGGTGGCGAAGCCGCCGAGGAATGCCACGAGGGCGATCACCACGATGGTGCTGTCGAGCCCGATGTGCAGCAGCGCCGACAGCACGATGAGCGCGGGGCCGCCGAGCATCGCCCCCCAGGCCAGGCGGGTGACCCGGTCGGTCTCGGGCAGCGGTGGGGGAGGCGGGGGTACGAAGTGGCCCTCGTGGTCGTCCTCGATCGGTGCCGAGTCCTCCGCCGGCTTGCTGCGCAGCAGCCGTGAGGACAGCGGCGGGCGTTCGACGGGGAGGTCGAGGGGGGCGGAGTCGGTCTCGGACGCGTCCTCCTCGACCGGCCACGGGGGCACCGGGTGGTCGTCGGCCTGGTCGAACCCCGCGACGATGCGCGCAAAGAGCGAGTCGACGTCCTGGGGTGCCATCTCCTCGCGCTGACGGCGTTCGCGCTCGGCATCTGCCGCGTCGGAGCGGCGGGCGGCGTCGGCGTGGAAGTCGGCGCGCAGTGAGGGGAGCGCGCGGCCGACGACGGCGCGCGCGAGCCCGAGATGGCCGAGGTCCACGTGCACCCGCTCGGTGGGCCGGGTCGGCGGCGGTGTCTCGCGCGCCATCCCGCTGTCGCCGGCCAGCGGCTCGGCCACCGCGGTCACGCCGGCGTCGCGCAGGATCTCCAGTACGTGGTCGGCGACCGGCGGATCGACATCGACCAGCGCGACATAGCGGGAGGCCGGAGGCAGCCCGTTGTCACGCCCGGTCGGTGTCGTCATGGCACCAGTGTCACTCGCCGGGTGTCTGCGCCGCGAGGCGGTGCACGAACTGCACGCTCTCGTCGAAGATGATCGGCGCGTCGTTGTCGAGGGTGGCGACGTGATAGCTGTCCTCGAGCCAGACCTCGGTGGTGTCCGTGCTGGCGACGTGGGCCAGGATCCACGCGGCGTTGCTGGGCTCGACGACGTGGTCCTCGCGGGAGTGCAGGAGCAGCAACGGTGCTGTGACCTTCGTGATGTCGGCGCGGATCTGCGCCCACCCCTGCTGCAGGGAGTACGCCGGCTGCAGCGGCAGCTTGTCGTAGCCGCCCTCGTCCTGACCGGGGCGCTTGATGTCGTTGATGATGCCGGGGAAGGCCTTGACGACGTGGCGCACGTACGGCAGCAGGTGGCGGTCCCAGCGCTCGGTGTGCACCGCCGGGTTGACCAGCACGAGCCCGGCGACATCGCCGGGTCGCTTCTCGGCGAGGCGCAGCGCCAGCGACCCCCCCATCGACAGCCCCATCACGAAGACCTGGTCGCACCGGTCCTTGAGGGTGCTGAACGAGCGGTCGACCTCGGCGTACCAGTCGTCCCACCGGGTGACGGTCATGTCCTGCCAGGCGGTGCCGTGCCCGGGGAGCCGGGGGAGCTCGACGGTGAGCCCGGCCGCCGCCAGGTGGTCGGCCCACGGGCGCATCGATCTCGGCTGACCGGTGAACCCGTGGAGGACGAGGGCACCGATCGGTCCGCCGTCGTGGGAGAAGGGTTCGGCTCCGGGGAGGAGGGGCACGTCGGGCTCCCGTCGTAGGTCCGGCGCGGCACAGCGCCGGGTGGTGCTGGCCTGCGGTGCGGGCCAGGGTCCATCGTCGTACGGCATCCCACGGACGGGTGTGCCGAAGACTCGCGGGAACGTCCCGAGAGGCTCACCGGTCACGCTACCGGCCGGGTCACGTTGCTCGCCGGGGTTGGCGCGCCCTACTGTCGGTCTCACCTGCGGTGATGCCCCGATGACCGGGCAGTGTCACGGCGGTGACGCACAAGCGTCCTCGAGACGACGGAAGGAGGCGGTGGGCCAGTGTTCTACTGGGTGTGCAAGTACATCCTCATCGGTCCCTGGCTCCGTCTGGTGTTCCGTCCCCAGGTCGAAGGTCTCGAGAACCTCCCGAAGGACGGTGCCGCGATCCTCGCGAGCAACCACCTCTCGTTCTCCGACTCGATCTTCCTCCCGCTGGTCTGCAAGCGCCGGATCACGTTCCTGGCCAAGAGCGACTACTTCACGACCCCCGGGATCAAGGGCTGGCTCACCAAGCTGTTCTTCTCCGGCACCGGCCAGGTGCCGGTCGACCGAGCGGGCGGGCGGGCCTCCGAGGCGGCGCTGCGGACCGGTCTCCGGATCCTGTCCGAGGGCAGCCTGCTCGGCATCTACCCCGAGGGCACCCGCTCCGGTGACGGCCGGCTCTATCGCGGCAAGACCGGTGTCGCGCGGATGGCGCTCGAGGCTGGTGTGCCCGTCGTGCCGTGCGCGATGATCAACACCCACCTCGTCCAGCCCCCGGGCCGCGTACGCCCGAAGATCATGCGCGTCAAGATCTCGATCGGCGCCCCGCTCGACTTCTCCCGCTACGAGGGCATGGCCGGCGACCGCTTCGTCCTGCGCTCGATGACCGACGAGATCATGTACGAGCTGATGCAGCTCTCGGGCCAGGAGTACGTCGACATCTACGCCGCCAAGGCGAAGGCCATGACCGCCGATGCCGCCCTGGTGCTCGAAGCTCCGGACCCCACCGAGCTCAACGTGGCCGCCGCCCCCGCTGCGTGATCTTCTGCCCGTCCCGACCGGTGTGTTCCGCGGCGGCGTCAGTGAGTGGTGGAGCCCGCCCGCCGGCCTCCGCGCGCCAGGCCAGCCTGCCCACAGAAGTGGCCAACCTGTGTGTTCCCTGAGATGCAACGAGCGGCACTGAGCGAGCAGAGTGCGCCTCGCCCCGCTCGGACTGGGGTCTCCGAGGAGGAACAATGGAACTGACCAACCGCGAGACCTGGGCCGTGATCCACGGGCTCTTCCTGGGCATGCTGTTCCTGCTGACGTTCAGCGGCGCCCTGGCAGGGCTGTGGAGCTTCCGCCCCGGTTTCCTCACGACGGCAGGTATCAAGG
>JANMBJ010000067.1:0-19885 GCA_031360335.1 Candidatus Nanopelagicales bacterium
GCCCATGAAGACCTCGCCCTGCTCCTGGCCGTAGCGGATCGCTCCGAGCCGCTCGGTCATGCCGTACTGCTCGACCAGCTCGCCTACATGCTCGGTGGCCGCGCGGCGGAGGAGCTGGTCTTCCACGACCCGACCACCGGCGCCTCCAACGACATCGAGAAGGCGACCTCGGTCGCCCGTGCGATGGTCACGCAGTACGGCATGACCGAGCGGCTCGGAGCGATCCGCTACGGCCAGGAGCAGGGCGAGGTCTTCATGGGCCGCGACTTCGGCCACACGCGGGACTACTCCGAGGACGTCGCTGCGGCGATCGACCAGGAGGTGCGGGCGTTCATCGACACCGCGCACCACGAGGCCTTCGAGATCCTCGTCGACAACCGCGACGTGCTCGATGCGCTCGTGGTCGAGCT
Organism: Candidatus Nanopelagicales bacterium; assembly: GCA_031360335.1. Lineage (GTDB taxonomy): Bacteria > Actinomycetota > Actinomycetes > S36-B12 > CAIYMF01 > Longivirga. Next base: position 411 of record JANMBJ010000067.1, read on the forward strand.
GCTCGAGAAGGAGACGCTCGACAAGGCCGACGTGGCGCGCATCTTCGAGCCGCTCAACCGCCGACCTGGGCGTCCGGCCTGGACCGGTTCCTCGCGACGGAGCCCGAGCGAGCGCCCGCCGGTCTTGACCGCCAAGGAGATCGAGGCGTCGAGCAACGGCTCGAGCAACGGCTCCAGCAACGGTCACGCGTCGACCAACGGCGCGGTCAACGGTCACGCCGGCGTCGAGGTGCCGGCTGAGTCCGTCGACTCGGGTGCGGTCGACAGCGGCGCCACCGACAGCGGGGCGTGACGGCACTGTGAGCACCGACGCGCGGTCGGGGATCGATCCTGTCCACGTCCCCGAGGTCGCCGTGACGGCGCCCTTCGACCACGACCGGGCCGAGGCTGCCGTGCGCGAGCTGCTCGCGGCGATCGGCGAGGACCCGCAGCGCGACGGTCTGCGCGACACGCCGGCTCGGGTCGCGAGGGCCTATGCCGAGATCTTCGCCGGCCTACGCCAGACGCCGGACGAGGTGCTCACGACGACCTTCGATCTCGGGCACGACGAGATGGTCCTCGTGCAGGACATCGAGGTCTACTCCACCTGCGAGCACCACCTCGTGCCGTTCCACGGTGTCGCGCACGTCGGCTACATCCCCGGTCTCGACGGTCGCATCACCGGGCTCTCGAAGCTGGCCCGGCTCGTCGAGGTCTATGCCAAGCGCCCGCAGGTGCAGGAGCGGCTGACCACCCAGATCGCCGACGCGATCGTGCGCATCCTCGAGCCCCGCGGCGTCATCGTGGTCATCCAGTGCGAGCACCTGTGCATGTCGATGCGCGGCATCCGCAAGCCTGGTGCCCGCACCACCACGAGCGCCGTCCGCGGTCAGCTCCGCGACCCCGCCACCCGGGCCGAGGCGATGAGCCTCATCGTCGGCTGACGCCACGGCTCCCGTGAGCGCCACCAACCGCCATCCCCTCGGTCTGCCGCCGCACCTGGCCGCGGTCGATCGCTGCCTCGTCATGGGTGTCCTCAACGTCACGCCCGACTCGTTCTCCGACGGCGGTCACTGGCTCGAGTCCGACACTGCGGTCCGTCACGGCATCGCGATGGCCACCGACGGCGCAGACATCGTCGATGTCGGCGGTGAGTCGACCCGACCGGGCGCGAAGCGCATCGACGTCGACGTCGAGCTCGCCCGCGTCATCCCGGTCGTCACCGGCTTGGTGGCGGCCGGGGTCGTCGTGAGCATCGACACGATGCACAGCGCGGTCGCCCGCGCGGCTGTCGAGGCGGGTGCCGCCATCGTCAACGACGTGAGCGGCGGGCTCTCCGACCCCGACATCCGCACCGCCGTCGCGGAGCTCGGCGTGCCCTTCGTCGTGATGCACTGGCGTGGCCACGGCGACCGGATGAACGACCTCGCCGTCTATGACGACGTGGTCGCCGACGTCGTCGCCGAGCTCGGTGCGCGTGATCGCGACGCGGTCGCCGCGGGCATCGACCCGCGCTGCCTGGTGCTCGACCCGGGTCTCGGTTTTGCCAAGCAGGCCGAGCACAACTGGGCGCTGCTGCACGGCTTCGACCGGCTCCTGGCGATGGGGCGTCCGGTGCTCGTCGGAGCCTCGCGCAAGCGGTTCCTCGGCTCGCTGCTCGCTGTCGACGGCGAGGTGCGGGCGCTCGATCAGCGCGACGACGCGACCGACGCGATCAGTGCCCTCGCGGCGCTGGCCGGTGCGTGGTGCGTGCGCGTCCATGACGTACGGGGAAGCCGTGATGCCGTCGAGGTCGCCACGGCCTGGGCTCGAGGACGAGGGTGACAACATGACCGACCCTGCTGGCCGCGACTCGTCGGGCCTGCCGACGCACCTCGACCGCATCGCGGTGCTGGGGATCTCCGGCACGGGCCATCACGGGGTCTTCGACCACGAGAAGCGCGACGGACAGACCTTCGTCGTCGACGTCACTCTCGCGAGCGACACGCGTCGCGCGGCGGCGACCGACGACCTCGCGCACACGGTCAACTACGGAGAGGTGGCTGCGGCTGTCGTCGCCGTCATCGAGGGTCCCGCCTACGACCTGGTCGAGACCGTGGCGCAGAAGGTGGCGGACGTGTGCCTCCGCTTCGCAGGTGTGGCGGCGGTCGCGGTCGTCGTGCACAAGCCGGAGGCACCCGTCGGTGTGCCGTTCCGCGACGTCACGATCTCGATCGTGCGGCACCGGTGAGGCGCGTGGCCTTCGGGCTCGGCGCCAACCTCGGCGACCGGGTCGCGGCCCTGCAGGGTGCCGTCGACGTGCTCACGCCACACCTGACCGACCCGGCAGTGTCATCGGTCTACGAGACCGCACCCGTGGGTGGGCCGGAGCAGCCCGACTACGTCAACGCCGTGCTCGTCGGCGACTCCGACTCCGACCCCGCGGCATTGCTGGCGCTCGCGCACGAGGCCGAGCAGGAGTGGCATCGCACACGCGAGATCCGTTGGGGCCCGCGCACTCTCGACGTCGATCTGCTGGTCGTCGGTGACGTCGTGAGCAGCGACCCGGTGCTGACCCTGCCGCATCCGAGGGCGGCAGACCGAGCGTTCGTCCTCGTGCCCTGGGTCGAGGTCGATCCTGGCGCGACCCTGCCCGACGGCAGACGTGTCGCCGACCTGCTCGACGCGCTCATGGTGGCGCCCGACGGCGTACGCCGCTCTCCTGACGTCTCCTTGCACCTCGAGGCCCGGTGAAGCCGACCCGGATCCGGTTGCTGCTGGCGATCGCCGCAGTGCTGGCGGCGGTCGGTTGGGGTGCGACCCGGCTCGTCGATGCCTATGCCGGGCGCTCGCTGCCCGTGCCGTGGACCGCGCCAGCGGTGATGGTGGTGCTGGCGATCGCCCTCGCGCTCTGGGCCCGCGGCACCCGCGACCGGCTCGCCCGCAAGCCGGGCACCAAGCGGATCGATCCGCTCGTCGCAGCCCGGTCTGCCGCCCTCGCGATGGCGGCCTCGCGCACCGGTGCCGTCGTAGGCGGCTTCTACGCCGGTGTCGCGACCGCGCTCGCGCCCATGTGGGACGTCCCCTACGTCCGCGAGCGCATCCTGGTCTCGCTGGCAGCGTTGGGCGGCGCCGTGCTCGTGGTGCTCGCCGCGCTCTGGCTCGAGCGCGTCTGCCGCCTCCCACCCCAGGACGACGAGCTCTGACCCGCGCTGCTGGCGCACGTGCTGCTGAACCGCGGCCTTCAGCGACACCTACGCCAGCAGCGTGAGTCCGTTAGGGTCGGGGACATGAGCGAGGACATCGTGCTCGAGGATCTGCCCTACGACGAGCTGCGGGAGCGGGCGTTCGCGGTCGCCGAGAAGCGGCACGACGTGGGGTTCTTCGTCGACCTGTTCAACCACACGCCCGCGATGCACGACGCGTCGGACGAGGGCGGGTCGCTCGGTGACATCAGCGGCAGCTTCGTGGAGTCGGTGCGCGCTGCGCGCCAGGTGTTCTCGGGTGAGTCCGTCGGCGACCTCGAGCCGCTGTTCCGCGCGCGTTTCGCGACCTACATCCGCGAGCACCAGGCCTGACCGCGGGCCAGCCGCACTGGGTCGGCGACGGTTACGTGCCCTACGGCCGGGCGCGACGCGCCTCAGGAGTGACGGCCGCGCAGCGAGTCCCGACCGGTGGCGGGCGGTTGAGCGCGGAACCGCGCTGCGGCCCGCAGACCGCCCAACGGTGACTGGTCGAGCCACACCGTGCCGCCTCCGGCGGTGACCAGCGATGCCACGACCGCGAGACCCAGCCCGCTGCCCTCGCCCTCCTGGGTGCCGCGCCAGAACCGGTCGAACGCGCGCTCACGGTCCTCGGGCGGCAGGCCGGGTCCCTGGTCGTCGACCATGAGAGTCACGCCACCGGGCTCCGACCTCACGGTCACGAGCAGCAGGCTTCCCTCGGGCACGACCTCGAGGGCGTTGTCGATGTAGTTGTCGATGATCTGCTCGGCGGCGCTCGGCACCAGCTGCGCAACCGCCATCCCCGGTGCGTCGAGCTGGATGGTCACCGAGCGCTCGTCCGCGAGCGGCTGCCAGGCCTCGACCCGGTCGGCGGCGACCTGGCTCACGTCGATGGCCACGAGCTGCTGGTCGCGGTTGTCGGCGCGGGCCAGCACGAGCAGGCCGTCGATGAGGCGCTGCAACCGGTCGATCTCGTCGCGCGCCGCGTCCACCTGGTCGATCGCCGGGTCGTCCTCGGGCATGAGGTCGGCGGCGCGGTCGAGGCGCAGCCGGAGGGCAGTGAGGGGAGTGCGCAGCTGGTGCGACGCGTCGCCCGCGAATCCGCGCTGCGACTCGACGACGCCCTGCACCCGGTCGGCCATCGTGTTGAACGACTGGGCGAGGTCTTCGATCTCGCCGCCGCCCCCGGTCACGTCGGCGCGCGCGTCGAGGTCGCCGTCCGACAGCTTTTCGGCGGCGTCGCGCAGCCGTCGAATCCGTCGGGTGACGGTGGAGGCGACGAGGAACGCGATCACCACGGCGCAGAGCAGGGTGATCAGGGCGGCGATCCCGAGGCCGCGTACGCCCTGGTTGACCTTGTCGTTGAGGTTGCTCGACGGGAACGAGATCCGCACGGCGCCGAGGATCAGGGCTCCGGCGCGGGTCGGGACCGCGGAGAAGATGAGCGGCTCGCCCAGCGTCGCCGAGTCGCGCTCACCTGAGCTCGCCTGCGCCGGCTTGGACGAACCGGCTCGCTGGGAGTCGGGCATCTTGCCCAGCGCCAGGGCGATCTCGGGGCGGTTGAGGTAGTCCTCGCCGACCCGGCCCTCCGACGACGCGACGGCGACCCCCTGGGCATCCACGACCACGACGACGCCGCCGCCGACAGCGGAGTACGCAGCGACGCGCTCGCGGAGCTTGGCGAGCGCGTCGGCCTGGGCCTGCTGAGCGGTCAGGCCGGTGGTCAGTGGAAGGGGGACGAGCGCGGGCACGGAGAACCCGGCAAGGCTGTACGCATCGCCCTCGAGCCCGGCGATGATCCGCTCCTTCTCCACCGTACGGAGGTAGGACGCGAGCGGGATGTTCTGGACGAGCAGCACCAGGGTCGTGAAACCGACCAGAACCAGGGCCAGCCGCCACCTCATCGGCGGGTCACCCCTCGCCTCGTGCGCAGGCGCCGTTGGTTCACGGGGAGCCGAGCCGGAACCCGACTCCGCGCACTGCCTCGATCCAGGCGGGGTCGCCGAGCTTCTTGCGGATCGCCGCGACGTGGGCATCGACCGTCTTGGTGGCGCCGTACCAGTGGCCCTCCCAGACGTGCTCGAGGATCTCGGTCCGCCGGCGGACGGCGCCGGGGTCGTCGGCGAGGAAGGCGAGCACGTCGAACTCCTTGGCGGTGAGCGCGATCTCCTCGCCGTCGATATGCACGCGCTGGGTGCGGCGATCGACCGTCAGCCGCCCGATCTCCTGCACGGCGGCCGCCGGCGCTGAGGGCGTGGCCTGGGTGCGCCGGAGCACGGCGCGCATGCGGGCGGCGAGCTCGCGCATCCCGAACGGCTTGACGAGGTAGTCGTCGGCGCCGAGCTCGAGGGCGATGACGCGGTCGGTCTCGTCGCCACGGGCGCTCACCACGATGATCGGGACCTCGGAGCCCGACCGGATCCGCCGGCAGACCTCCTGGCCGTCCATGTCGGGGAGGCCGAGGTCGAGCAGGACCACGTCAGGCGGCAACGGCCCGGAGACCGAGGCGAGGGCGGCTGCGCCGGTGGCGACGTGCTCGACCTCGAAGCCGAGCGCGGTCAGGCCGTCGAGCGACGAGGCCGCCAGGGCCGCGTCGTCCTCAACCAGCAGGATGCGCACGGCGCCATTGTGTCGCGCGTGGGCCCACTGACGCGCCAACGGCCCTCCAGCGGGCCTCGTTTCCGGTGATCTTCGACGTTCCTTGGATATCTAGCAGCCCAGCACAGGACGTCCGCGACGTACGGTGGTGCCATGCGAGCACCGTCGTGAGGCGCGGGAGCGGCATCACGCTGCTCACCGTCATCGGCGTGCTCCTCGCCGCCGTGACGGCCTTCGGGGTCAACTCCCGCGTGCTCGACGCCAAGGCGGCCAGCGTGCTCGGCTCAGCCAGCCAGCTCCTCCCTGCCGAGCAGGCGGCCGCCGACGCGGCTGCGTCCGAGCCGGTGCAGAGCGCTACGCCAGCGTCGACCGGCGTCGAAGGTGCCGACCCGGTCAGCCCGACGGCTGGCCCACAGGACCCGGGCAGCGCCCCGGTTGCAGCGGCGGAACCCGACTCCGGGCAGGGCGGCACCGCAACCTCCGGCACTTCCAACGCCTCGGGCGACGCTGCTCGCCCCGCTGGCGCGGGTGGACCGCGCAGCGTCATCACCTCGGTGCACACGGGGGGTCGCGTGAGCCCCGCCTCGGTGCCCTCGTCCAAGCCGAGCCGCTCGCACACCGATGAGCCAGAGAACTCGGGACGACCGACCTCCTCCTCGCACACCGAGAACCACGGGTCTACCTCGCCGACCCCCAGCTCCTCCGAGCACCACGACGGTGGCAGTGGCAGTGGCAGTGGCAGTGGCGGCGGTGGCTCGCACCCCTCCGACGACTGACCGCGGCACCGGGCGCGCGGTGATGCTCCGGTCACCCGTTCCGGCGCCATGACGCCGTACCCTTCCCCCATGGCCAGGCGACGCTCCGCGCGGCACACCCGACCCACCGGTCGGCGTGCGCTCGAGGCGTCCCACGCCCAGCTCGAGGACGACGTCTCCGCGCTGCGCGCCCAGCGCTACGCCGACCACTTGGAGCTCGTGCGTCTCACGGCGCTCGTCGAGGGCCTGGTCTCCCACGTCCAGCGGCTGGCGATCGAGCTCGCCGAGATGCGGCGTGACCTGCAGATCGCGCGTACTGCCCCCCAGCAGCGCGACCCTGCCGTGGCGCAGCTCGCGGCTCAGGTCGCCGACCTGCGTGCCACGGTCGCTCTGCAGCAGTCGATGCTCTCCGAGCTCAGCGGCCGCCTCCTCGACGTCATGGGGCGGCTCGGCCCGGACCCCTGGGCGGCGCACCCCGACGCTGCCTCCTCGCCCTACCCGGACGGTTCTCAGCAGGCCATCGCTCACCTCGACACCGGCTATCAGGGCGCGTCCGCAGCGACCTCGCATGTCGTCGACGCGGCGCCGACGACGGCGTACGTCGAGGTCGCTGCGACGCCCGAGCCGGGGCTGTCGAGCCCGGAGCGCGACCGCGTGACGCTCGAGCCCACGATGGCCGAGATGGCAGCGCTCGCGCGTGGGCAGGTCGCGACCTACTCCGTCGAACCTTCCGCTGTCGTGCCCCTCACCGGTGAGGCTGCCGGGTTCGGGTCGGCCGTCGTCGAGCCGGCCGCACTCGAGTCGGCAGTCATCGAGCCGGCCGCACTCGAGCCGGCAGTCGTCGAGCCGGACACGCTCGAGCCGGCAGTCATCGAGCTGGCGGTTGTCGAGCCGGCAGTCATCGAGCCGGCCGCAGGGGCGCCGGCCCCGATCGCCGCGACGACGACCGACCGGACCGTCCGGCTCCCGGAGACGGACCTGCGCGACCCGGCACTCCCGACGGTGCCCGACTATCCGCCCCCCACCGCCGACGACCACGTCGTGACGCTGACCGGGATCCCCGCGACCGTGTCGGCGGGTGCCGCCGAGATGAGCCGGCGCGAGCCGATCCTCGCCGAGGTCGCCGCGGCGACCCCGGGCTACCGCCAGCTCGCAGCACCCGCACCCGACGTCGAGGCACTCGACGACGAGACGGTGCTCCGCCTGCGCATGATCCGCGAGTCCTTCGGCCGCTGACGGTCTCGTCCACGGTCGCGCTCGGCGTCGGCGATCCCATCCGTTCACCGATCATTCATCCGCTGCGCGCTCCGTGCGGGCAGCGTGAGCGGGGTCGGCGCCTGAGCGTGTCGGCGTCACGGAACGTGCGATCGGCAGGTCTGGCCAGTGTCGGAAAGGACAGCCCGCCATGACCGTCAAGCGTGTGTTCGTGGGCGCCACCGAGTTCCTCGACCTGGTGGCGGGCGACGTCGTGTTCAACGCAGGTGACTCGGGGACCACGATGTACGGCGTGGTGTCCGGCTCCGTCGAGCTCCGCAGCACCGCTCAGACCCTCGCGACGATCGGGCCGGACGGCACCTTCGGGGAGCTGGCCATCATCGACCACGCGCCTCGTAGCCTCACCGCAGTCGCGGTGGAGCCGACGCGTATCGCTGTCATCGACGAACGCTCGTTCCTCTGTCTGGTGCACGAGACGCCGATGTTCGCCCTGTCGGTCATGCGCTCGCTCACCGCACGCATCCGCGACCTCGACACCCAGCGCAGCTCCTGAGAGCCGAAGCCCGCGGCAGCCGCCACGCCGCGGAGATGTGTGATCACACGGGGGTGGGGCAGGTCGTCACTACACATCTCGCGGGGTGGGGGTGGGTGCGGGGGCTACTTGTCGATGTCGCCGACGACGTAGAAGAGCGAGGCGAGGATGTCGACGACGTCGGCGAGCCGGGTGCCCGGAAGCAGGTCGCCGAGCACGGCGATGTTGTTGAACGACGCGGTGCGGAGCTTGAGGCGCCAGGGGGTCTTGTCGCCACGGGACACGAGGAAGTAGCCGTTGAGACCCAACGGATTCTCGGTCCAGACGTAGGTGTGGCCCTCGGGCGCCCGGAGCACCTTGGGGAGCTTGAGGTTGATCGGCCCGGGCTCGATCGACGAGAGCCGCTCCACGCAGGCGGCCGCGAGGTCGAGCGCGACGTTCGTCTGCTCGAGCAGCACCTCGAGACGCGCGAGCACGTCACCTTCGGTGCGCGTCGGGACCCGGAGCACGTCAGCCAGCTCGGCGTACACCAGGTAGGGCTCGTCGCGACGCAGGTCGAGGTCGAGGCCCGACGCTCGCGCAACCGGTCCCGAGACTCCATACGCGAGAGCGAGATCGCGGCTCAGGACACCGACCCCGCGCAGGCGTGAACGCAGGGCGTCGTTGCCGGTGACGAGAGCGTCGACAGGCTCGAGACCCTGGCGTACGACGTCGAGCGCGTCGCGAACGCGACCGAGCCAGCCTTCAGTCAGGTCCTGCTTGAGGCCGCCGACCTGCGTCGCCATGTAGTGCATGCGCCCGCCGGACGCCTCCTCCATCACCGCGACGATCGCTTCGCGCTCGTCGGCGAGGTAGTAGGCCGTGGGCACGCCGTCGGGCGGCGCGACGATATCGGGGAACGAGCCCAGGAACGCCAGGTGGCTCAGCACCCGGTTGAGCTCAGCCAGCAGGGTGCGTGCCCAGGTCGCCCGGGTCGGGACATCCATACCGAGCATGCGCTCCACCGCGAGGGCGATGCCGAGCTCGTTGCTGAACGCCGACAGCCAGTCGTGCCGGTTGGCGAGCACCATCGCCTGGCGGTAGTCGCGCACCTCGAAGAGCTTCTCCGCGCCACGGTGCATCGCACCGACGATCGGGTCGGCGCTGACGATGCGGTCGCCGTCGAGGACGACGCGCAGACGCAGCAGGCCGTGGGCCGACGGGTGCTGTGCGCCGAGGTCCACGGGGACGTCGGGAGTGCCGTCGGCCGACACCATGCCGAGCGCCACCGAGCCGATACCGAGGGTGATCTCGCGCTGCGCGGGACTCGACATGCCCGCATCGTCGCAGACTGCCGGGTTAGGTTGGACGCGTGGATGACACCCGCACGGTCGATGACGCGTTCGCCCCCGCTGATGCCGCCTGGACGCGCGTCTCACCGCTGCTCGCGAGGGCCTACCGCATCTCCCTCGCCGTCGGCACGCTGATCGGGGTGCTCGTCGCTCTCGGGCTTGCGCTGCTTCCCGATGTTCCCCTGTGGCTGCCGGTCTCCGTGCTCGCCGTCGACGCCGTCGTCACCGCGTGGGCGTCATGGCTGATCGGGCGCCGGGTGCGCTCGTGGGGATACGCCGAGCGCGCCGACGACCTGCTCGTCACCAGCGGAATCATCATGCGCCGTCTGGTCATCGTGCCCTACGGCCGGATGCAGCTCGTCGACCTCGTCGCGGGTCCGGTGCATCGCTGGCTCGGCATCACGACGGTCCAGCTGCACACGGCGGCGGCGACCACGGACGCCAGGATCCCCGGCCTCACGCCCGCCATCGCCGCAGACCTCCGCGACCGGCTCGCCCGACGCGGGGAGCAGAGGTCGGCCGGGCTGTGAGCGGTCAGCAGCAGGACCCGCTCTCCTTCGAGGTCGTCCGGCCCGGAGCATCCGCTCCCGACGAGCACGGCCGGCGGCGCGTGCACCCGCTGACGCCGTTCATCCAGGGAGTCCGCTGGTGGCCGGCCGGTATCGCCCTCGCCCTGACCTCGACCGTGCAGTTCAAGGTCACTGTCGGTGCCGGCGCCCTCCTCGTCGCCCTCGCCGTGCTCCTCGCGATCACGCTGATGGGTACGGGGTGGAACTACCTCGCGTGGCAGCGCCTCACCTTCTGGTTCGACGCCGACGGCGACCTGCGGGTCGACTCGGGCGTGCTGTCACGGCAGGAACGACGACTGCAGCTGTCCCGCCTGCAGTCGGTCGACGTGCTGCAGCCGCTGCTGGCCCGGGTCGCCGGTCTCGCTGAGCTGCGCGTCGAGGTTGCCGGTGCCGGAGACTCGAAGGTGGCTCTGCAGTTCCTGACGCTGGCCGAGGCCAACTCGCTGCGCAACGAGATCGTCGCGCGTTCCGCGGGCGTGCGCCACGATGCCGAGGAGGCACCCGAGAACCTTCTCGCCGCCGTGCCTGCCGGCGACCTGTTCCTCTCGCTGCTCATGCACGCCGAGACGTTCGTGTTGCTGCTGGTGACGGGCTTGCTCATCTTCGTCACCCTGGTCACCGAGGGCACGATCGGGCTGCTCCTGCTCGCGACCGGTGGTGTGCCGCTGTTCAGCATCTTCACGCAGTTCTCCCGCTACTACGAGTTCACCGTGGCCGAGTCACCGGACGGGCTCCGGCTGCGGCACGGCCTGCTGCAGAAGACGCGTCAGACAGTGCCGCCCGGTCGGGTGCAGGCGGTCGGATTCGTGCAGCCGTTCCTCTGGCGACGTAAGGGGTGGGTCCGCGTACGACTCAATGTCGCTGGTGCCTCCACGTCGGCACAGGGGTCGGGCGACCAGAGCTATACCGAGAACGTCCTGCTTCCCGTCGCGCCGTGGCCGGTCGCGCTCGCGATCGTGAGCCGAGTGCTGCCGGGTGTCGACATCATGTCGATCCCGCTCGTCCCCGCTCCCGAACGGTCGCGACGACGTGCCTGGATCCAGTGGCGCCAGCTGGCGGTCGGGTGGGACGACCAGGTGTTCATTACGCGCTGTGGTCGCATCACCGAGCGCTGGGACGTCGTCCCCCATGCGCGCACCCAGTCGGTCCGCGTCACGCAGGGGCCGTGGCAGCGCAGTCTCGGGCTGGCGTCGATGCACGTCGACTCGACGCCCGGTGCCGTGAGGATCAGCGGTCATCATCGTGACGCGGACGAGGCGCGACGGTTCTCCCAGGAGCAGGCCGACCGGGCGGCGCGCGCCCGCGCGACCGACCGGTCGTTGCGATGGGTCGCCCAGCAGCAGCTTTCGGCCGCCGCGTCGGCAGTCTCGGACCCGGCGAACTATCCGCCGCCGCCGATGCCGGTCATCGCACCGGTCCTGGGACCTCTCGTCTCACCGGTCGAGGCGGATCCAGTGGAACCCGCCGAGGCCGGGGAGCGCGACTAGCTCGGCAGCAGAGGATGCCGTCTCGAGTGCATCCGCGTAGGCCGCCGGATCGCTCGTCGCGAGCGCGCGAGGTGGAAGAGTCGCCGACACCTTCAGCGCAGCAAGGGAATCGCGCTGCAGCGATATGCGAGACAGTGGCACGCCTGCAGCTGCTGCGACGGCGTTGACTGCGACGTGAGCGGTGAGGTTGACGGTGCCGTCCGGCACGGGTCGCACCTCGTGCCCGCGCAGGTGATAGCCGGTCAACGTGCCGCGGGGCGGGCCGCGGTAGCCATAGTCGATCGCGAGAGCGGTGCCGGCGTCGATGCGTGACGCGACGTCGCCCCAGGCGTCGTCGCGCGTCATCCCGAGCTCGCGACGAGCGCCTGCCTCGACGTCGTGCGGCCCTCCGCCCCAGCGCCCGAGCCACTCGCGAGCCCGCTCGGCGGAGAGCCCCCAGCCGGCCCAGCCCGCGTCGTCACCAAGCGCCGGACCGAGGTGCTCAGTGCCGTCGTGCTCGACGAGGACCAGGCGCTCGATGCCGTGGTCGTCGACCTCCACGATGTCCATCGCGATGTCGTCGAGCCACTCGTGAGCGATGACGAGTCCGCGCAGGCCGCGCGGGACCGCGTCAGGCGCCCGGCCGGTGATCCACGCGATGCGGCCGTCGAGGTCGGGCGTCGGCTGGTGCACGTCGACTGCGACCGCGCGCACGCGCGACGCGACGTCGTGGGGGAGCGCGTCGAGGACTCCGACGAGCAGCTCGCCGCGCCCCGTCCCGACGTCGACGAGGTCCAGCTGTGCCGGGCTGCCCAGCCGGGCGTCGACCTCGAGGAGCAGCTGCGCGATCGCGCGGTGGAACACCGCGCCGACGTGGACCGACGTACGGAAGAACCGCGCTGGCCCGAGCCGGGCTCCGGCGCCATGGCTGTAGAACCCGACGGGACCGAACGCCGCCTGCTCCCAGGCGACGGACCAGGGCACGGCTCGCTCAGCGTGCTCGCCAGCCGGCACCTCGTCGACTGCCACACCGGCACGCTAGCGGCGTCGTTAGGCTGGCCGTCACGTCCGGTACCCCGACCGAGGGGACCGGAACGATCCGGAGGTCGTCCGTGACCGAGCCGCATCCCGTCGACCGGGCGCAGGCAGCAGCGCCGCCGCGCCTGCGCGTCGGCGTCGTGGGCACGGGTCGAGCGGGTGCCGTGCTGGGCGCCGCTCTCGCTCGCGCTGGTCATACGGTGGTCGCGGCCTACGCCGTCTCGGACCTGTCTCGGCTGCGTGCCGAGGCGCTGCTCCCAGGTGTGCCGCTCATGAGCGTCGCCGAGGTGCTCGCCGACGTCGACCTCGCGCTCCTCACGGTGCCCGATGACGTGCTGCCCGGCCTCGTCACCGGTCTGGCCGAGACCGGAGCCGTACGCCCCGGGCAGTTCCTCGCCCACGCCAGCGGGCGCTTCGGGTTCGGGGTGCTCGACGCCGCCACCCGGGTCGGTGGTCTGCCGCTCGCGCTGCACCCGGTGATGACGTTCACGGGCACGTCGATCGACCTCGCGCGACTGTCGGGCTGCCCGTTCGGCGTCACCGCCCCGGACCAGCTCCGCCCGGTCGCCGAGGCTCTCGTGGTCGAGATGGGCGGCGACCCGGTGTGGGTCGACGAGGGCAAGCGGGTGCTCTATCACGCAGCGCTGGCCCACGGTGCCAACCACCTCGTCACGCTCGTGACGCAGACCCTTGCCCTGCTGAGCTCCGCGGGAGTCGAGCAGCCGGCGCGACTGGTGGCGCCGCTGCTCTCGGCGGCGCTCGACAATGCGCTGCGCTACGGCGACCAGGCGCTCACCGGCCCCGTCGCACGCGGCGATGCGGGCACGGTGTCGGCGCACGTGCGGGAGCTGGCGCGGGTCGACCCCCAGGCGCGCACCGCGTACGTCGCGCTGGCTCGCGTCACAGCCGACCGTGCGCTTGCCGCCGGCCTGCTCAAGGCCGATGCTGCTGAGGCGCTGCTTGATGCACTCGTGGGCACCGAGGAGGAGCACTGATGACGGCCGAGACACGAGTCGTGACCTCGCGCTCGGGTCTGCGTGGCGCCTACGCCGATCTGCCGCCGGGCACGCGTCGTGCTGTGGTGCTCACGATGGGCGGTCTGCACTCAGGGCATGCCCACCTCGTCCGTGAGGCGCGCTCCCGGGTGGGCCGCGGCGGCCACATCACGGTGACCGTCTTCGTCAACCCGGCGCAGTTCGTCGCGGGCGAGGACCTCGATCGCTATCCGCGTTCGCTCGACGCCGATGTCGACGTCTGTGCGCGGGAGGGCGCCGACCTGGTGTTCGCACCGTCGGTCGAGGCCGTCTATCGCGACGCGCACCCGAGCATCACTGTCGACCCGGGACCGCTCGGCACGCTGCTCGAAGGAGCGGTACGCCCCGGGCACTTCCGCGGGATGCTGACGGTCGTCTGCAAGCTGCTCACCCTGACGGGGGCGGACCACACCTTCTTCGGGGAGAAGGACTACCAGCAGCTCGTGCTGGTGCGCCGCATGGTGCGTGACCTCGACCTGCCCGTCGAGGTGGTCGCGGTCCCGACCGTGCGCGCCGACGACGGGCTGGCACTCTCGAGCCGCAACGCCTATCTCTCCGACGACGAGCGCAGGACTGCGCTCGTCGTGCCGCGAGCGCTCGAGATCGGGGTCGCGACGGCCCGCGACGGCGGCTCGGCACGCGATGTCACCTCGGCCGTGCAGACACTGCTCGACGAGGAGACACTCGTGATCACCGACTACGCCGTCGTCACCGACCCTGAGCTCGGCGCGCCGCCCGAGCACGGCGAGGCTCGACTGCTCATCGCCGTACGGATAGGAACCACACGGCTTCTCGACACCACCCGACTCGTGCTCGGAGGCACCGCATGAGCCTGCACCTTCCCCGTCGACTCGCGGCGCCAGCGCCCGGCTGGTCGATCGACTCTGATGTCGTCGTTGTCGGCTCCGGGGTCGCGGGCCTCACCACGGCACTCAACGCGCGGGCGGCGGGATATCGCGTCCTGCTCGTGACCAAGGCGCAGGTCGACGAGGGCTCGACCCGGTGGGCCCAGGGAGGCATCGCGGCTGCGCTCGCAGACGACGACTCTCCAGCCGAGCACGAGGTCGACACCCTCGTCGCAGGTGCGGGTCTCTGCGACCCCATCGCGGTCCACGCGCTGGTGACCGAGGGGCCGGACGCGGTGCGTCGCCTCATCGATATCGGTGCGCGCTTCGACACCGACGACTCCGGTGACATCGCGCTCACCCGCGAAGGAGGCCACCTGCGTGACCGGATCGCGCACGCCGGCGGTGATGCGACGGGCGCGGAGATCTCACGGGCGCTCGTCGCGGCCGTTGCCGGGCGCGCCGGCATCGAGCTCATCGTCAACGCGCTCGCGCTCGACCTGCTGCTCGACGAGCGCGGTGCGGTGCAGGGCCTCACGCTGCACGTGATGGGCGAGGGCCAGCGCGACGGTATCGGTGCCGTGCTCGCCCCGGCCGTGGTGCTCGCGACCGGTGGCCTCGGCCAGGTGTTCAGCCTCTCGACCAACCCGTCGGTCGCGACGGGCGACGGGATGGCGCTCGCCCTGCGCGCGGGCGCGGCGGTGGCCGACCTCGAGTTCGTGCAGTTCCACCCGACCGTGCTCTGGCTGGGGTCAGATGCGACCGGGCAGCAGCCGCTGGTGAGTGAGGCCGTCCGCGGCGAGGGCGCAGTGCTGCGTGACGATGCTGGGGTGCGCTTCATGGAGGGGCAGCATCCCCTCGCGGACCTCGCGCCTCGCGACGTGGTCGCCAAGGCCATCATGCGGCGGATGCGCGAGACCGGTGCCAGGCACGTCTGGCTCGACGCACGCGGGTTCGGCAACGAGATGTGGGAGAAGCGGTTTCCGACGATCCTCGCTTCACTGCGCGAGATCGGCATCGACCCGTCGGACGACCTCATCCCGGTCGCGCCGGCGCAGCACTACGCCTCGGGTGGTGTGCGCACCGACCCCTACGGTCGTACATCGATCCCCGGGCTCTTCGCCGTCGGTGAGTGCGCGTGCACCGGGGTGCACGGCGCCAACCGGCTCGCGTCCAACTCGCTGCTCGAAGGGCTGGTCTTCGGGTCACGCATCGGCGACGTGCTGGCCGAGGGGCTGCCGCAGCGCCGCGATCCGGTGATGCCCACGGTGGCCGGGTCCGTGGTGTCGGAGGCAGCTCGCAGGTCGCTGCAGGCGGCGATGACCGAGGGGGTGGGCGTGCTGCGCTCACGTGACTCGATGTCTGCCGCACTCGGTGTCCTCGAGGCAGTCGGACGCACGACGTCGTCGGATCCGCACACGGCCGCGTGGGAGACCACAAACCTCCACGCCGTGGCGACGGTGCTCGCCGCAAATGCCAAGATGCGCAAGGAGACCCGCGGCTCACACTGGCGCGAGGACTTCCCCGACACTGACAACGAGCACTGGCACGTGCGCCTCACGAGCACGCTCGATCCCGACGGACTGCTGGTGACCACCACCGAGGACGTTCCCGTCGCGTCCCTCGGCGCGCAGCAGGAGAAGGCATGAGCCTCCGTCCCACAGTGGTCTCGGCGATCGAGGCGGCCGGTCTCGACCCAACCTATGTCGAGGACCTCATCAATCGCACCGTCGCCGAGGACCTCGACGGTGGGGTCGACGTCACCTCGGCGGCCACGGTGCCCGCCGACCAGCGGTCCACGATGGACCTCGTCACCCGTGGCGCTGGCGTGGCGGCCGGAATCCCCGTCGCAGCAGCGGTCTTTGACGTCGTGTCCGACGGTGACGCTCACATCACCGTCGTCTCCTCCGACGGCACCCGTGTCCTGCCCGGCGACGTGCTCCTCACCGTGACGGGGCGTACCCGCCACCTGCTGACGGCCGAGCGCACCGCGCTCAACCTGCTCTGCCACCTGTCCGGGGTCGCGACGGCGACGTCGCAGTGGGCTGACGCGCTCGAGGGCACCCCGGCGCGGATCCGTGACACGCGCAAGACGACTCCGGGCCTGCGGGTGCTCGAGAAGTACGCCGTGCGCTGCGGTGGCGGCGTCAACCACCGGATGTCGCTGTCGGACGCCGCCCTCGTGAAGGACAACCACGTCGTGGCCGCCGGTGGGGTGGCCGCGGCGTTCGACGCCGTACGCACCATGTGGCCGGGGCTGGCCGTCGAGGTCGAGGTCGACTCGCTCTCCCAGCTCTCCGACGTGCTCGACGCGGGCGCTGATCTCGTGCTCCTCGACAACTTCGTGCCCGACCAGATGCGTGTCGCCGTGGCGATCGCGGTCGAGCACGCGGTGCACAGCGGCCGCCCTCGAGCCCTCCTCGAGGCAAGTGGCGGTCTGGTCCTCTCCGACGCGGCCGCCGTCGGTGCCACCGGTGTCGACTACATCGCCGTCGGCGCCCTGACCCACTCCGCTCCCGTGCTCGACGTCGGCGCCGACCTCCGCCCCCTCACCCTTCAGGTCACCGAGTAACAGGTCGAATGGTTGCTGACTCGGGTGAGTGAGCAACCATTCGACCTGTAACTCGGGACTGCTCCAGGAGACTGCATGCTGCTTGCTATCGATGTCGGGAACACCAACACGGTCTTGGGGCTCTTTGACGGCGACGAGCTGTTGCGCTCGTACCGGGTGAAGACTGACCCGCGATCCACGGCCGACGAGTACCGCCTCACGTTCCGCGGTCTGCTGCGTGACGACCCGGACATCACCGGTGTCTCGCTGTGCTCCACGGTGCCGGCGGTCCTGCGCGAGATGCGGACGATGCTCGAGCGCTACTACGGCCACGTGCCGCATGTCATCGTCGAGCCGGGCGCAAAGACCGGGGTGCCGGTGCTCATGGACAACCCCAAGGAGGTCGGCGCCGACCGCATCGCGAACACGCTCGCCGCGCACACGCTCTACGGCGGCCCCTGCATCGTCGTCGACTTCGGTACGTCGACCAACTTCGACGTGGTGAGCGCCAAGGGCGAGTTCCTCGGCGGCGCGCTCGCCCCCGGAGTCGAGATCTCCCTCGACGCGCTCTCGCAGCGGGCCGCTCAGCTGCGCAAGGTGGAGTTCGTCGCACCTCGGTCGGTCATCGCCAAGAACACGGTCGAGGCGCTGCAGTCCGGTGCGCTCTACGGGTTTGCCGGCCAGGTCGACGGCATCGTGACCCGCATCATCGCCGAGCTCGGCGGAGGGGTGTCGGCGGTCATCGCCACCGGGGGCCTCGCACCCGTCGTGATCAAGGAGTCCTCGACGGTCACCGTGCACCGTCCGGACCTCACGCTGCAGGGACTGCGTCTCGTCTTCGCCAGGAACACCTGATCGTCGGACGGGGTCAGCACTCGAACTGGCTGCGTCAGCCGGCGAGGGCGCAGCCCTGCCTGCTGCCGGCCTCCCGGTTCTGATGGACGAGATGGTCGCGGGAGCCGACCCCGCATGGTGACCAGGGCGCCGTTGGCCGCCCTCAACGGTGCGTCGACGGTCCAGGCCCACTCGTCGGCCTTCGCAGATCCGCTCGCGTCCCACCACGCGATCCTCGCTCCGTGCTGGTGGGACTCAGGCCCTCATCGCGCACCCCTGCGACGGGCTCACCACCCAGTTGCGCTGCACGAGGAAGTCACGGCCGGCGAAGTCGACGTTGGCCGCCGCACCCGTCGCCGAGGGATAGGTCGGGCCGTAGGTCCACGCGCACTTGTCGCCGTTCTCGTTGTAGTAGCGGTCATACCAGCCGTCGAGATCGGGATCGGTGAGCGTCTCGTCGATCTCGTGCACCAGCGTGCTCGCCATCGCGTCTGCTCCGCGGTCGGCATTGGGTGTCGAGGCGACGGGTGCCGTGCACGTGTGTGGCGCCTGACGGCTCGGGTCGCCGACGAACACGTATTTCAGGTCGGCACCCTTGAGCAAGGTGTGGGTGTGCCAGCCGCAATAGCGGCTGCCGAACCCGCTCGTCTCGCGGACGTCGGCGCTGGTCGCCACCACATAGATGCCGTCGGTGTCGCTCGGGAGCGCGCCGCGAGCGATGGCGGACGCCACCTGGCGGCGCACCCCGGCGTCGCTGAGTCGCGCTCCGTGCTTCGCCACGACCTTCGTCGTACCGGCGAGCCGGATATCGCTCGTGACGTGGTTGCCCGCCCGGTCGGTGAAAGTCGCGTTGGTGCGAGCGTAGGCCGACCCGCCCAGTCCCTCGAGCAGGTCTACGAGCACTGCCGGGGCCGCCGATGCGGACCAGTCGCCGTACCAGATGAGGTAGACGTGGGCGGGTGCCGTCATGAGCCGGCCGCCGTGGTAGGTCATGGGTGCGGTGGCCGTGCCGGGCGCGAGTGCGGCCTTGCGCCGCACCGGCATGACCACCTTGGTGCGCTTGTGCCGACGCGGCCGCGGCGAGTGGACGACGGCGGGTGTGGAGCTGACCATCGTGGCGCGCACTGTGGCGCGGACTGTCTGGCGCGCGCCGCTCGGTGCGACGGCGCCGACGGCAGCGGAGGTCATGACGCCGAGGACGGTCGCGACTGTCGCGAGGGTCGCGAGGGTCGCCAGGACGGTGCGGGTTCTGCGCACAGGTGCTCCCAGGGGTTGAGGAGCGCTGACGCTAGGCAGGTGCGACGCCCGGCGGTGCGGGTGAGTCCTCCACCTGTGGACGACACGCCGCCTGTGCCCCATCTCGCAGACTCGTCAGTCCGATCCACCGACCTCGCGACGGTGCACCGGGATGCGATAGGTCGCGGTGACGTAGGGGACGTCGATGAGGTCTCGGCCCGCGGTGTCCGGATGCGTCGCCAGCAGCTCGCGCAGGGACGAGTAGACCGTCTCCGAGTCCGAGCGGAGG
>JANMBJ010000076.1:0-9279 GCA_031360335.1 Candidatus Nanopelagicales bacterium
CGTCGGCTGCCGCCGGCGGCAAGAGCGTCAAGACGACCGACGTGCCCGTCGGTGGCGGCACGATCCTCAGCGACGCCAAGGTCGTCGTCACGCAGCCGACGGCGGGCGTCTTCAAGGCGTTCACCGCGGTGTGCACGCACCAGGGCTGCCTCGTGGCGTCGGTGGCCAACGGCACGATCAACTGCCCCTGCCACGGGAGCATGTATTCCGTAGCGGACGGCTCGGTCAAGGGCGGCCCGGCGCCTGCACCTCTGGCCGCGGTCCCCGTCACGGTGGCCGGCGACACCCTCACGTTGTCCTGAACCACAGCACCACCTGGTCAACCGTTGCACGAGCCGCTGATCCACCCGACCAGCGCCCGACCCTGACGAGAGAGCCTGTGGCCGATCCCGCGTCCTACCGCCCCGCACCCGGGGAGGTTCCGGACTCACCCGGGGTCTACCGCTTCCGCGACCGTCAGGGTCGGGTGGTCTACGTCGGCAAGGCAAAGAGCCTGCGCAGCCGGTTGGCGTCGTACTTCCAGGACCTGGCCGGGCTGCATCCGCGCACCCAGGCGATGGTCACGACGGCCGCGTCCGTCGACTGGGTCACGGTCGACACCGAGGTCGAGGCGCTGCAGCTGGAGTACTCCTGGATCAAGGAGTACGAGCCGCGCTACAACGTGCGCTATCGCGACGACAAGAGCTATCCCTACCTCGCGGTGACCCTCGACGAGGAGTATCCGCGCATCACCGTCATGCGTGGCGCCAAGCGCAAGGGCGTGCGCTACTTCGGGCCCTATGCCCATGCGTGGGCGATCCGCGAGACGGTCGACCTGCTGCTGCGACCGTTCCCTGCGCGTACCTGCAGCGCAGGAGTGTTCAAGCGGCACGGCCAGATCGGGCGCCCGTGCCTGCTCGGCTACATCGGCAAGTGCTCGGCGCCCTGCGTCGGCCGGGTGTCGGCCGAGGAGCACCGGCGCATCGTCGAGGACTTCTGCGCGTTCCTCTCGGGCCAGACCGCGGCCTACCTCAAGCGGGTCGAGCGCGAGATGAAGGCAGCCGCCGCCGAGCAGGACTACGAGCGGGCTGCACGGCTGCGCGACGACCTCCGCGCTCTCCAGCGCGCGCTGGAGAAGAACGCCATCGTGCTCGGCGACGGCACGGACTGCGACGTGGTGGGTCTCGCCGAGGACGAGCTCGAGGCGGCAGTGCAGATCTTCCACGTACGCGGCGGACGGGTCCGCGGCCAGCGCGGCTTCGTCGTGGAGAAGGTCGAGGACGTCACCACCGCCGACCTTGTCGAGCACCTGATCCAGCAGCTCTACGGTGACCAGCCGCAGGACGCCGTCCCGCGCGAGCTCCTCGTACCCGTGCTGCCGAGCGAGGTCGACGCGACCGTCGCCTGGCTGACCCAGCTGCGCGGGAGCACCGTCGATCTTCGGGTCCCGCAGCGCGGCGACAAGCGCGACCTGCTCGAGACCGTGTCCCGCAACGCCGCACAGTCCCTCGTGCTGCACAAGACCCGGCGCGGGGGAGATCTCACCGCGCGCAGTCAGGCACTGGAAGAGCTGCAGGAGGCCCTCGGACTGGCGGAGGCACCGCTGCGTATCGAGTGCGTCGACGTCTCGCACCTGCAGGGGACCGACGTCGTCGCGAGCCTGGTGGTGTTCGAGGACGGGCTGAGCCGCAAGTCCGAATATCGCCGCTTCGCCATCCGGGGCGCGGCGGGCGACGGGATCAGCGACGACACCCGCTCGATCGCCGAGGTCGTGACCCGGCGCTTCCGGCGGCTGCTCGAGGAGCGCATCGACCCCGACGACCCCACGCCGGGCATCGACCCGGTGACCGGCCGACCGAAGAAGTTCGCCTACCCCCCACAGCTGTTCGTCGTCGACGGCGGTCAGCCCCAGGTCGAGGCTGCGCAAGCCGCGCTGTCCGAGCTCGGTGTCACCGATGTCGCGATCGTCGGGCTCGCCAAGCGCCTCGAGGAGGTGTGGCTGCCCGGCGATCCCGATCCGGTGATCCTGCCGCGCACGAGTGAGGGCCTCTATCTCCTGCAGCGGGTCCGTGACGAGGCGCACCGCTTCGCGATCAGCTATCAACGACAGAAGCGCGGCAAGCGCATGGTCGAGAGCCTGCTCGACGAGGTGCCCGGTCTCGGCGAGGCACGTAAGAAGGCGCTGCTGCGCCAGTTCGGCTCGCTCAAGCGACTGCGTGCGGCATCGGTCGAGGAGATCTCCACCGTCCCGGGCATCGGGCCGATGGTCGCGCAGGCTCTGGTCGATGCGCTCGAGGCATCGGCGCCCGCGACGGCGGTCAACACCGCGACCGGCGAGATCATCGACTGACGTCATCGTGGCGCCGGTGCTGCGCCCGGCCGTAGGACCGGCGGTGTGACAGGCTCGCGGTGTCGCGATTCGCGCGCACTGTCGGGAAGGACGCACGTGATCACCGATCCGAGGTTCGAGCTGGTCCTCGTCACCGGGATGTCCGGTGCGGGACGGTCGACCGCCGCCCGGGCGCTCGAGGACATCGGCTGGTTCGTCATCGACAACCTTCCGCCGGCACTCCTCCCGGCCGCTGTCGAGCAGATGACCACGTCGGCCGGTGTGCAGCGCCTTGCCGTGGTCGTCGACGTACGCGGTGGCAGCATGTTCGTCGACCTCGAGCGTGCTCTCGACGCGGTGCTCGCCGACGGTGTCGACCTCCGGGTGGCCTACCTCGAGGCGGGCGACTACGAGCTCGTGCGCCGCTTCGAGTCCAGCCGCCGGCCGCACCCGCTGCAAGGTGCTCGCGGGATCCTCGACGGGCTGGTCAAGGAGCGAGCGCTGCTCGGTGACATGCGGGCGCGCGCGGACATCGTCATCGACACCTCCGCCCTCAACGTGCACGACCTGCGTCGCAAGGTCGACGCTGCCTTCGGCGGCAGCGATCGCGTGCAGCTGCGCGCCACGGTGATGTCGTTCGGGTTCAAGTACGGCCTGCCCATCGACGCAGACATCGTCAACGACGTGCGCTTCCTCCCCAACCCCTACTGGGTGCCGGAGCTGCGTGACCTCAGCGGTCTCGATGCCGAGGTGAGCGACTTTGTCACCGAGCTGCCCGAGGCGCGCGAGTTCCTCGACCGGATGGCCGGGATGGTGGACTTCGTGAGCGACGGCTATCTGCGCGAGGGCAAGCGCTATGTCACCGTCGCCATCGGGTGCACGGGAGGCAAGCACCGCAGCGTCGCCATGGCCGAGAACCTCGCTGCCCGTCTGGTGAAGGTCGGTGTAGAAGTCCTCACGGTCCACCGCGACCTGGGTCGCGAATGACCGGGGGCGTTCCGGTCCGCCGCACCGGGCGGGCTCCCGGCCCGGCGCAGACCGGCCCCAAGGTCGTGGCGCTCGGTGGCGGTCACGGGCTGGCCGCGACCCTGCGGGCTCTGCGACGGGTGACCGACGACGTCACGGCGGTCGTCGCGGTGTCGGACGACGGCGGGTCGAGCGGACGGCTGCGGAAGGAGTTCGACGTCGTACCCCCCGGTGACCTGCGGATGGCCCTCGCGGCGCTCTGCGGTGACGACACCTGGGGACGCACCTGGAGCCGGGTCGTGCAGCACCGGTTCGCAGGCACCGGCGACCTCGCCGGGCACTCGTTGGGCAACCTGCTCATCACGGCGCTGTGGGAGGAGACCGGCGACATCGTCACCGGTCTCGACTGGGTCGGGGCGCTGCTCGGCGCCCACGGTCGGGTGCTCCCGGTCGCGACCCGACCGCTGCAGGTGGTCGCCGATGTCGCCGGGCTGCACCCGGAGGACTCCTCGATCGTCGAGCGCATCGTCGGGCAGGTCCAGGTGGCGACGACGCCCGGTGAGGTCGTGGGTCTGCATCTCGAGCCCGCCGACGCGGAGGCCTGCCCGGCAGCAGTCGAGGCGATCGAGGCAGCCGACGCCATCGTGCTCGGTCCTGGCTCGTGGTTCACCAGCGTGCTCGCGCCGCTCCAGGTGGCGGGCATCGGCCGGGCAGTGCTGGAGGCTCACGGACGCGTCGTGGTGGTGCTCAACCTCGCCCCGCAGCCGGGTGAGACCGACGGCTTCTCGCCCCAGCGCCACCTCGAGGTGCTCGGCGCGCAGATGCCGGGCCTGCGCGTCGACACCGTTCTCGCCGACCCCGGCGGGGTGCGTGACATCGATGCGCTCGCGGCGGCCGCCTCCGCTCTCGGCGCCCGGCTCGCGCTCGCCCCGGTGGCGAGCCGCGACGGCAGCCCCAACCACGACGTCGACCTGCTCGCGTCGGCCCTCGGCGGAGTCCTCAGCACCTGACCAGACCCACCTGCCCAGACCCACCAGTGCCAGCAACGAATGACTCCGGCTGGCGGGGCCCGCCGCTCGGAGCGCGGTAGGAGTCGACCGCAGTGGTGGGCCGCTCTCGTCCGTGGCTTCGGGCACATCATGGGGATGCCCGCGGCAGGGTTGTTGACCCAGGTGGCAGGATGCGCCGCATGGCAATGACGGCTGCGGTCAAGGACGAGTTGGCGCGCCTCCCGATCACGAAACCCTGCTGTCGCAAGGCCGAGGTGTCGGCGGTGCTCCGCTTCGCATCCGGTCTGCACATCGTGGGCGGCAAGATCGTGATCGAGGCCGATCTCGACACTGCGTTCGCCGCACGGCGCCTTCGCAAGGACATCGCGGAGGTCTTCGGGCACTCGAGCGAGCTGTCCGTCGTGCACCCCGGTGGGCTCCGCAAGGGCAACCGCTACCTCGTACGCGTCCACGCCGACGGCGAACAGCTCGCGCGTCAGACCGGCCTGGTCGACGCCAGCGGACGACCCGCGCGCGGTCTGCCCACCGCCATCGTCAACGGCTCGCTCTGCGACTCCGAGGCCGCCTGGCGTGGTGCGTTCCTGGCCCACGGTTCGCTCACCGAGCCTGGTCGCTCGTCCGCCCTGGAGGTGACCTGCCCCGGCCCGGAGGCCGCCCTTGCCCTCTCCGGTGCGGCCCGTCGCCTCGGCATCGTGGCCAAGCCGCGCGAGGTACGCGGCGTGGACCGCGTCGTGATCCGCGACGGCGACGCCATCGCCGCGCTGCTCACGCGCCTCGGCGCCCACGAGTCGGTGCTGGCCTGGGAGGAGCGGCGGATGCGCCGCGAGGTACGCGCGACGGCCAACCGCCACGCGAACTTCGAGGCCGCCAACCTGCGCCGCTCCGCCCGCGCCGCGGTCGCGGCCGGCGCCCGGGTGCAACGAGCGCTGGAGATCCTGGCCCACGAGGTGCCCGATCACCTTGCCGAGGCCGGGCGGCTCCGGATGGAGCACCAGCAGGCCTCCCTCGAGGAGCTCGGCGCCCTCGCTGACCCGCCCATGACCAAGGACGCGATCGCCGGTCGGATCCGGCGCCTGCTGGCGCTGGCCGACAAGCGAGCCGCCGAGCTCGGCATCCCCGACACCGAAGCCGGCATCCCCGCCGACCTCGTCGACGCCGACTGACCCCGGAGCAACAGGTCCAACGGTCGCTAACGGGGTGTCCCCAGCGACCATTCGACCTGTGACTCGGGCAGGGGCCGCGGCGGGGGCGGGGTGTGACTTACTGCCCAGTAGGTTCTCGGGCACGCAAGCGCTTCCATGAGTCCGATAGGGTCGTAGTGCCACGCGGGCACCGGGCGGTGCCCTCTGACCGAAGAGCCGGCAACGAGGCCGGCTGTCGTCTCTCGACTCAAGACGAGGACTGAAGACCCGTGACCGTTCGTGTTGGTATCAACGGCTTTGGCCGTATCGGCCGCAACTTCTACCGTGCGCTCGAGGCGCAGGGCGCAGACGTCGAGATCGTCGCCGTCAACGACCTGACCGACAACGCCACCCTGGCGCACCTGCTCAAGTACGACTCGATCCTGGGCCGTCTCGGCTCGGACGTGAAGGCGACCGACGACGCGATCCTGGTCGGCGACAAGAAGATCCTCGCCCTCGCCGAGCGCGACCCGGCGAAGCTGCCGTGGGGTGACCTGGGCGTCGACATCGTCATCGAGTCGACCGGATTCTTCACCGACGCGTCGAAGGCCCACGGCCACATCGACGGCGGCGCCAAGAAGGTCATCATCTCCGCGCCCGCCAAGGGCGAGGACGCCACGATCGTCATGGGCGTCAACCAGGGCATCTACGATCCTGCCGCGCACACGATCATCAGCAACGCGTCCTGCACCACGAACTGCCTCGCCCCGATGGCCAAGGTCATCAATGACGAGTTCGGCATCGTGAGCGGTCTCATGACCACGATCCACGCCTACACCAACGACCAGGTCATCCTCGACTACCCGCACGCCGACCTGCGTCGTGCGCGTGCCGCGGCGATCAACATGATCCCGACCAGCACCGGTGCGGCCAAGGCCATCGGCCTTGCGCTGCCCGAGCTCAAGGGCAAGCTCGACGGCTACGCCATGCGCGTCCCGGTCCCGACCGGCTCGGCCACCGACCTCACGGTCGTGCTCGAGCGCGAGGCGACCGCCGCCGACATCAACGCCGCGATCAAGGCCGCTGCCGAAGGCGCGATGAAGGGCGTCCTCGAGTACACCGAGGACCCGATCGTCTCCTCCGACATCGTCACCAACCCGGCGTCGTGCATCTTCGACGCGGGCATCACCAAGGTCCTCGGCAACACCGCCAAGGTCCTCGGCTGGTACGACAACGAGTGGGGTTACAGCAACCGCCTCGTCGACCTGACCGTGTTCGTCGGCAAGTCCCTCTAGGACTGTCATCGTGCAGACGATCGACGACCTCGACGTCGCCGGTCGCCGGGTCCTCGTGCGGGTGGACTTCAACGTCCCGCTCGAGGACACCGGCGTCGGCACTCGACGTATCACTGACGACGGCCGCATCCGCGCGGCGCTGCCGACCATCGAGTCGCTGCGCTCGCGCGGGGCGCGCGTCATCCTCGTCGCCCACCTGGGTCGGCCCCAGGGCGAGGCCAAGCCCGAGCTCTCGCTGGCACCGGCAGCAGCTCGACTCGCAGAGCTCCTCGGCGCCCCGGTCGCCTTCGCGACCGACGTCACCGGCGACTCGGCGAAGGCGGTCGTCGCGGCGCTCGGTGACGGCGACGTCGCCCTGCTCGAGAACGTCCGCTATGACGCCCGCGAGACGAGCAAGGATGCTGCCGAGCGCGGCGCCCTCGCCGGCGAGCTCGCATCGCTCGCGGACCTCTTCGTGAGCGAGGGCTTCGGAGTCGTGCATCGCGAGCAGGCGAGCGTCACCGACGTCGCTCGGCTGCTGCCGCACGCCGCCGGGCGCCTCGTGCTCGCCGAGGTCGAGGTCTTCCGCAAGGTCCTCGGCGACCCCGACCGGCCCTACGCCGTCGTGCTCGGTGGCTCCAAGGTCAGCGACAAGCTCGGCGTCATCGGGAACCTGCTGGGCTCGGTCGACCGGCTCCTCGTCGGCGGCGGCATGTGCTTCACGTTCCTGGCCGCACAGGGCAAGAACGTCGGCTCGTCGCTGCTCGAGGCACACCAGATCGAGACGGTCAAGGGCCTCATCGCCACCGCCGAGGCGAGGGGCGTGGAGCTCGTGCTCCCCGTCGACGTGATCGTGGCGACGGCGTTCGCGGCCGAGGCCGACCACAAGGACGTCTCGGTCGACGACATCGAGGACGGCTGGATGGGCCTCGACATCGGCCCCAACAGCAGCGCGTTGTTCGCCGAGAGACTCGCCGACGCCAAGACGGTCGTCTGGAACGGCCCGATGGGCGTGTTCGAGATGGCTCCCTACGCCGAAGGCACCCGCGCGGTGGCCGAGGCAATCACCCGGGTCGACGGCCTCACGGTCGTGGGCGGTGGCGACAGCGCCGCTGCCGTACGCCTGCTCGGGATCGACGAGTCCGGCTTCTCCCACATCTCCACCGGGGGTGGTGCGTCGCTGGAGTTCCTCGAGGGTCGCACGCTGCCCGGCATCGCAGTCCTGGAGGACTGAACCATGGCCTCAGGCCGACTCCCGCTCATGGCGGGCAACTGGAAGATGAACCTCAACCACCTCGAGGCGATCGCGACGGTGCAGAAGCTCGCCTTCGCGCTCACCGAGGCCGACCTCGCCGCCTGCGAGGTCGCGGTGATCCCGCCGTTCACCGACATCCGATCGGTGCAGACCCTGATCGACGCCGACAAGCTCGACCTCAAGTACGGCGCGCAGGACGTCTCGGCGTTCGACAAGGGTGCCTACACCGGCGAGATCAGCGGCGCGATGCTGGCCAAGCTCGGCTGCACGTACGCCGTGGTCGGGCACAGCGAGCGGCGCGAGTTCCACGCGGAGACCGACGAGCTCGTGGGGGCGAAGGTGCAGGCGGCCTACCGCCACGGACTCACGCCGATCCTCTGCGTCGGTGAGGGTCTCGAGATCCGCCAGGCAGGCACCCACGTGGCCCACACCCTGGCGCAGCTCGACGGTGCGCTGGCCGGCCTGCCCGCTGACAAGGCGCGCTCCCTGGTCGTGGCCTACGAGCCGGTCTGGGCGATCGGCACCGGCGAGGTGGCGACACCGGCTGATGCGCAGGAGGTGTGCGCGGCCATCAGGACCCGGCTCGCCGAGCTCTACTCCGGTGACCTCGCCGACGGCGTCCGCGTGCTGTACGGCGGCTCGGTCAAGGCCTCGAACGTCGCCGCGATCATGGCTCAGCCCGATGTCGACGGTGCCCTCGTAGGTGGCGCGAGCCTCGACCCTGACGAGTTCGTCGCCATCGCGAAGTTCCGGCTCCACCCGGCCGAGACGGCCTGAGCCACCCTCTCCCGACGCTTGAGGCACGACGTACGACCGCACCACCGCGACGTCGTCGAGGGCCTCGCGCCGCGCCGTTCCGGGCAACCGGGCGGCGCGGCGTCCCAGCGCGAGGAACGTCACGTATCCTGACCTGACGCTCCGGGTTCCCGGCGCGCGCCGAGGGGAAGTGAACAGCACCGTGGTCCTGGTCTTCGAGATCCTGCTGATAACCATCAGCGGCCTGCTCATCGTGCTCGTGCTCCTGCACAAGGGGAAGGGTGGCGGCCTCTCTGACATGTTCGGCGGTGGCATCTCCTCATCCTTCGGTGGCTCCAGCGCCGCGGAGCGCAACCTCGACCGCATCACGGTCGGGCTCGGTATCACCTGGGCCGCGCTCATCATCGGTCTCGGCCTGTTGCTCAAGGCTGCCTGACCCCCCGCTCGTCGCAAGACTGCTCCGCGCAGGAGCCTGCTCGTCTCACTCCCTGCTCGTCCCGCTCGCGAGAAAGGCACCACCTGTGGCCAGTGGCAGTGCGATCCGAGGAAGCCGTGTCGGCGCCGGACCCATGGGTGAGGCTGAGCGCGG
>JANMBJ010000149.1:0-11281 GCA_031360335.1 Candidatus Nanopelagicales bacterium
GTGCGGTGAGCCGCTCGGCCGCACCACGACCGAGCCCGGACGACGTACCCGTGATCAGAGCGAGAGGCATGCGCCGAGGCTAGCCAGGTCCGCGAGCGGCTGCCGCCCGTCGGGGACCGAGGGGGCTCCGGACCGGTGGCGCGGGGGCGTGCCCTCTGGGACGCTGCCGGAGTGATCATGGACCCGCACCCGTCGACCGCCTCGCTCGCTGCCGCGACGGCCGTCGAGATCGCGGCTGACCTCGCCGCCGGGCGCACCACGTCCGTCGCGGTCACGCAGGCACTGCTCGAGCGCATCGCCGCGGTCGACCACTCCGGACCGGAGCTGCGGTCGGTGCTCGCCCTCAACGCTGCGGCGCTCGACGACGCTGCTGCGCTCGACGACGAGCGCGCCGCCGGAGCGCTCCGCGGTCCGCTGCACGGCGTGCCGGTGCTGGTGAAGGACAACATCGAGGTGCTGGGTCTCCCGGCCAGTGCCGGGTCGTTGGCGCTCGCGGGTCGTGAGGTCGTCCGCGACGCACCTCTCGTCACCGCGATGCGAGCCGCCGGGCTCGTCGTCCTCGGTGCCACCAACCTCTCCGAGTGGGCCAACATGCGCTCGCCCCACTCGACGAGCGGCTGGTCGGCGGTCGGCGGGCTGACCGGCAACCCGTGGAAGCTCGACCGCAGCGCCGGTGGCTCGTCGTCGGGGTCGGGTGCCGCGATCGCCGCCGGGCTGGCACCGCTCGCGATCGGTACGGAGACCGATGGCTCCATCACCTGCCCGAGCTCGCTCAACGGCTGCGTCGGGCTCAAGCCGACCGTGGGTGTGGTCTCCACCGTGGGAGTCGTGCCGCTGTCCGGCAGCCAGGACTCCCCGGGTCCCATGGCCCGCAGCGTGCGCGACGCTGCGCTGCTGCTCTCGGCACTGACCGGTGAGACG
The DNA here is from genome assembly GCA_031360335.1 of Candidatus Nanopelagicales bacterium. Lineage (GTDB taxonomy): Bacteria > Actinomycetota > Actinomycetes > S36-B12 > CAIYMF01 > Longivirga. Next base: position 922 of record JANMBJ010000149.1, read on the forward strand.
TCCTATTCCGAGGCTCCCGGCACTGTGACGCCCGGCGACCTACGCCTCGGCGTCGCGGCCGGCTGGCTGTCGAACCACCCCGGCACCGACGCGATGTTCGCGGATGTCCTGCGCGTCATCGAGGCTGCGGGTGCGACGCTCTCGGAGGCCGACGTCACACCCGTCGCCGGCACCGGTGCGGCCGAGCTGACCGTGCTGGTGTGTGAGCTGCAGGAGGACCTCGGCGCCTACCTCGCCGCTCGAGGTGGACAGGGACCGGGCTCGATCGCCGAGCTCGTCGCCTTCAACAGCGTGCACTCTGACGTCGAGCTCGCGCACTTCGGCCAGGAGTTCCTGGAGATGGCCGCGAGCTCGGAGGGCCGGGCGGATCCCGCGTACGCCGAGGCACGAGCCCGCTGCCTGCAGTGGGCGCTCGAGGAGACTCTCGAGCCGAGCTTCGAGGGCGCGGAGGCGCCGGAGTTCCTGGTGGCACCGGCGTACGCACCGGCGTGGAAGAGCGACCTGCGCGGCGGCGACCACTTCCTCGGCGGTGGCCTCGCGAGTGCCGCGCCCTCGATCGCCGGGTGGCCGGTGCTGTGCCTGCCCATGGGTCTGGTCGAGGGGCTCCCGGTCGGTCTCGTGCTCGTCGGTCGCCCGCGCTCCGAGGCGCGGCTGCTCGCGGCCGGCCACGCGCTGGAGGAGCTGCTCGACCTGCGTGAGTCGCTCTACCCGACCTGGCTGCCGCCCTCACGGGGCTGACCGCCGTACCCCTGCACCGCGGGCGAGAGTTGTCCCCAGAGTCGCGGTCACGAGGTGCCCCCGAAGGGCAGCTGGTGACCTCAGAGGTCAGGAACTTCCCTCCGGGCTGTGGCGTGGGGAGTTGTGGTGGCGGGGTCTCGGGTGCATGTGGTCGCGGCGTTGCTGGGACGGGTGGGCGGGGGCTGGCCCTGGGGATGGGTGAGGATGGGGGTGTGATCATCGAGGCGTGGCTGGGGCTGGCTGAGGGCGTCGGGCTCGTGGCGACGGACCTCGACGGCACGTTGCTGCGCGCCGACGGCTCGGTGTCGGACTTCACGGTCGCGACGTTCGCACGGGCTCGCCAGGCTGGGTTGCCGGTCGTGTTCGTGACGGGTCGGCCGCCGCGCTGGCTGCCGATGGTCGCCGAGGCCACCGGTCACACCGGGGTCGCGATCGGAGCCAACGGCGGGGTCGTCGTCGATCTCGCGTCCGGGCTGATCCTGCGCGCACACCCGCTCGAGCCGTCAGCGATCGACGAGGTCGTGACGACGCTGCGTGGCGAGGTCCCCGGGATCGGGTTTGCCGCGGAGTGGATCGACTCGGGGCCGGACGACACCGCCCGCGACACCGACTTCGCCCATGAGCACGCGTTCGTCCCCCGCTACGTCGTCGGCACCCCGCAGACAGCCGCCGACATTCGCGACATCGTCAAGGGTCACCAGGTCGTCAAGCTCCTCGCCCGTGTCACGGGGAGCGGTCACGACGCGGACAGCTTTCTCGAGCACGCGCTCGAGCACGTCGAGCACCTCGTGACAGTCACGCACTCCAACGCCGACGACGTGCTTCTCGAGATGAGTGCCTACGGCGTCAGCAAGGGCTCCACGCTCGCCGAGCACGCGGAGTCGCTGGGCCTCACGGCCGCCGACGTCGCAGCGGCCGGCGACATGCCCAACGACATCCCGATGCTCACCTGGGCACGGGTCGGACTCGGTGTCGATGGCGGTCACGCGCGCGTGCTCGAGGTGGCCGACGCAGTGCTCCCCGGACCGTCGCACGACGGCGTCGCCCGCTTCGTCGCCGCCGTCCTCGGAGCCGACTAGCGGCCGTGGAGTCGATGCTGGATCACCCGCGTGAACCCCCGTTCGACCTGGTGCCGATGGGTCCCACCGGTGGTGCGGCTCCGGTGAGGGAACCCTGAGCGCCGTGCACAGGGAGACGTGAGCACCATCACAAACAGCCTCGAATCGTCCCGTAAGCGGACATCCGGTGTGACCTCGAGGGGGGTGCGCTGCCTACCTTCCTTCGTCGTTCGCCTCCGTACGGCTCCGCTGTACTCGGACGACGCGCTCAATCGTCGGGCACTCTCGCCTGACGAACCGGGGACCCATTCACGTGGGGCGAATCACCGCACTCGTGCGGCGTAGGGCACCTCTTAGCCCGAGCCCGTCAGCTCACCCGGTCGGCGTCGAGAGGAGCCTGTTTCGTGCTGTCCGCAACCCGTCGCCGGGTTATCCCGGCCTCGTTGCTCATGACTGGCGCTCTCAGCGTCGGACTCATGGGTGCCTCCGTCCCGGCTCAGGCCGCGACCACCACCACTGCCGCCGTGGCCTCCACGACCGTCGTCACGACGAGCGTGCCCACCGTCACCGTCGTCCCGACCGCGGCTCAGACCGCGGCCTCGGCCGCTGCCCGCAAGGCAGCGGCCCAGCGCGCTGCGATGCACCTCGCCGCAGTCCGCGCCCTGCGCGTCCGGGCCAGCGTCGTCCACATCGCGCGCACCAAGATCGGTTCGCGCTACGTCGCAGGTCGCTCTGGCCCGACGAAGTTCGACTGCTCCGGTCTTGCGCTCTACGTCGTGAAGAAGGCGACCGGCCGGTCGCTCCCGCACTACTCCAAGGCGCAGTTCCGGGCCACCAAGCGGGTCGCTAAGTCGGCGCTGCGTCCCGGTGACCTCGTGTTCTTCTTCCGTCGCGGCGCGCACCACGTCGGCATCTACATCGGCGGCGGCCGCATGGTCAGCGCGACCAACCCGCGCCACGGCGTGAAGATCGACTCGGTCTTCTCCGGCTGGTACGGCTCGCGCTACAGCGGTGCCGGTCGTCTGATCTGACCGACACCGTTCGGTCCTGCCGGACGGCCACGACGTACACCTCGAAGCCCGGCCCCCCGTGGGGCCGGGCTTCGTCGCTCCCGGACTCCTGGTGGGCGCACCGTGGCCCAGGTCACGGCTGCTCGGGTGTCGTCGGAATACCCCCTGGGGGTAGCATCGTTGGCACAGGTGCGGACGCAGTCCGTGTCGGGGAGGGGTCGGCATGAGCCATGGCTACAGCGCGGACAAGGACGCGGTCCTCGCACGCCTGAAAAAGATCGAGGGCCAGGTGCGCGGTATCGCACGCATGGTCGAGGACGACACCTATTGCATCGACGTGCTCACGCAGGTGTCGGCATCGAAGCGAGCGCTGGAGAACGTCGCGCTGCTGCTCCTCGACGACCATCTCGACCACTGCGTACGCGACGCCGCGCAGCGCGGCGGCACCGAGGCCGACGAGAAGCTCGCCGAAGCCTCCGCCGCAATCGCCCGGCTCGTCCGCTCCTGACCCCCTCGAGTTACAGCCCGAATCGCTGGTTTCAAGGCCCACGACCGGGGATTGCGGCAGCAGATCGAGGACCGGCTCCACCACAACGATCGAGGAGAAACGCTCATGACCACCACGGTCTGGACCGTGCAGGGGATGACCTGCGCGCACTGCGTCGCCGCTGTGACCGAGGAGGTCTCGGCCATCCCGGGTGTCTCCGACGTCGCCGTCGATCTCGAGTCCGGTCAGGTCACCGTCACCTCAGAGAGCGACCCCACGCCCGAGGCGGTCGCCGCGGCCGTCGACGAGGCCGGCTACACCCTCGCCACCGCCTGACCTCGTACGCCGGACCGCACCGTCAATCCGCACTCTCGCGCACGTTGATCCAGGAGCTCGTCATGAAGACCTCGCTCACGCCCGTCGTCACCCCGATCGACCTGCAGGTGACCGGGATGACGTGCGCGTCGTGCGCGGCTCGCATCGAGAAGAAGCTCAACAAGGTGCCCGGTGTCGTCGCGACCGTCAACTACGCCACCGAGAACGCCCACGTCGTGCACCCAGCCGGTGTGAGCGTCGACGACCTCGTCGCCGTCGTCGAGGCGGCGGGCTATGGCGTGCTGCCGCCCGACCAGGTGGCGGAGGACGACCCCGACCGGCTCGGCCGCCGCTGGCGGATCAGCGCGATCCTGACCGTGCCCGTGCTCCTCGTGTCGATGGTGCCCGCCCTCCAGTTCACCGGGTGGCAGTGGCTGGCGTTCCTCATGGCCTCGATCGTGGTGCTCTGGGGCGGCAAGCCCTTCCACCGCGCTGCCTGGGCCAACGCCCGGCATCGCACGACCACGATGGACACCCTCGTCTCCATCGGTGTGCTAGCGGCCTACCTCTGGTCGGCGGTCGCGGTGCTGTTCACGAGCGCCGGCGACCTCGGCATGACGATGACCGTGTCGTGGCTGCCGATGCGTGACGAAGGTCTGCATGGCCACCCCGATCTCTACTTCGAGTCGGCCTCGGTGGTCATCACGTTCCTGCTGCTCGGGCGCTGGCTCGAGCAGCGCGCCAAGCGTAGTTCTGGCGAAGCACTACGCACGCTCCTCAACCTCGCGCCGGCGACCGCGTGGGTGCGGACTACCGCGGGTGACATCGAGGTGCCGACCGCGCACGTCGTCGTGGGTGACCTCGTGGTCGTACGCCCCGGCGAGCGCATCGCTGCCGACGGCGAGGTCGTCGACGGGGCGTCGGCCGTCGACTCGAGCATGCTGACCGGCGAGTCAGTTCCGGTGGATGTTGTTGTGGGAGATGAGGTCTCGGGCGGAACTGTCGTGCAGGACGGACTCATCGTCATCCGTGCCACCCGCGTCGGGTCCGACACGGCGCTCGCGCGGATCGGCGCCCTCGTGTCGGCGGCGCAGAGCGGCAAGGCGCCGGTGCAGCGGCTAGCGGACCGAGTCGCGTCCGTGTTCGTGCCCATTGTGCTCGTCATTGCGCTGGTCACCCTGCTCGGCTGGGGTCTGACCACCGGATGGCAGCAGGGCTTCACCGCAGCGGTTGCCGTGCTCGTCATCGCCTGTCCGTGCGCGCTCGGGCTCGCGACACCGACAGCGCTGCTGGTGGGCACCGGGCGAGGCGCCTCGATGGGCATCCTCGTACGCGGCCCCGAGGTGCTCGAGTCGACCCGACGGGTCGACACCGTGATGCTCGACAAGACCGGCACACTGACCACCGGCGTCATGACCGTGGTCCACCGTCGCGGTGACGACGATGCGGTGCTCCTCGCGGGTGCGCTCGAGTCAGCGTCCATGCACCCGATCGCCCGCGCCGTGACGACGTACGCCGGTTCGCTGGATTCGCTGCCGGTCGTGGAGATCCACGAAGCCGTCCGTGGTTCCGGGGTGCTCGGTCGCGTCGACGGGCACGCCGTACGCGTCGGACGCCCGGAGTGGCTCTCGCTCGACGACACATCGCTGACTGACGTCGACCGCTGGCGTCACGACGGTCTGACGGTCATCGCAGTCGAGGTTGACGGGCTGATCCGCGCGCTCGTCGCCGTGGGCGACGAGGTGCGACCCACGACGCGGGCGGCCGTGTCTCGGCTGCGTGAGCTCGGGCTGGAGCCCGTGATGGTCACCGGTGACGCCGAGCCGGTCGCGCGGGCCGTCGCCGATGCCGTCGGCATCGATCGCGTCATCGCCGATGCGCGACCCGAGCACAAGGTCGACGAGGTCGAACGCCTGCGCTCCGAAGGTCGCATCGTCGCCGTGGTCGGCGACGGGATCAACGACGCCGCCGCACTGGCGGCTGCCCACCTCGGGATCGCCATGGGCAGCGGCACGGATGTCGCCATCGAGGCGGCCGACATCACCCTGCTGCGCGACGACCTGCGCACGGCCGCCGACGCAGTGCGCCTCTCGCGCGCGACGCTGCGCACGATCATGCAGAACCTCGGCTGGGCCTTCGGCTACAACGTCGCCGCCATCCCGCTCGCGGCCGCCGGCCTGCTCACCCCGATGATCGCCGGCGTCGCGATGGCCGCTTCCAGCGTCTGCGTCGTCGCCAACTCCCTGCGCCTGCGCCGCTTCCACTGAACCCCACCGCTGACCTGGGTGGTCTGGGTGCTTCACCCCACCTGAGGCACCCACGACACCCAGGTCGCCGGTGGGTGACGCGGGGTGGCAGACGTGCGGCGGGGTCCGTGGCAGAGTCGCGGCATGGACTGGAGACTCGAGGTTGTCGTGCTTCCCGTGTCGGACGTGGACCGGGCGAAGGACTTCTATGCCGGGAGGCTCGGGTTCCCCCTCGACCACGACACGGTGCGCGGGGCGATGCGCATCGTGCAGGTGACGCCTCCCGGCTCGGGCTGCTCGATCGTGTTCGGTGACGGCATCTCACCCGGCGAGCCCGGCACCTCCCGGGGCCTGCAGCTCGTCGTCACCGACATCGACGCGGCGCACGCGCACCTGGTGGCGGGTGGCATCGAGGCGTCGCCCGTCCGGCACCTGGGTGAGGGCGGCTGGGAGGACGGACCGGGCGGCGACTGGAACTCGTTCGTCTTCTTCGACGACCCCGATGGAAACTCGTGGACCGTCCAACAGTCACCCGCCAAGGACTGACCGTTCGGTCTCGTTCGGCCCGCTAGAGACGCAGGCCTCGGTGTCCTGGCTCGCTATCCCTGGTCGGTGCCGCGTACGGCGGAGAGCCAGGCCTGCGCGCCGGCGTAGTCGGCGTCGGTCACGCCCGCCCGAACGCGGGGTGCCTTGCCGTCGTGACGCGGATACGACCCGAGGAAGCGCACCGTCGCACAGACCCGGTGCAGGCCCGCAAGTGCCTCTCCGACACGGGCATCCTCGACATGACCTTCGCAGTCCACGGAGAAGTAGTAGTCACCGAGCGCCTTTCGGGTCGGACGCGACTCGATGCGCGTGAGGTTGACTCCACGCACCGAGAACTCGGTGAGGATCTCGAGCAGCGCACCCGGATGGTCCTCGCGCATGTAGAGGAACAGCGTCGTCTTGTCGGCGCCGGTGCGGGCCGGCGGAGTCGACGGACGACCGACGAGGACGAAGCGGGTCCACGCCTCCTCGTTGTCGCCGATGCCGTCGACGAGCACGTCGAGGCCGTACGCCGCGCCTGCGGCAGATGAGGCGATCGCGGCGTCGTAGGTCGTCTGCTCGGCGACCGACTGCGCCGCCACCGCGTTCGACGACTCGGGGATGACCTCGGCGTCGGGCAGGTGCTCGGCGAGCCAGCTGCGGCACTGCGCGTGCGCCACGTGGTGCGTCGCGACCCTTCGGATGTCGGACATCGCCGTGCCCGGGCGCACGAGGAGCGCGAAGCGCACGGCCAGCACCTGCTCGTCGACGATGACCAGCGGCACTCCGCCGGCGAGCTCGTCGAGAGTGCCGGTGACTGCGCCCTCGACCGAGTTCTCGATCGGGACGAGCGCAAAGTCGACCTCGCCGACGCGCGTGGCGTCGAGCGCGGCAGACACGGTCGGGAACGGCTCGAGGCGCGCACCGTCGCTCACCGGCATCGCGCGCAGAGCGGCGTCAGCGAAGGTACCTCGCGGACCGAGGTAGGCGATCGAGAGGTCGCTCATGCGGACGCTCCCCGCAGCGCGAAGGTGACGGCTTGCTGCTCCTCGGGCGACAGCGACGCCTCGCTGCTGCCGTTCTTGACGCCCTTGATGTAGGAGCGGGTCTCCGCGCGACCGTGGATCGCCGTGAGCACGAGCCCGTCGCCACCGTCGTCGAGCATCGCCGCCGAGAACGACAGGCGCCCCCCCATGTCACCGAACGCGTCGTAGCGCACGACGCTCACGTGGCGCAGCGCGTCCGCGAGCTCGGCCCGGGTGCGCGCCAGAAGCGCGGCCAGGTCGTCGACCTCGAGGCGCAGCCCGCGCACCTCCTCGGTCTTGCGGGCAACTGCCTCGACGAAGGAGGGGGCGTCACCGTCGGCTGCGAGCAGCGTCAGGTCACGGCGGATGCGTCGCAGGTGGAGCAGCGCGACCACCCCGAGCACGACCGCCAGAAGGGCGACGAGGGCGGTGGCGACGACGAGCACGTCGCGAGCGGTGGGGTCGAGGGACACGCGGCCCAGGTTAGTGCGGGTTAGTGTGCGAGTCGTGCGCGCATTGCCCGAGGGCCCGGAGCCGTCATGACCACCTCGTTGCCCGTCTCCGTCCTGTGCTTCGTCGTCGGCCTCGGGATCGTGCTGTCGGTCGGCTCCTCGATCCTGCGCACCCTCGTCGTCCCCCGAGGAGTGCGCAGCAAGCTCTCGGCCCTGGTGCTGCGGGTGACGCTGGCGCTGTTCCGCATGGTGGCGCGGCGTACGACGACCTACGAGGCGCGCGACGCCGTGCTGGCATATGCCGCACCCGTGTCCCTCATCGTGACGCTCATGAGCTGGCTCGCCCTGCTGTTCGTGGGCTTCGCGTTCCTGCTCTTCTCGTTCTCGCCGCTCGACTGGGCGGCGTCGTTCCGCGAGGCAGGGTCGAGCCTGTTCACACTCGGCTTCGCGAGCACCGACCGTGGCCAGCTCACGGTCGTGGACTTCATCGCGGCGGCGACCGGGCCCGTCGTGGTCGGTCTGCTCGTCGGATACCTGCCCAGCATCTATGCGTCGTACAACCGCCGCGAGGTCGACGTCGCGCTCCTGCACTCGCGCGCCGGAGAGCCCAACTGGGGACCGGAGATCCTGGTCCGCCACGCGATCATCAACTCGACCGACGAGATGCTCACCCTCTTCCGCGGGTGGGAGCGCTGGGCCGCCGACATCGCGGAGAGCCACGTCAACTACCCCGTCCTCATCCACGTCCGATCAGCTCAGCCGATGCGCAACTGGCTCATCGCACTGCTCGCGGTCATGGACGCCGCGGCGTTCCAGATGTCGGTGAACCCCGGGGTGCCCCAGGGCACCGCGCGCGTCGCGATCCGTCAGGGGTTCGTGGCCGTGCGCGACATCGCCCGGGCCGAGGGAATCACGGTCGACGAGGACCCCGACCCGGACACCGGGATCTCCCTCACCTTCGAGGAGTTCGAGCTCGCCTACGACGACGTCGCCAGCGCGGGCTACGCGATGCAGCGCAGCGCGGCTGACGCGTGGCCGCACTTTAGCGGGTGGCGGATCAACTACGAGCAGGCTGCCTACGCCCTCGCCGAGGCGATCGACGCGCCGCCGGCAGCATGGAGCGGGCCGCGGGTGGGCAATCTCGGGGTGATCCTGCCGGCGCGTCCGGCCAACCGGATGCCGGGCGGGCGCTCGGGGCGGCCGGTGATCGGGGAATGATGGGCGCGTGAGCCTCGCCCTCGACCTCGGTGTCCTGGTGGCGACGTTCGCGATCATCTTCCCGGCCGAGCTGCCCGACAAGTCCTTCATCGCCACCCTCGTGCTGGCGACGCGCTATCCCAGGCCGTGGGTCTGGCTCGGCGCCACCCTCGCCTTCGGCATCCAGATGGTCATCGCGGTCGCCGCCGGCCAGGTGCTCTCGCTGCTGCCGCGGACGCTCGTGCTCGGTGTCACCGCCGTGCTGTTCGGTGCCGGGGCGCTCGTGCTCATCCGCGGTGGCCTGCGTGCCAAGGCCGACGAGGAGGCCGACGAGGCGCAGGAAGAGGCCGAGATCGCTGCGCGCGCGACCCCGGGGGAACGCGGACTGGCCGCGTTCGCGACCACCTTCGCCGTCATCTTCACCGCCGAGTGGGGTGACCTGACCCAGCTCATCGCGGCAGGTCAGGCGGCGCGTACCGACTCCCCGCTCTCGGTGTTCCTCGGGTCCTGGGGTGCCCTCACCATGGTCGCGGGCCTCGGCGTGCTCGCGGGCTCGTGGCTGCAGAAGCGGGTTCCGCTGTGGCGCGTACGCCTGATCTCCGGCGCCCTGCTCGCCGTGCTCGCGGTCATCACCGTCGTCGAGCTCGTCCGAGGCGCCTGACCAGCCCGAGCTCCGTGTCGCGAGCGCCACAACTCGCGTGCTGGTGGTCGTCGTTTCCAGGGTCGGGAAGAAGTCACACGATCACGGGCGGTGGGGGTCCAGGACGTAGCGACGGGCCCGGTGCCGTGGCGCCGGGCCCGTCGAGCGGATCGGTCCGCGTCCGCACCACCGACGAAGCGGCGGTCGCGGGCGAGTCGGGCGACACCCCCGCGGACTCCCGACCGTCGATGGAGTTGTTGTTCCCCACAGTCGGCCTGGACACACCGTGCCAGACGAATCCACCGTGTGACAGTGCCCACGCCAAACATTGACCTGGCCGACACCATCGCCCGTGTCATCGGCGGGGGCTCAGTCACGCGACCGGCAAGGCCTGCGGTGCGCCGGGGTCGTCGTGGCACAGGGTCAGCGGACCGCGTCAGCAGGGCAGTCGTGGGGGTGGACCGGACGGTCGTAGGACTGGTCATGGCCGTGTCGTCAGGCCGGCGCGGACCCGACCGGATCCGGACATGGGTGATCGGACGCCACCGACGGGGGATGCAGCGGCGTCCGATCAGGGATGACGCTACGGCTTCTCCGCGTTTCGCTCAACCGGCTCGCAGATATTTCCAGCGATTATTGAGACAATCTTGACCGATGCCAGACTTTG
>JANMBJ010000184.1:0-18120 GCA_031360335.1 Candidatus Nanopelagicales bacterium
CGCGCGCGCAGCTCGACCACGTGCTCGTCGACGGGTTCACGTCAGCGCAGCTGGCATCGGTGCGCACCGAGGTGCACCGCCTGCCGGTGAGCGACCACGCCGCCGTCACCGTCGACATCGACCTCTGACCCTGCGTACCCCTCGCGCCCACTGCGAGATGTGTGACCTGACGGCGCTCTAGCCGCGTGTGACGACACATCTCGGTGAGTACTCCTCGAGATGTGTGATGTGCCGGCGCTCTACCGCCGTGTCATCACTCATCTGGGCGGTGAAGCGAGTCTCGGCGATGTCAGGTGGCGGTGAGGGTCACCGGCTTGCTGTCGACGGGGCAGCGCCAGGCGGTCGAGTTGCGCCAGTACAGATAGGTCACGAGGCCGATGGGGATGGGTACGAGGAAGGTCGCGAGGCGGTAGAGGATCACCGCCGCGATCACGGCGGTGGTGTCGGAGTCGGGCAGGCCATAGCTGAGCACTCCTACCAGGACGATCTCGGCGACTCCGAGACCGCCCGGCGTGGGCACGAGGAGCGAGGCGAACGTCGCGAGTCCGAACGCGGTGTAGGCCATCGCCCAGGAGATGGTGTCGAACCCGAGACCCTGGGAACGACAGGCGATCCCGAGGATCGCGCCAGCCGTGAGCTGTGAGACCAACATGGCGACCGTCAGGCGTCCGCCACGCGCGCGGAGCAGCCCGACCATCTCGGAGCGGAACTCCGGCACCTGGTCGACGATGGGCGTCGTGACGTCCCGCCGCACCCAGCCATGACGCGGTGCGCGACCCGGTCGACCCACGCACCGATCTTCCTCGCGAAGGCGGTGCTGCGCAGGATCAGCGCCAGGACGACGACGGCTGCGACCACGAGGGCCGCGAGCAGTGCCATCCACGAGGCGAAGCTCGAGGGCGCCGTACCTTCGAGCACGACAGCAATTCCCGACACGGTGAGCAGGATGTACTTCGTGAGCTGCGACCACGTGCCCGTCACGAGGATCTCGGACGTGATGTCGCGCAGGGTGAAACCCCACGAGCGCAGCATCGCGACGTTGAGCCCGGTCGCGACCGCTCCGCCCTCGGGCACGGTGTTCGACAGCGCCGCCGACGCGGTGTTGGTGACCGCGGCCTCGCGGATCCGCAGACCCGGCAGCGCGATGGCGATGGGCGGCCAGTTGGTCGCGAGGTTGACAACGCCGAGGGCCACGAACACGGCGACCTGGGTGCCCGTGATCCGCGAGATGGCGTCGGCCGACTGGTCGCTGTTGTGCAACGAGGTGAACAGGTACCAGAGCGCGAGCACGACGACGCCGTAGGACAGCACGCCGGAGAGGATCCGCCGCCCGATGCCGTGGGGCCGTTCCTTCGGCAGGCCCTCCGCGTCGAGAGCGCCGCTCGACTCGATGCCCACCACGACGTCCTCGGGGACGGCTTCGTCGGGGGCCACCGGCGTACCCGAGGGCTCGCTCTCGTTGCTCACGTCGGTCCATCCCTGCATCTCGAGTCGTCGTCCTCGTGGAGACTACGGGTCACGCGCATCCCGCCACGGAAATCGCGTGAAGGAGCGGGGGTCAGCACGGCGAGGAGTCGGGTGCCGCCACGTCCATCCATCTCCGCGCGGTCGACGGGTGCGCGAACCGCACCTTGGTGACCTCGACGTACGCCGGGTCGGCAAACATCTCCTCGAGGTTGCGCCGGCGGCTGGCGTAGTGGGTCCACACCCACTGCACCGGATGCTCGGGGTCGAGCCAGCTCCGGAACGTCTCGGTGTTGCCGTTGAACATCGGCTCATGCGTCCACGCTCGGTGCAATGACCGGCGCGTCACGCGTGATGCGGCCACCAGACGCGGGTAGGCCAACCAGACCACCGTGTCGGCACGCGCCCACATGAGGTCCTGCACCTCGGAGTAGCCGTGCGAGTCGAACACCCATCGCTCGCCCGCGACGACCGCCGCGACGTCGTCGACGAACGTCGGGATCGGAACCCACCCGGGGCCGTGGAAGAGCGCGTCCACCGAGTGGAACGGCAGACCCAGCCGACGTGCGAGCTCGGTCGCGTACGTCGTCTTCCCGGACCCGGTGATGCCGGCGACCAGGACCCGTTGCACCCACCCATGCTAGGGCCCCAAGCTACTGCGCCCGGAAGCCCTGGATTTTGGCTCCAGAACCGGCGATTGGGGATGTAACTCGAGGAGGGTCTAGGCCAGGAGGAGGTGCTCGAGGGCAGGGCGGTCGGGGAGGTTGTCGGGGCGCACCACGGCGCCGTCGCGGACGTAGACGAAGGCGGCGCTCACCTGCTCGACCGGCACACCCGCCTGCTCGGCGAAGGCGACGCGGTAGATCGCGAGCTGCAGCGGGTCGGAGTCGTGGCGCTGCGAGGTCTTCCAGTCGACGACGTCATAGCGAGTCGTGCCGTCGGGTGCTGTCTCGGCGAACACCGCGTCGATGCGACCCGGCACCACGCGACCGGCCACGACGAGGGAGAAGCCGACCTCGATCGCGAGCGGGGTGCGATCGGCATACGCCGACGACAGGAAGTCGCGCTGCATCGCGGCGAGCGTCTCGTCGCTGTCGATGTCGGCATCAGCCGCACCCGGGAGGTCGTCGGGCTCGAGCAGCGGCCGCATGCCGAAGTGCTGCTCGACCCAGGCGTGGAACCGCGTGCCCCGACGTGCTGACGGGGCAGGCGCGCTCGGCACCGGGCGCGCGAGACGCCGCGTGAACAGCTCGGCGTCAGCCGCGAGCCGGACCAGGTCCGAGGCGGAGAGCGACATCGGCAGCAGCACCGTGCGTCGGCTCGATCGCTCGGCACGTCGCTCCTCGAGCAGCAGCGCGATGTCGTCGTCCCACCCGCGCACCGTCTCGAGGTCGGTGGCATCGAGACCGAGCAGCGCGGAGCGCGCGCCGTCGACAGCGAGGGCCGAGTGCTCCGCGCGCAGGGCGTCGACGTCGAGGTCAGCATGCGCGCGGACCGCAGCAGCCGCCGCGAACCGTCGCTCGCCAGAGTCGGCGTCGGGGCGCGGCGGCCAGGCGATGTCGTCGACATGGCCGAGCACCGGGTTGGTGTCGCCCTCGAACGGCTCCGCCGCCCACTCGTCGACGTCGCCGGCGCCACCGAGGCACTGGTCGCGGAGTGCCTCGAGATAGATCGACGGTCCGCGACGGGTCGACTGGGTCGGACCCCACCACGAGCCCGACGCGAGCACGAGGTGCTCGGCACGCGTGACCGCGACGTAGGCCAGGCGCAGCTCCTCGTGAGCGTCGTGCGCCTTGCAGTCCGTGACGAACGCGGTGCCGTCCCTGGCCGAGAGCCCGACGAGCACCGGCAGCGACTCCGCGTCACCGCGCAGCGGGTAGGGCACGGCCGAGCACGACGAGGTCCACCGCGAGAGACCCCGGCCGTTGGGGAAGACCTTGGCGGTCAGCGACGGCAGCACGACGACCGGCCACTCGAGCCCCTTGGACCGGTGCACAGTCAGGAGCTGCACGGCGTCGGGCGACGGCGGTCGGTCGAGCTCGGGCACCTGGTCGAACCGCGCCGCCATCGACAACCACGCCAGGAACGCGCCGACGCTGGCGTCGCCCTCGGCATCGGAGAACCCGGCAACGAGATCGACGAACGAGGCGAGACCCTCAGCCCGGTGCAGGGTGAGCAGCACCGGCGACGACGCCATCTCGATGTCGAGACCGGTCACGGTGATCACCCGGTGAACAAGGTCGGGCAACGAATCCCCGACACTGCGTCGCAGCGCGCGGATCTCCGCTGCCAACAGCGCGAAACGGCGACGAGCCTCTGGGTCGTAGCCGAGCTCGCCTGGATCGTCGAGCGCATCGAGCAACGACACGACATCAGCCGGGTCCACACCCGCGACCGCAGCGTCGAGCTGCTCGTCGACATCGGCGCCCTCGAGCCTCCCGTGCGATCCGGCGAGGATCGCCGCCCGCCGCCCGAGCAGCGCGAGGTCGCGCACGCCGATCCGCCAGCGGGCTCCGGTGAGAAGCCGTACGAGCGAGGGGTTGGCGGTGGAGTCGTTGAGCACGTCGAGGATCGCCACAACCTCGGCCACCTCGGGCATCGAGAGCATGCCGTCGAGACCCACGACCTCGACGGCCAGGTCGCGCTCGGACAGCGTGCGCAGCAGCGCCGGGAAGTCAGCTGCCGCACGGGCAAGCACCGCAATGCCGCCGGGGCGCACTCCCCCGTCGTCGACGGCCTCGCGCACCCGATCACCGACCCAGGTCATCTCCTCGGCGTACGTCGGCAGCAGCGCCACCCTGATGGCACCGGCGCCCTTGGCCGCGCCCGGCGAGACGAGCGGTGCGACCTGCGGGTGCCGCACGCGCAGCGGCGACGCGAGGTCGTTGGCGGCGTCGAGGATGTGGGTGCCCGAGCGCCGGTTCTCCGAGAGGCGCAGCACCGGCGCAGGGGTGCCGTCGGCGCGCGCGAAGTGCACCGGGAAGTCGTCGATGTTGGCGACGCTGGCACCGCGCCAGCCGTAGATCGCCTGCAGCGGGTCGCCCACGGCGGTCACGGGGTGGCCGCCACCGAACAGACCGGTGAGGAGCCGGCGCTGGGAGACCGACGTGTCTTGGTATTCGTCGAGCAGCACGACGCGGAACTGGTCGCGGAGCGCAGCTCCGACCTCCGGGCTCTCCTCGGCCAGTCGCGCACCGAAGCGCATCTGGTCGGAGAAGTCGACGAGATCGCGAGCCCGACGACCGTCGCGGAACTCGTCGACGAGGTGCGCGAGCTCGAGGCGACGCGTCGACGACTCGCGCATCTTCTTGGCGGCCGCCGACGGCTTGGCTTCGGCATCCACCTCGGCGATGACGGAGCGGTCGAAGTCGCGCATGGTCTCTGGATCGAGGCAGTGCTCGGCGAGCTCGGAGTCGAGCGCCCGGACGTAGTCGACGACCGTCGAGACGGCGAGGCCGAGCGTCGAGAGGTCACGAGGTGTCCGGGTCACGATGCGGTGAGCGAGCTGCACCGACGCAGCCTCGCTGAGAAGCCGACTGCCCGGCTCGACGCCGATGCGCAGCCCGTGCTCGGACAGCAGCCGACCCGCGAAGGCGTGATAGGTCGCCACCGTGGGCTCGCCGACCTCATCGACAGGCGCCCCCGAGGTGCGGTCGGCCAGCCGGTGCACCGCCTTGCGCACACGCGACGAGAGCTGGCCCGCGGCCTTGGTGGTGAAGGTGAGACCGAGCACCTGCTCGGGCTGCACCTGGCCGGTGGCCACGAGCCACACGACGCGCGCGGTCATGACGGTCGTCTTGCCCGAGCCGGCGCCGGCGACGACGACAGCGGGCTCGAGCGGAGCGGTGATGGCATCGAGCTGCTCGAGGCTGAACGGGATGCCGAGCAGCTCGACGAGGTCGGAGGGGCCGAACGCCGGCAGCATGTCGAGGTCGAAGCTCTGCTGGGTCACGGCAGGACCTCGCGGCCCTCGTCGGAGGCCGGGCACGCGCGGCGGAACGCGCAGAACCGGCAGGAGTCACCAGGTCGCGCGACGAACGACTCGCTGCGCACGGTGGCGTCGGCCGACTCGAGCGCGAGGTCGACCCAGGTGACGCCCTCACCGATCGGCGGCTGCGCCTGGATGTCAGGAGAGTCGCCCTTGCCGAGGCGCAGCAGGACCAGCTCGGCACCGCCGACGGGTGGCACGTCGCCGACAGCGGGGAGCCCGGCTCTCGCGCGCAGTTCGGGCGGCACGCTGTCGAGCGCGCCCTCGCGGACCGCCACCTGGTAGACGCCCATCTGCGGGTGCTGCGGCAGCTCCTGCAGTGCGAGCTTGTTCTTGCCCGTCTTCAGGTCGGCGATCCGAACGGCGCCGTCGGAGTCGACCTCGACCCGGTCGAACGAACCGCGCAGCCGCACCCCCTGCTCACCGACCGGCACCATGACGTCGAACTCGTGCTCGCTCGCCACGAAGGTGCGCTCGGGTCGGGAGGTGTGCCAGGTGAGAAAGCGTCGCATCGCATCACCCGCCGCCACCCGCTCGGATCGCGACTGCCACACCGCTTCGAACCCGAGCTCGGCCCAGACCTGGTCGATGCGCTCGTCGAGCGCCGAGGGATCGAGCGGCAGCTCCTCGCGGGCGACCGCGTCGGCGATCACATGCACGATCGAGCCGAAGCCGAGAGCAGTCGTGCGAGCGACGTCGGCGTGCACCTCGTGTGCGAGGAACCACTGCAGCGGACAGCTCGTCATCGTCGAGAGCTGCGACCCCGAGAACGACAGCGGCTCATCGACCGGACGCACCGCAGTGTCGGCCGAGGTCGGCTCGAGAAGTCCCCACCACCGGTCGGGATGCGCGGCAGCGACGAGCCGGTGGCCGTCGTTGCCGATCGCGTGGGCGAGCACCGCAAGCCGGCGTACGGCGGCGTCGCGCAGCTCCTGCGGGTGCTCGGTGTCGACGGCGGTCGCACGCAGCTGCGCGACGAGCCCGGGGACCGACAACGGGCGCGCCGGACGCCCCGCGACGTGGTCGAGCAAGGACGGCGCGTGACCCGCAAGGTCATCGAGGAAGCGCGAGGGCTGCTGTCCGTCGTCGAGCACCGAGCGTACGGCGGTCACGAGCAGGCGCTCCTGCGCCCGGGTGCACGCGACATAGAAGAGCCGGCGCTCCTCGGCGAGCAGCGCGGCCGGCGGCGGCGCGTCGACGAGCCCGGTGCGCTCCAGCCGGTCCGGCTGGAGCAGCGACCCGCGACGACGTACGTCGGGCCACACCCCCTCCTGGACGGCGGCGACCACGACGAACCGCCACTGCAGACCCTTGGCCCGGTGTGCGGTGAGCAGTCGCACCGCCGGACCGCGCACCCCGCGCTCAGCGAGGGTGTCGGCGGGGATCTGCTGCTCGCGCAGCTCAGCGAGGAAGTTGCCGACACCTCGCCGCCCGGAGAACCGCTCCTCGATGCGCTCTGCGGCAGCGAAGAGCGCGAGCACGGCATCGAGGTCGGAATCTGCGCGGCGGCCGGCGTCGCCACCGCGCAGCGCAGCCGCCTCGAGCCGGTGCGGCCAGCCCGAGCCGCCGCGCGCGGCGGTGCCCGACCAGACCGACCACAGCACCTCCTCCGCCGAGCCCTGCCGCTCGACGACCGCGCGGGCGTCGTGCACGAGCTGCGCGAGACGGCGTACGGCATGGAGCGCATGACGGGCCCGGGCGTCGCGGCTCGACGCCGCGGTCGACAGCGGCAGCACCGCCTTCGGGTCGGCCGCCAGCTCGAGCACCAGGCGACGCAGCAAGGTCGCCGACGGCGTGGGGCGCACCGCGGAGTCGTCCTCACGCTCGACCCGGCGCAGAGCTCGACCGAGGCGGCGCAGGTCGGCCGGATCGGCGTCCGCGAGAGGGCTCAGCAGCAGGTCGTGCACCGCGACCTCGTCGAGGGCGCGCGGGTCGTCGAGGTCGGGATCGACAGCGGCAGCGAGCAGGCTGAGCAGCGGTGCCACCGCCGGCTCCTCGTGCAGCGGCAGCTCGTCGCCAGCGACCTCGACGGGCACACCCGCCGCACCGAGCGCCCGACGCATCGGACCGACGGAGCGACGGCCGCTGCGGACGAGCACGGCCATCTCGTCCCACCGCAGACCCTGCTCGAGGTGCGCGCGACGCAGTGCGTCGGCGATGTGACCGGCCTCGGCGGACTCGGAGTCGAAGGTGCGGATGTCGAGGGTGCCGTCACCGTAGGTCGCGCCCTCGCACACCGGGCTGCGGTGCGCGCGGACGATGTCTGCCGACAGCGGTGCCAGCGATGCCGTGCGCAGCACGCGACCTGCCGCGTCGCGGATCACCGGTCCGAAGCGGCGCGTGCGACGGAGCACGACCACGGGTGCGGGCGAGTGGTCGGGTGCCCGGAAGGCGTCTCGGAAGCGCAGGATCCCGCCGGTGTCGGCCCCCCGGAACGCATAGATCGACTGGTCGGGGTCACCCACGACCACGAGCTCGGCGTCCGGTGCGACGAGCCCACGCAGGAGACGCACCTGGGCCGGGTCGGTGTCCTGGTATTCGTCGACGAACACCGCGCGATACTGCGCCCGCAGGATCGGCTGCACCTCGGGATCGTGCGCCAGCAGGGCGGCGCGATGGACGACCTCGGTGTAGTCGGTGACACCCTCGGCATCGAGCACGTCGAGGTATTCACCGAGGAACTGTCCGACAGCGCGCCACGCGGGGCCGAGCAGGTCGGCGTGCGGCGCGAGCTCCTCGAGGTCGACCGGATCGAGGCCGAGGGCGCGTGCCTTGGCGACGACCGCGCGCACCTCGGAGGCGAGCCCCCGCGTGCCGAGCGCAGCAGCCAGCTCGGGCGGCCAGTCGAGCCGCCCGTCGCGGACGGAACCGGTCAACAGCTCGCGCAGGCGGAGCTCCTGCTCGGCGCCCGACAGCAGCCGCAACGGCTCGGAGTAGGCCTCGGGGTCGGCCTGGCTGCGCACGAGGGAGTAGGCGAAGGAGTGGAACGTGCTCACCGTCGGCACGAGCCCGCCGCCGAGCCGGGCGGTGACCCGTGCCTTCCACTCCTGGGCGGCCTTGCGGCCGAACGTGAGCCCGAGGGCCTCGTCGGGCCGCAGGGCATCCGCGCCGGTCATCCGGGAGACCATCGCCTCGACGAGCGTGGTGGTCTTGCCGGTGCCCGGACCCGCGAGCACGAGCATCGGGCCGCGACGGTGCGCGACGACCTGGCGCTGCTCCGCGTCGAGTTCGGGGGCCTCGAGAGGGAGCGG
This sequence comes from Candidatus Nanopelagicales bacterium, assembly GCA_031360335.1. Classification (GTDB taxonomy): domain Bacteria; phylum Actinomycetota; class Actinomycetes; order S36-B12; family CAIYMF01; genus Longivirga. The sequence goes on from JANMBJ010000184.1 coordinate 8,704, forward strand.
CGGGGTGCGGTCGAGCACCAGCACCGGGGGGGTGCGGTCGACGTTGCCCCGCGACTCTGCGACGCCGTCCGCCGGAGTCGAGGTCGAGGTCGTCACAGCCCGATCCCACCACGGACCACCGACATCCGGCGCGCCGGTCGCCGGCACCCGCGAGCCGGGGCCCGGCTCGAGGTTCCGTCCGTCGCGAAGGATGCATCGGCGGTCACGACCCCGGCGCCCAGCGGGCGGCGGGCAAGTCGATACGGGTGCCGGAGGCGACGAGAGGCGTGCCCTCGCGGCGGTGGCGGCGCAGCGCCTCGACCTCGTGACCCGCAGGCGGCGACCCGTCCGATCGGATCACCCGGTGCCACGGCACGCCCGACCCAACGCGGGCCATCACCGTGCCCACGGCCCTGGCCCCGCCCGACCCGAGCACTGCCGCGACGTCGCCGTAGGACATGACCCGACCCCGCGGGATCTGCTCGACGAGGTCGAGAACCGACTCGGCGAACGGCGTCGGGAGGCCGATCCCGGGGTCGCGTCCGACCCGGTCGCGACCGGCCGCGCTGCTCCGAGAGGTCGACGTCACGTGCGGCATCCTCCCCTCCTCCCCGCCGATCCGTGCAGGTGATGCGACGATCATCCTCATGTCCACCGCCGTGCCCGACCTCGACGACGGCGGCCAGGGCACCTTGGTCATCGAGGACGGGGTCATCCCGCGCCGGGTCCGTCGTCCGATCGACCTGCTCCGCCTCGCGACGGCGCTCGTCGCCTTCGGTGCGATCGTGGCGATCTCCTACTTCTTGACCGCCACCTCCAGCGGCATCGACCAGGACCTCGTCGACGCCAGCAGCCGCCTCCCCGACCTGCTGCGCACCGCGCTGTCGTTCGTCGGAGGCCTCGGTGTGCTGGCACTGCCGGTCGCCGCGGCCGTCGACCTGCTCGTACGCCGCCGCCCCCGCCAGCTCGTCGATGCCGTCTCAGCGACGGTGCTCGTCTTCGGGATCGCCCTGCTCACGAACTTCCTCGTGGCCACGTTCGCCAGCCCGCAGCTCTCCCTCGCGATCACCGGCGACTCCGAGCCGGGCGCGCGCGCGGCGCTGAACGGCATCACCGCGGGCCTCGTCGCCTTCATCACTGTCGCGCGCCTGCTCGGTCGTGGTCGCTGGGGCTTCCTCGCCATCCTCACCGTGGTCGCGGTCGCCATCGTGGCGCTGACCACCAGCAGCAACACCGCGACCGTCATCACCTTGTCGATCCTGCTCGGCTGGGCCGTCGGCCTGGCGACCCGCTACATCCTCGGCACCCCGACCACGCGACCCACCGGCATCCAGGTGGCCGACGCGCTCGACAAGGCGGGGCTCCCGATCACCATCCTGCGCGCGACGAAGAACACGCGGCGCGGCCGTGAGTACACCGCCCACACGCGCGGCTACGAGCGCTTGCGGGTGCTCGTGTTCGACCGTGACCTCGAAGGTGCGGGCCTGGCGTCCGCCGCCTGGCGTCAGCTGCGGCTGCGCACCGACCCCGCCAACCCCAGCGTCTTCTCGATGCGCGCGCAGATCGAGCACGCGGCACTGATGTCCTACGCCGCCACCGCGGCCGGCGGTCGCACCCCGCGGCTGCGCGCCGCGGTGGAGGTCGGTCCCGACTCGACTCTGCTCGCCTACGACCACATCGAGGGGCGCACGTTCGCCGAGCTTGGCCCCGGCGCCGTCGGCGACGCCGAGCTCGACGCCGTGTTCTCCGCCGTACGCACGCTCCACGACGAGCGCATCGTGCACCGCGCGCTCACTCCCGAGCAGCTGATCAAGGGCTCCGACGGCGAGATCTGGCTCGCAGGCGTGCAGCACGGTGCGATCGCGGCGAGCGACGTGCAGGAGCGCATCGACCTCGCCGAGCTGCTGTGCACCGCCGCGCTGCTCACCGATCCGGCCCGGGCGGTCGAGACGGGTGCGCGCATCTTCGGCGCCGACCGCATCGCGCGGGCACTGCCCGCGCTGCAGAAGGTGGCGCTCTCGCCCGAGACCCGGCGACGGCTGCGCGACAACAAGGAGCTCATGGTCACGCTGCGCGACGAGCTGATCGCGCTGCGCCCGGCGGGGGCAGAGACCGAGCAGCTCGAGCTGCGTCGGATCAAGCCCCGCACCCTGTTCACGATCGTGGCCGGCTCGATCGCTGCCTATGTGCTGCTCTCCCAGCTCGCGCAGGTCGACCTGATCGGACTCGCGCGCAGCGCGGAGTGGAACTGGGCGCTGCTGGCGCTCGGGCTCTCGTTCCTCACCTTCGTCGGAGCCTCGCTGTCGCTGTCTGGCTTCGTGCCCGAGAAGCTCTCGCACATCAGGACTTTCGCTGCTCAGCTCGCTGCGGGTTTTGCGACCCTGGTGTCTCCACCGACTGTCGGCGCCGTCGCGGTCAACGTGCGCTATCTGCAGAAGTCCGGGCTCCACCCAGCGCTAGCCGCCGCGAGCGTCGGCGTCTCGCAGGTGTTCGCTTTCGTCGTGCACATAGCGCTCCTGACCGGCACGGCGATCGCTGCGGGACAGTCGGCCAGCTTCCACTTCTCGCCCCCGAAGGCCGCAGTGATCGGCGTCGTCGTCGTCGTCGTGATCCTTGCCCTCCTGCTCCTGCTGGGACCGGTACGCAAGATCATCTCCGACCGGCTGCGCCCGATCCTCGTCGAGGTCGGCCCGCGGCTCATCACCGTCGCGCAGCGCCCCTGGAAGATCGTCGAGGGCGTCGGCGGCATCCTGCTGCTCAACACCTCGTTCGCTCTCTGCATGATCGCCTGCGTCGAGGCCTTCGGCGCCGGCAGCGCCGTCAACTGGCCGGCCATTGCACTGGTCTATCTCGCCGGCTCCACGCTCGGCCAAGCCGCACCGACCCCCGGCGGGCTCGGCGCCGTGGAGGTCGCCTACGTCGCCGGTCTGACGGCCGCCGGGATCGACCCCGGCATCGCCGTCTCCGCCACCCTCCTCTTCCGTCTCCTCACCTTCTGGCTCCCCACCATCCCCGGCTACTGGTCCTTCAACTGGCTCCAGAGAGTCGGCGCCCTCTAGCCCGTTCTTCCTGATGAAGGTGCCTTCAGCTCCGCTAGGCGCGCGCGAGGCGCCCCGACTACCGCGTCGGTCACCGGATAGCGGTGCAACGCCGACGGGCGCGCTGGGCGTCCTCAGGCAAGGATTGGGACATGGCGACCCGCGACTACCCTGCTCACGGCATCACGGTGCACTGGGACAGCACCCGGTGCATCCACTCGCGCGTCTGCGCCTCGACCCTGCCCACGGTGTTCCACCCCGGCGAGCGGCCGTGGATCACGCCCGATGCCGTCGGAGCCGCCGAGATGGCTGCCACCATCGACGCGTGCCCGAGCGGAGCCCTCCGCTACACCCGTACGGCGGGCGCGACCACTGCTCCGACAGAGAGCAACGGTGTCGCCGAGGTGGAGGCACCCGCCGTCACCGTGACCCCTACGCCCAACGGCCCGTTGGAGGTCCTGGGGCAGATCACAGTCGTGCGGGCCGACGGCACTGTGCTGCGCGAGACGAAGCGCAGCTATCTCTGCCGGTGCGGGCAGTCGGCCAACAAGCCCTTCTGCGACGGCAGCCACTCCCGCGAGCACTTCGTCGACGACGGCCTCGGCGCGCCGTCCCGCGGCTAGCACGGACCGGCGAACGGGACGCTCCGGATGCGCCGAGGACCCCGCAGTAGGGAAGTCTGCGTGCGTCTATGGCACGTCGGGGCACATTCATCCGGGAAGAGGTGTGCTGGGTTCAGAGGCGAGTGATGCGTTGCCGGGCGCATGTGAGGACTGCGGCGAGATCGAGGTCGTACGTCGGACCACCTGATCTCGCGTAGTCCTCGAGCAGTCCGGTGGCTCGTTCAAGGAGACTGCCCGCTCCCACCTGGTTGCCTCGGGCGGCGTGGGTCATCGCGACGCAGACCTGCGCGAGGCCTTGCCACAGCTCACGTTCGGCGTGCGGGGCCGACTTCCACCTCGCCTCGAGGACCTCGTGAGCGGCGAAGGGTCGACCTTCACGCACGAGCTCTCGCGCGGCAGCAACGGTCTCTACCGCCGGGAGCGCGATGCTGGATACCGGCGTCACGCCCTGAGCGCCATAGGGAAGCGGGCGTCCGAGCTCGTCGCGCGGGCGCGCCTGCTGAGCCCGACCGGCCTCATCGCGGTCGCGGTCCTCGATCAAGCCACTCACCTCCTCGAGCTCCTGCGAGCAGCCCGTCGCAGCTACACCTGCCCCAGCACCGTACTGCGCGGGTTCGACCCACGGGGCGACCGCAGCACGCGACAGGGTCCGACACCCTGTGGTGCCGAACCCTGTCTAGCGCCGCGTGGTGAGGCGGGGTCGGTCTAGTACGCCGGAAGGCTCGGGTCGATCTGGTTGACCCAGGCCAGGACACCGCCACCCACGTGGGTGGCATCGGCGAAGCCGGCACCCTTGAGGATCGCCAGCACCTCGGCGGAGCGAGCCCCGCTCTTGCACTGCAGGATGACCGGCTTGTCGCTCGGCAACGACTCGAGCGCCTTGCCGGTGAGGAACTCACCCTTGGGGATGAGCACCGCTCCGGGGATGTGCACGATGTCCCACTCGTTCTGCTCGCGTACGTCGATGAGCTCGAAGTCGCGAGTGCCCGCAGCGCGCTCGTCGAGCATCTCCTTGAGCTGCTTGACGGAGATGGTCGAGCCCACGGCAGCATCGGCCGCGGCCTCCGAGATCGTGCCGCAGAACGCGTCGTAGTCGATGAGCTCGGTGATGGCGACGGCCTTGGGGTCCTTGCGGATCTTGACCGTGCGGTAGGACATCTCGAGGGCGTCGTAGATCATCAGGCGGCCCAGCAGCGAGTCGCCGATACCGGTGATGAGCTTGATCGCCTCGGTGACCATGACCGACCCGATCGACGCGCAGAGCACGCCGAGCACGCCGCCCTCGGCGCACGAGGGCACCATGCCGGGGGGCGGGGGCTCGGGGTAGAGGTCGCGGTAGTTGGGGCCGTACTCGTCCCAGAAGACCGAGACCTGACCCTCGAAGCGATAGATAGAGCCCCAGACGTAGGGCTTCTTCAGCAGCACGGCGGCGTCGTTGACCAGATAGCGGGTCGCGAAGTTGTCGGTGCCGTCGACGATGAGGTCATAGCCCGCGAAGATCTCGAGCACGTTGTCGTTGTCGAGGCGGGTGTCGTGCACGACGACGTTGACGTGCGGGTTGATCTCGAGGACCGACTCGCGTGCCGACTCCGCCTTCGAACGCCCGATGTCGCTCTGGCCGTGAATGATCTGGCGCTGCAGGTTGGACTCGTCAACCGTGTCGAACTCCACGATGCCGAGGGTGCCGACACCTGCGGCGGCGAGGTACATCAGTGCCGGGCTTCCGAGGCCGCCGGCGCCGACGCAGAGCACCCGGGCGTTCTTCAGGCGCTTCTGACCGGCCATCCCGACCTCGGGGATGATGATGTGCCGGCTGTAGCGGCGTACCTCATCGACGGTGAGAGCCTCAGCGGGCTCGACCAACGGCGGCAGGGACACGGTCGTCTCCTCGATCGGGGTTCCGGGCACGGCCCGGGTTCGTCATACGCGCATGTCAACGGTGCCACGTCCGACCTTGTTCCCCGCACCCGGGTCCACGCCTCGGACACCCGTCCCACCCCTCGGTACGGCCGTCGAGACAACGCACGCTCTCGGCCGACGGCAGGACTCCCGCCTCCGGCGGGACGAAGGAGCGTGCGGCGACGCGACGGCGTACCCAGGAGCGGGCGCCATGGACGACGCTGTGGTCGAGGTAGGCCACGGCGCTCGAGGGATCGCGCATTCCGTTCCAGCGCTTGTGGAGCGACTCGAACTCGTCCTGCACGATCTCCTCCGTCGAGCCGTGGTCGTCGACGAACAGCGACGCGAGACCGACGAGACGTCGGTGGTGCGCGAGGAACAGCGCGGTGACCGAGGCACGTGGCGGGGACGGGAAGCTGTCGCTCCCCGGCACTGCTTCGGTGCCGTTGCCTGCCACCGCCCTGCCCTTTCGGCTCAGATGTCAGGGGCTCAGTCGTTCGGGGCCCCCTGAGGTTGACAGCAATGACCGGATTACTCCCAGGGCTATGCATACACCCCACATCGGCAGGTTCGCGGAGGTCGGGGAGCCACGGTGAGTTGTGCCGGGCGGCAGGGCAGGTCGTACGCCAGCATGTGCGGAGCAGAGCACACGACCAGAGGTGGACCCATGCCGACCCAGGTGAACTCCGACGACGTCACGCGGATGAGCGAGGCGCTCTTCATCGAGAGGGACTGGCGCAGTGCGTCGGCCAGCAAGTTCTGGGTGCTGCTCGTGCTGGCCACAGTGATCGCGACCTCGGGCGTGATCGCCGACAGCACGGCGAGCGTCATCGGAGCGATGATCGTGGCGCCGCTCATGACGCCGATCCTCGGCATCGCGCTGGCCATCGTGCTGGGGGATCGCCCGGCACTGCTGCGCAGCGTCGCCTACGTCGTCGGCGGAGCGCTTCTCGTTATCGCGATCGCGTTCATCATCGGCAGGGTCAACGTCCACGCCGACGACTACGCCACCAACAGCCAGGTGGCAGCACGCATCAGTCCCCGCCTCATCGACCTGCTCGCAGCGCTGGCGACCGGCACCGTCGGGGCGTTCGCTCTTGTCCGACGCGACATCAGCGATGCGTTGCCTGGAGTGGCGATCGCCATCTCGCTGGTGCCGCCGCTCGCGGTGGTGGGCCTGCTGCTCGAGACTGGTCGCTATGCCGATGCCTCACAGTCGCTGCTGCTCTTCGGCACCAACGTCGCGGCGATCATCGCTACCGGCACGCTCGTGCTCCGCCTCTACAACGTCCGCGAGATCGCAATAACCGCGGGCACTGTCACAGGTGGCGTGGGTCGCCGCACGATCACGATCATCGTCGCCCTGCTGGTCGTTGTCGCTGTGCCCCTGGGCATCGGCACCTTCAACGTGGCCTACGACCGCCTCGTGCAGGTGACTGCGACACCGATCGCTCAGGCCTGGGCGGCGAAGGCCGGGTGGCAGGTCACGACAGTCACCGTTGTGAATCGGACCATCATCGTCACCGCTCTGGGCCCACCGCCGGAGGTGGAGGTCGACTCTCTGCGTACGGCGCTCAACGATGCCGGATACTCCGCCGACGACGTCGTCATCCGGCTCGTCGTCGGGGGCACGAGGCTGTGCTCTGCCGGTGGCACCACATGCATCATTCCGACCGGTGCGCAGGCCTCGTCCTAGCTCGGCTGCGCTCGAGGACCGGTTGCCCGGGCGACGTTGGCGGCGTGCAGCTCGAGCATCCCGTGGAGCTCGACGCGCGGGTCGTGACTAGCGCCGTGCGCGTCGAGGTCGTCGAGATAGCGACGGTCTGCTTCCCAACGTCGAGAGGGGTTCTCGGCGATGGACCCGTGCCCGGGGATGAGCAGGCGAGAGCGTCGTACGGCATCTTCGAGCGAGTCCATACCGGTGCGATAGGTCACGAGGTCGGTGTCGTCGTCGTCGGGCATCGGCAGCTCGACATCACTGAACATGTCGCCGGCGACCAGCAGCCCGAGGTCGGCCAGTTCGAGCGCGAGGTGGTGTGGAGCATGTGCGTCGTGCACGTGGATGCGCAGCGTCGGTCCGGTCCACTCGATCGTCTCGCCGTCATAGGGCGTCAGTCGCGCAGCAAGGTCGATGAGGCCGGCGGGAAGGTCTTCGGCCAGCGGGCCGACGACCTTGTCGCGATCGTCGATGGTGGCGCGCACCGTGCCCGGCGTCGACCACCGCGGCACGTCGCCGAGGTCGGGGTGCCACAGGACGTGGTCGTAGTGCATGTGCGTCGAGATCCCCGCGACGACGCGTACTCCGAGCTCGGCGAGGTCGGGCGGGATGGCTGCGAGCTCGTCGGCGTAGTAGGCCGGATCGATCACGAGCGCACCACCGTGGCCGTCGAGGAGCACGGTGGAGTTCTGGGCGTAGAACCGCGACTGCGCGACCCACACACCGGGGGCGATCTCGGTCAGACGACGCATCGAGGTGCTCATGGGCGAGATCCTGCCCTGCCCCAGAGCCGACCGTGAGCGACTCGCGCCGAACAGGGTCGCGCCACGAGCGCGTCATCAGGGATCATGCCGGTATGCGACCGGTCATCGGAGTGTCCTGCTATGGCGAGCGCGCGGCGTGGGGCGCGTGGGACGTCGACGCCGTGGTCCTGCACCGCGCCTACGTCGAAGCGCTCGAGGCCTCGGGCGCCGCCGTCGTGATCGTGCCGCCCGTGAGTGACGAGGCGATCATCGACGCGATCGTCTCGCGTCTCGACGGGCTCGTCCTCGCCGGTGGCGCCGACATCAACCCGGCCGACTACGGCGCCGACGCGCACGAGACCACCGACCGGCCGCGCCTCGACCGCGACCGCACCGAACGTCACCTCTATCGCGCCGCTCGCGACGAGGGTCTTCCAGTGCTCGGCATCTGCCGGGGCATGCAGGTCATGGCGGTCGAGAGCGGCGGAAGCCTCATCCAGGACCTCCCCGATGCCGGCTACGGCACCACCCACCGCGAGAAGCCGGGCACCTTCACCGAGCACGGGGCGACCTTCTCGACCGGCTCGCTCATCGCGCGGGTGATGGAGACGATCGAGACCACCGTCAACTCCAGTCACCACCAGGCCGTGGCAGATGCGGGGCGCCTCACCGTGACGGGCCACGCCGCCGACGGCACCGTCGAGGTGCTCGAGGACCCGGACGCCGCCTTCGTGCTCGGCGTGCAGTGGCACCCTGAGATGAGCGACGACCGCCGCCTCTTCCAAGCCCTCGTCGGCGCCGCCCGCCGCCGACTCACCACGACCACCGCCGCGGCCCTCGCGTGATCTTGGTCGTGTGGTCGTTTCCCGCGCCGGGTAACGAACATACGACCAAGATCACGCGACGTCACTGCGTACGACGTCGGGCCTGGTTCGGCGTCAGGCTTCGGTCGGCGGCACGTGGGCTGGTGCGAGCAGCGCCGTCTGTCGCGAGCTCACGACGAGCCGCCCGCTGGAGTCCCACACACGCGCTACCTCGTCGGCGATGCCGTCGAGGAGCGACTCCGTACGAGCCTCCACCAGCAGCGGACCGACGATCTCGCCCGGGAAGAGGACGAGCTGCGCGCTGACGGTGGGTACGTGTCCCCAGACGTGCGCTGCCCACAGGCTCGGCGGCAGGACATCCCACGCGGCCAGCGCGAGGAACCGGTCGGCCGGGGCGCCGTCGGCGTACGCGACCCACGATCGCGCCACGGCGGTCGCGCTCGGCGCGCCGGTGAAGCTCGCTGCGAACGCCGGGTCGAGCCGCATCTGAAGGTGCCCGAGTAGGTCCATGCCGGCGATGTCACCGTTCCATCCCTCGAGCGCACCGACGCACTCGTCCCATGCCGGCATCGCCGGGCGCACCGAATCATCGAG
>JANMBJ010000202.1:0-2061 GCA_031360335.1 Candidatus Nanopelagicales bacterium
AGACGGTCGCGATCGCGTCCGACGGCACGTCCACCCAGGGGCAGGACACCTCCCCGGCGACGGCCTACACCACCATGCTCGACGGCTCGTTCCTCGCGGCACGTCCCGGCGTGCTCGGTTCGCTCCTGCAGACCTCCGACGTCCTCACACCGGCGACGGTTGCCGACGTGGCGCCGCTAGAGATGTCGGTCACTGCGGGTCCAGGCACCCTCACCGTGTCCGTGACCCCACCTGCCGTGGCCGGGCAGCCGGTCAACGTGCAGCTGCAGGATCTGGCAGCACCGCAGTCCTACATCTACCTGTTCGGCTTCGGGAGCGACGGCGCCACCACCCCGCACACGGTCACGATTCGACGAGCTGGGCCCGTCGGCGACAATTACGCCGGCGCGCTCGACCCGACCCACACCTACCGCGCGATCGCGAGCACCGGAGACTCCACCGGTCGGCTGGGGATGCTGCGCGTCGTCGTGGCCTCCCCGCTCGCCGACACGACCCCGCCTGCGCCGGCCACCGGTCTCACCGCCACCCAGTCGCTCACCAGCGTGCCGACCGTGCACCTCACGCTCCCCGTCGATCCCGACCTCGCCACCGTCGAGGCGTGCATGACCACAGGCCCCGCGCCTGTCGCCACCGACCGAGACTGCGGGATGGGTCCGGACGTCGTACCGGTCACCTACCCGCTGACGGGTCCGACGATGTCGGTGGCCATCTACCGACAAGGCCCCAACGACCCCACCGTCGACCGGACGTTCACGGTGTTCGTCACCGACGTCGCCGGAAATGTCAGCGCGGCGTCGTCAGTCACGATCCCGGCGGGCACACTATCGGCGACGGATCCGGGGTCGGTCCCTGACATCAACTGGCAGTCCTCACCCTCGGGCACCGATGCCAGGTTTAGCTTCCGCGGAGACCCCACCGGCGCCGCCATCGTCGAAGGCACCACCCCGCCCGCGCCCTCCGGCCTCGGGACGGGCGTCGACAGCGGCCGCACCTGGTACGCCGCCAACCTCATCGCGGGCCACACCTACACGGTCGCGTTCTTCCGGTGGAACACCGCCCTCACCCACGTCACGCGCACAACCGCCACGTTCGTCGCCGGCACCTCCTCGCACGACGTGGCCTCCGTCGTCGCCCCACCCTCGGCGGCCTACGCCGCCAGAACCTCAGTGTCGACAGTCCTCGCACGCGCCGTGACCGGCAGCACCGCCACGAGCCGCTCTGCCGGTGTCCCGGTCGAGCTCTGGACACGGACAGCACCCTCGACGACGTGGGTGCGGGCCGCGACGGGCACGACCGACGCCAACGGCGCCGCCTCGTGGCCACGACCGGCCTTGGCTGCCACGACGTCGTACCAAGTCCGCGTCCCCGCCCAGGGCTACACGTTCCCTGCCGTCATCGCCTCACCGGTATCGACGACCGTCGTGCACTCGACGATCACCGCGAGCCTCGCGTCGACCTCGACCCTCTCGGCGCGCAGCGTCCGGGTCAAGACCAAGACCGTGCTGTACGTCCACGTGGCACCGCGGCAGGTGCGCACCGTGCAGGTGCAGCGCTACACATCGGGCGCGTGGCGCACAATACTGACCACCCGCACCACCTCGACCGGCTACGTCGGCTACACCTACATCCCCACGGCCCGCGGCACCGTGTCACTGCGCGTCGTGTGCCTCGCGACATCAGCCACCGCCGCATCAATCTCGAGAACCATGGTGGTCAAGGCAACGTAGCCGGGGGCCCCGCCCGCGCCGGCACAACACCGTCGGGAACGCAGCGGCGCACCTCACGCAGTTCGTGTGAGTCCATCGCTGTCATGCGAGCGATAGTGCCGGTTCGACTCTCGGAAGGAGAACGAGAACGGTTCCCCTCTGTGTCAAGAAGCGGCACGCTATCGGCAGCGAGCGCGCCACCTGGCACATTAAGCCTCGAGCGCAGGAAGGACGTCATGCGTGAGGTGGTCGATGAGAGCGAGAGTCGAGTCGAGTCGAGCGGAAGCCTCGTCTCGCACAATGAACTCGTCTGCTCCCGCAGATCGGAACTCGAGCAGTCTCTCGGTGACCTGAG
>JANMBJ010000239.1:0-40146 GCA_031360335.1 Candidatus Nanopelagicales bacterium
CCTGTTCGTCGGCCGGTGATCAGCCGGGCGATAGCGGCAGGGAGGGCAGCGCTACTACGAGCGAAACAAACCCCTCGCGAGCCACTCCCCGCACGGGTGCTGGCAAAGGTCGCACGCCATCGACGAGCTACAACCCGCGAACGGGATGGGCAGCCGGTTGTCGAGCGACCCCGCCAGCACCTCGACCGAGCCTTGCAGGTCTCGACCGTGCTGGAAAGTCTGATCTTGGGCCGCGTCTCTCGAGCACTGCCCACAGCGTGCGTGATCGCTGATCCGACGTGGAGTCGACCTGACAGAGGGCGACCGTCGTAGGTGGGCCGACGGCGCGGCGCGGCCAGAGGGTGCTGGCGGCGAAGCGGTCAGAGGATCGCGAACCGGGTGCAGCGCCAGCGACCATCCCAGCCCTCGAGTCGCATCGCGACGGCGCGGGCCCGGGGGCCACCCACGACAATGGCAGTTGCCTCGACGATACCGTCGGCAGGCTCGAACACGTGGGTGCTGCTGACCGTACGCCGAACTCGAGCGGCAGGCGTCGAGCCGCGGCGGGGCGGTGACGCCGCCAGGTGCTGGCCCAGATCGACGTAGACGTCGGGGGCGAGCCAGCGGGCGAGCTGATGACGGGGACGCTCGTGGGCGAGGACCTCGAGCACCGCCTGCACGAGCTGAGCGGTCCACGGCCCCGGCTCGGGCAGCGAGGACCGTGAGGTGGCGATGGTCGCGACGACCGGGTCGGTGTCATCGCTGGCAGGGTCACGGTGCACGATCCGCAGCCCGGGCACCGCGATCGGCACCGCGTCGACGTCGCCGGGCAGGGTCCACTCGAGGGCGAGCGTGCCCTGGGTCGCCCGGGGCTGAGCGCCGAGGGAACGGGTGACACCGCGCGCCGGGCGCAGCAGCGGCACCGGACGAGCGACGGTCTGGGCGGCTGAGGGTGCCGTCGCTGGATCTGCCCCCAGGTCAGGTGGTGGGACGAGGGCGGGAGCAGCGGAGCGGGCGCGCGGAGGCCGCGCGGCCGGCGTGGCAGCGCTGTCGGGCTGGGACATGGGTCACCGTCGGTCTGGATCGAGGGACTGGGCCACCGACGCGGCAGCAGCACGGCTGCCGGTCGAGGTCCGAGGGCTGTGGTGCATCCCTCTCGGCGTCCCTGCCGAGCGGTGGTCGGGACTGCGCAGGCGGGTGCCGGGACGCAGCATCGACGGATCGGAGCCGATCACCCCACGGTTGGCGGCATACCAGCGGGGCCAGGCGTGCGCGATCTCGGCCGCACTCGCGCCATCGGGGAGGTGGCGACGCGCGATGTCCCAGAGCGTGTCGCCGGGCGCGACGACGACCGTAACCGTGCGCACGCGCTGATCTGGCGCCGTGGTCGTGGTCGTGGTGGGGCGCGAGGGCGCCGGCCGCGCCGGACCCAGGCGGTCGGCCGTCAGTGCCGATGCGGCGGGGGCGGCCGCGAACGCGGAGACCGCAGGAACGCCGAGCCCGAGCACCACGGCGATCAGGCGGCGCAGCAGCCCGGGGCGCACTGCGGCACCCGCCGCCGCAGCGAGCCGACCGACGCGGCCCGGGATCGCCGACGCCGCGGCGAGGAGCAGTCGCAGCAGCGGTCCGACCAGGAGGAGCGCTGCCACGACGAGGGCAGCCCACAGCAGCACATCACCGGGCAGCTGCCCGGTTGCCGCGCTCCAGTCGGGTGACATCGACCCTCCTGTGGCATTGTTTGCTTACGTTTGCCTATGACAGACTAGTTGGCGGACATCTGTCAAGGGGCATCGAGTGGTTGTGGAGGATCACCATGGGTCGTCGGGAGGTGGTGGAGGTATGAGCGAGCGGCAGCACGACCTCGTCTCGTCCCTCGAGTCAGACCTTCGGGCGCTGGCCGCCGCCGACGCGGATCTCGAGCGCGACGCCGAGATCGCCGAGCGCACCCGGATCGAGCGCAGCACGATCACGCTGCGCGACCGCCTCCGCGGGTGCCACGGATCCGTCGAGGTCACGACCAGTGACGGCAGCTCCCACTCCGGTCGGGTCGGAGACGTCGGCGGCGACTGGGTGGTCCTGCAGCACGTCCCCTCGGGCCAGCACGTCGTGACTGCTGAGCACCTGGTGCTGCTGTCGGCCGTGCTCTGCGTACGCGGGCTCGGGCGCAGCATGACGGCTCACCTCAGTCGGATCCCCGAGCGATCGGCTCGCGCGGTCCTGCGCGGCTGGTGCCGCGACCGGTCCGAGATCTCAGCGCTCGTCGTCGACGGCACCGTGGTGACGGGTCTCGCGTCAGCGGCGTTCGCCGACCATCTCGAAGTCTCGACAGGTGGGGGCGCGACCGTCTCGCTGCCCTATACCGCGCTGGCCGTGATCAGCCGCTGAGAGAGGTGCCACGGTGCCACCGAACACTGTGGTGACTGGCGCCAGGGAGGTGCGTGTCACGACGTCGCCGGGGGAGCACCTGACGATCAGGCGTCGGCGTCCTCGGACGTCACGGCGTCCTTGGAGAGGGGGTTGTCCCGGACGAAGACCGCAGTCTCGGAGTACATCCGTGAGATGTAGTCCTCCAAGCGTGACGCCTCCACCCGCCATTGGCCGCGGCCGCCCACCTTGATGGCATCGAGCTCGCCGTTGCGCACCAGGGCATACGCCTGGGACGCCGAGATGTTGAGCGTCTCGGCGACATCGGCGAGGGTGAGGAACCGAGGGGCCACCCAGTCATCCTGTCATCGGCTGACGACTGAGTGGGTGACCCTGGCGCGCCTGTGGACGATCAGGAGTCGCACCCTGGACACATGAGCGTTCCTACGAGTCCCCCGGCTCGACGGTTCCGGACCGACCGACATGACGTCCGCCTGGCGCTCGGGGTCGCCCTCGTGGTGCTCTCGGTGATTGCCGGAAGCAAGGTCATCGGCGCAGTGGGGGACCGAGTTCCCTTGTGGTCGTTGAGATCTGCGCTGTCGGCAGGCACGACGCTGCGGGCGGCTGATGTCGTCGCCGTGCTCGTCGGTGCAGATGCGCTGGCGGCGTACGCCCCGGAGTCGACCGATGTCACCGGATCGGTGCTGGCCCGCGACATCGGCGCGGGGGAGCTGCTGCCGCTCTCCGCGCTCGCGGCCGCTCACGACCAGCTGCGTCGGCTCGTCACCGTGCCTGTCGACGCACTGCATGCACCACCCGGTCTTGCACGTGGTGAGAGGGTCGATGTCTACGTCTCGCCCAAGGACGGCGCGTCGGTGAGCCAGGGCGGGAGCACGATCACCGTGCTGCCGTCCCTCGTGCTGGCCGGCGCCCTCGTCTCCGATCCCGGCGCCACCGATCCGGCAGGAGCGAGCACCCAGATCGGCGTGGTGCTCGATGTCGCGTCGAAGGACGCCGACCGAGCGGTCGCTGCCGCGCGTGGCGGCGACGTCGACCTCGTCCGCGTCGGCACCGGAGGCTGACATGACCGCGTCGCGACCGCTCCTCGTCCTCCTCGGCCCGACACCGTGGGAGGGGCCGCTGGTCGCTGGTCTCGCGCACCCCTCGAGCCATCTGGTCATCGAGCGGCGCTGCCTCGACACCGCAGACCTGCTCGCCGCCGCCGAGGCCGGCCGCGGCCGGGTGGCCGTGGTCGGTGCCGCCGCGCCGCGCCTCGATGCCGACGTCGTGACGCGGGTTCGCTCGTTCGGTCTCGCGGTGATCGGGGTCGTGACGTCCGGCGACGACGACGCGGCGCAGCGTCTGCGCCGATGGGGTGCCGATGCCGTCGTCCTGGTCGAGGCCAACGATCTCGGCACGGCGGTGCTCGCGATCTCGTCGGCGGTAGCACGCGCCGGAGCACCCGACCCTGATCCTGACGACCCCAGCCTCGAGGAGGCCGGTGCGGGCCGGGTCGTCGGCGTGTGGGGCCCGGCTGGAGCGCCCGGTCGCACGTCGGTGGCGATCGCCATCGCTGACGAGGCGGCTCGCAGCGGTGTCTCGGCGCTGCTGGTCGATGCCGACACGTGGGCACCATCGGTCACGATCCTGCTCGGCATCGTCGACGACGGTGCGGGGCTTGCGTCGGCCTGCCGTCGCGCACTCGGGGGTGGGCTCGACACTGCCGCGCTCGCTGCCCTGTCTCGCCAGGTGCGCCCGGGATTCCGTGTGCTTCCTGGGATTCCGCGCTCGGGTCGGTGGAACGAGGTACGCGGCGCCGCCATGTCGGAGGTGCTGCGGGTCGCGCGATCGCTCGTCGACCTGGTCGTGGTCGACTGCGGCTTCTCGCTCGAGGCCGATGAGGAGCTCGTCTTCGACACCGAGGCGCCGCGACGCAACGGCGCGACGTTCGCCGTCTTGGAAGGAGCCGACGTGGTCGTGGCCGTGGGTCTCGCCGACCCGGTGGGACTCGTCCGTCTCGTCAGCGGGCTCCAGGATCTCGCCGACGTGGCTCCTGGCGTCGAACGTCGGGTGCTTGTGACCCGGCTGCGCGAGTCGCTGGTAGGTCGGCGTGGATCCGCCGCCGTCTCGGAGGCCCTGCATGTGCACGCCGGCATCGATGCCGTGTGGTGCGTGCCCGATGACCGCTCGGCCTATGACGCCGCTCTCCGGACCGGCCGCACGCTCGCCGACGTGTCACCATCGTCGCCGGCCCGGACGGTGCTGCGCGGTGTCACGCGGGAGCTCATGCGCGACCTGGACCTGCAGGGTGCACCGCAGCTCGCGGCCGGCAGCGGTCAGCGCACGCGATAGGGCTTGAGCACCGACCGCGCCACCGATCGCACGTGCACCTCGTCGGGTCCGTCGACGATGCGCAAGGTCCGGGCGAAGGCATACATCTGCGCGAGGGGTGTGTCGCCGCTGACGCCCATCGCGCCGTGCACCTGGATCGCGTGGTCGATCACGTCGCAGGCGACCCGTGGTGCGATCACCTTGATGGCCGAGACCTGGCGACGTGTCTCCGCGTCGGCCGGCCCGCGGGTGTCGATGAGCCAGGCGGCCTGCAGGACGAGCAGTCGGGCCTGGTCGATCGCCATTCGCGACTCGGCGATGCGCTCCTGCCAGACTCCTTGGGCAGCAAGGGGTTTGCCGAACGCGGTGCGCTCTCCCGCTCGGCGGATCAGGATGTCGAGAGCGCGTTCGGCCATGCCGATCGCCCGCATGCAGTGGTGCACGCGTCCCGGTCCGAGCCGTGCCTGGGCGATAAGGAAGCCGTCGCCTTCCTTCGAGAGGATGTTGGTGGCCGGCACGCGTACCTGATCGAAGAGGATCTCGCCGTGGCCGTGCTGGTCGTGATAGCCGAACACCATGAGGTCGCGCACGACCGTGACTCCGGGTGTGTCGACGGGGACGAGGATCATCGACTGCTGGTGGTAGGCGTCGGCGTCGGAGTCTGTGCGGCCCATGAGGACGAGGATCTGGCAGCGCGGGTCGAGGGCGCCGGTGGTCCACCACTTGCGTCCGTTGATGACGTAGTCGTCGCCGTCGCGCACGATCGACGTCGCGATGTTGGTCGCGTCGCTGCTCGCGACGTCAGGCTCGGTCATCGAGAAGCCAGAACGGATCTCACCGTCGAGCAGCGGGCGCAGCCAACGCTCCTGCTGCTCCGGGGTGCCGAACATGTGCAGCACCTCCATGTTGCCGGTGTCCGGGGCCGCGCAGTTGAGTGCCTCTGGCGCGAGCTCCGGCGAGCGGCCGGTCACCTCCGCGAGGCCGGCATAGTCGAGCACCGAGAGCCCTGACTCCGCGGGGAGGAACAGGTTCCAGAGCCCACGCGACCGGGCGACGTGCTTGAGGTCCTCGACCACGGGCGGCAGGTCGTGCTCCCGACCCTCCGCCGTGAGCCGCTGCCGCTGCTCGGCGTAGACCGGCTCGGCGGGATAGATGTGCGAGTCCATGAACGACTCGAGCTGGTCGCGCAGCTCCTGTGCCTTCGACGACGTGGTGAGATCCATGCCCCGATCCCACCACGTCCGGCGGGTCGACGGAGGTCGTAGTGTCACGCGCGTGAGTGATCTTCTCGACGTCGTCGCCCTCGGGACGTGGCTGGCTGCCCGCGGGCTGCTCCCGGGCGAGCACGACGTCACCGTCGAACCGCTGGGCGAGGGTCACAGCAACCTCACCTTCGCCGTGCGGCGTGGCGGCGCCGAGCTCGTGCTGCGTCGGCCGCCGCGTGGGCCGCTTCTGCCGACCGCGCACGACGTCGTGCGCGAGGCCCGGGTGATGTCGCTGCTCCTGGCCGGTGGCTTCGAACGCGTGCCGGTCGTGCGTGGTGTGTGCGACGTCAGCTCGGTGCTGGGTGCGCCGTTCTACGTCATGGACCGCTCGCCCGGTCTCGTCGTGCGTGACGAGCTGCCGGTGGCACTGTCCGGGACGACCGGGCGGGCCGCTCGTGCGGAGCTCGGTGCCGAGCTGGCCACCGTGCTCGGCGCGATCCACTGCGTCGACTGGCGTCCGTTCGTCGAGGCAGGGATCGGCAAGCCGTCGGGCTACCTCGAGCGCCAACTGCGTCGGTGGACCGGCCAGCGGGAGGGCATCCAGGCCGCCGTGGCGGCCGCCGGTGGTCAGGCGCGCGAGCTGCCCGACTACGACGCCGTACGCGACTGGCTGCGCGCGCACCTGCCCGTCGAGTCCGAGCCGGCCGTCGTCCACGGCGACTACAAGCTCGACAACGTGATCGTCGAGCCATATTCCGACAACGCCGGTAGCGCGCGGGCCCGGATCACCGCAATCGTCGACTGGGAGATGGCGACTGTCGGCGACCCGCGTGCCGACCTCGGCTATCTGCTGTCGTTCTGGCCCGAGCCGGGGGAACGCGTGCCGCTCGCCGAGCTCGTGACGCAGGCAGACGGCTTCCCTACGCGCGCCGAGGTCGTGGCGCTCTGGGAGCAGGCGACCGGACGCGTCGCCGGTGACACGCGGTGGTTCGTCGCCCTGGCCGTGTGGAAGCTCGCGATCCTGCTCGAGGCGAGCTATCACCGGTGGCTCGCGGGCATGGCAGACGACCCGTTCTTCGCCCGTCTCGACGCCGGGGTGCCCGCGCTCCTGGCCCGCGCTCGCGAGGTGTGCGGTGCCTGACCCGACTCTCGACCAGGGGCTCACGGGACTGCTGGTCGACTGGGGTGGTGTGCTCACCGGGCCGATCCGCACCGCGGTGATGTCGTGGGCCGAGGCCGACGGCTTCGACATGGAGATCTGGTCCGCGATCATGCGCGACTGGCTCGGCGGCCCCGTCGGCGAGGAGGCTCTGCTCAACCCGATCCATGCGCTCGAGAGAGGCGAGATCGAGGTCCCCGAGTTCGACTTGGGGCTCGCGGCGGAGCTGTCCCGGCGCACCGGCAGGCACTACGCCCCCGAGGGTCTGGTCGACCGGATGTTCTCCCACTTCCAGCACGCACCGGACATGTCGGCCCTCGTCCGCCGGGCGCGTGCGGCCGGGGTCCGGACCGGGTTGCTCTCGAACTCGTGGGGCAACAGCTATCCGCGAGACGGCTGGGAGGAGATGTTCGACGTCGTGGTGATCTCCGGGGAGGTCGGCATGCGCAAGCCGGAGCCGCGCATCTTCAGCTACGCCGCGGAGCTGCTCGGGCTGCAGCCCCAGGAGTGCGTGCTCGTCGACGACATCTCCTACAACATCAAGGCCGCCGTCGCGGTCGGCATGGTCGGGGTGCACCACGTCTCCTACGACCAGACCCTCCTCGAGCTCGACACCCTCTTCGCCCTCGACCTGTCCTGACGACCTGCCCTCGGCCCGACGGGTCGCGAGTTACTGCCGCAATCCCCTGTTCGACTTCCCACAAGTAGGGATTCAGGCAGCAACTCGAGGACCTGGGCTGCACGCTTAGCGGCGGGTCGACAGGCGTGACACGATGACGGGCGTACGTCGGTGGTGCGCCCGACGGCCAATCCTGGGAGGTGCGATGGTCGACCGGCTGAGTCCGCTCGACGTCTCGTTCCTCTACCTCGAGGAACCGACCACGCCCATGCACGTCGGCGGGGTCGCCGTCTTCCAGGCGCCCGAGGGCGGCTTCGACCTCGAGAAGCTCGTGACCCTCATCGAGGAGCGCATCGCGCTCGTGCCGCGCTATCGCCAGAAGGTCCGGCAGGTGCCGGGTCGCATCGCCAACCCGGTGTGGGTCGACGACGAGGAGTTCGACGTCGGCTACCACGTCCGCCGGTCCGCGCTCCCACGTCCGGGCAGTGACGCCCAGCTGCGCGACCTTGTCGGTCGGATCATGGCGCGCCCCCTCGACCGCAACCGCCCGCTCTGGGAGATGTACCTCGTCGAGGGCCTCTCGGGCGGTCGCTTCGCCATCCTCACGAAGACCCACCACGCGATGGTCGACGGCGCCGGTGCGATCGACATCGGGCAGGTCATCCTCGACGTCACCCCCGAACCGCAGCGCGCCGCCGCCGACCACTGGGTGCCTCAGCGCGAGCCGAGCGACGTCGACCTCGTGGCGGCGGCGATCAGCGAGGTGCTGCGCAGCCCGGGTGCCGCGGTTGACGCGGTCCGTTCCGGTGCGCTCGACGTGCGCGAGACGTTGGAGCGCGCCGGGCGACGCGCGGCCGGGCTCGCTTCCACGGTGATGACCATCGCGCGGCCGCCGTCGTCCAACCCGCTCAACGCGCCCATCGGCGAAGCGCGGCGGTTCGGCATGACCTCGATGCGCCTCGACGACTTCAAGACGATCCGACGATCCCACGGCGGCACCATCAACGACGTAGTGCTCGCGATCGTCTCCGGCGCCCTGCGCGAGTGGATGATGACGCGAGGCGAGTCGGTGTCGTCACGCAGCTCGGTGCGCGCGCTGGTGCCGGTCAGCGTCCGAGCCGGCGACGAGGCCTCGGGCAACCACATCGCGGCGTTCCTCGTCGACCTCCCCGTGGGCGAGCCGCAGCCGGTGGTCCGCCTGCACCGTGTGTCGTATGAGATGGAGCAGCTGAAGTCGACGGGCCAGATGGTGGGAGCCCAAGCGCTGGTGGGGATTGCGGGGTTCGCCCCGCCGACGCTGCATGCTGCGGCGGCGCGCACGGCCAACGACTGGTCACGGCGGATGTTCAACCTCGTGGTCACCAACGTGCCCGGTCCGCAGTTCCCGCTCTATGCCGGGGGAGCGCGCATGCTCGGTGCCTACCCCGTCGTCCCGCTCGCCAAGGGTCAGGCGGTGTCGATCGGTCTCACGTCCTACGACGGCGGGATCTACTTCGGTCTCAACGCCGACCGCGATGCGATGACCGATGTCGACGTGCTCGCGGAGTGCCTCGGGACGGCGCTGGCCGAGCTGCTCGACACGGTGCCGGCACAGAAGCGTCGGCCACGCCCGGCCGCGGCGATCGACACCCCTCAGCCTCCGCGCCCCACCCGCAAGCGCAAGCCCGCCGCCGTCGCCCCGCCGGCCGGTCGCCCGACCGAGCCGCTCGCCGAGCCCGTCCCGGTTGAGGCGGCGCTGGTGGAGTCCGCGCGGGTCGAGGCCCTACCGGTCGAGCGTGCCGCAGCCGTGGGTGACGAGACCGGGGTGGCGCCGAGCGCCGTACGCCCGAAGCAGGTGTCGTCGTCGGCCTCGCGAGGGCTCGTCGCCGGACGGCCGCGTCGGGGGCCGGCCCCCCGCCCCGAGCACTGAACCTCTGCCTCCCGCTGGCGGAGGGCGTCGCGCCGGTCGCGGCGTAGGAGCGCCGAGCTCGACTGCGGCATGCTGGGGGCGTGCGCATCTACGTTCCCCTCACCGTCGCCGGTCTCGCTGCTCTCCACTCGACCGGTCGCGTCTCGCCGGCCCCCGTCGCCGCGCATGCCGTGACGCCAGAGCTGCGTCGTGGCTGGGCTGACGCGGACGACGAGGAGATGGAGTACGCCGTGCTCATGGCTGCGGCGTACGACTCGTTGCTCCTCATCGCCGAGACCTCGGGCGTGCCGCGCCGGATCGTGGTCGTCGCCGAGGTCGAGGAGTCCCTCGTCGCGACAGGCGATGACGAGACGTCTGTGACCGTGAGCGTCGAGATCGGCATCTCCCAGTGCACGGCGGTGCACATCGATGACGCCGACGCCGAGGGCGAGATCGTGGTCGCGCTCGAGCGACTGCCCGATGCCATCGCGGGTGACGGCAAGGCGCTCGGTGCGGTGTCGCTCACCGAGCACGAGCTCATGTGGTTCGCCACACAGGAGATCCCCGACCTGCTCCGCTGACCCCAGGTGGCTGCGATGCCGCACCGCGCGACACGGGTGTCCAGCGACTCATCACGCTCGCGTGGTCACGACGTGACGCCCCGCGTCTCTGGACGAGGCAGGATGGGCGCGGTGGCAGCGCCGCCACCCGCCCCACGCACGCGAGGAGCCGAACATGGACGCCGTGACCCGCACCCCCGTCGCCGTCAACGAGCCGATCCGCAGCTATGCGCCCGGCACCGCCGAGCGCGAGAGCCTGAGGAAGGCCATGGTCGAGCTCTCGGGGCAGCGCGTCGACCTCACCTGCACCATCGGTGGAGTGCAGCGACCCGGTGGCGGAGAGGCGATCGACGTCGTACAGCCGCACGCCCGGCACCACGTGCTGGGCACCCTGCACGGAGCGACGCACCAGGATGCGACGGCGGCCATGTCCGCAGCGAAGTCGGCGGCGCCGGCATGGCGCGACCTGACCTATGACGACCGTGCCGCCATCTTCCTCAAGGCGGCCGACCTGCTGGCCGGCCCGTGGCGCGACACCCTCAACGCCGCGACGATGCTCGGCCAGAGCAAGACCTGCTACCAGGCGGAGATCGACGCCGCGTGCGAGCTCATCGACTTCTGGCGCTTCAACGTCGGCTTCGGGCGGCAGGTCATCGCCGAGCAGCCGATCTCCTCGCCCGGCGTGTGGAATCGCCTCGACCACCGGCCGCTCGAGGGCGTCGTCTATGCGATCACGCCGTTCAACTTCACCGCCATCGCCGGCAACCTCCCGACTGCCCCGGCACTCATGGGCAACGTCGTGCTCTGGAAGCCGGCGCACGGTCAGCAGCTCGCGGCGCACTACCTCATGCGGCTGCTCGAGGAGGCCGGCCTGCCGAAGGGTGTCATCAACATGGTGACCGGACACGGGGTCGAGACGAGCGACGTCGTGCTGTCGGACCCCCACTTCGCCGGCCTGCACTTCACCGGTTCGACGCGTGTCTTCCAGCAGCTCTGGCGCACGATCGGCGAGAACATCGCGTCCTACCGCTCCTATCCGCGCATCGTTGGCGAGACCGGTGGCAAGGACTTCGTCATGGCTCACCCGAGCGCCGACATCGACGTGCTGCGGACGGCACTGGTCCGTGGATCCTTCGAATACCAGGGACAGAAGTGCTCGGCCTCCTCGCGTGCCTACGTCCCACGCTCGCTCTGGACCTCGCTGCGCGACGACCTCTCGGCGACGGTCGACGGCCTCGCGATGGGACCGGTCACCGACTTCTCGAACTTCATGGGTGCCGTCATCGACGAGCGTGCGTTCGCCCGCGTGACCGGCGCGATCGACCGGGCGAAGTCCGACCCCACGGTGACGTTCGTCGCGGGCGGGACCTATGACGACACCGAGGGATTCTTCATCCGCCCCACGGTGATCGAGTGCACCGACCCCACGGCGGAGTATTTCACCGACGAGTACTTCGGGCCGTTCCTCGCGGTCCATGTCTATGACGACGACCGCTTCGACGAGGTGCTCGCGCAGATGGAGTCGGTGGCGTCGTACGCCTTGACCGGGGCGATCATCGCGCAGGACCGCGAGGTGGTCGCACATGCGATGCACGCACTGCGTTTCGCGGCCGGCAACTTCTACATCAACGACAAGAGCACCGGTGCGGTCGTCGGGCAGCAGCCCTTCGGCGGCGCGCGGGCGTCGGGGACCAACGACAAGGCCGGCGCTCCGCAGAACCTGCTGCGGTGGACGTCGACCCGCGCCATCAAGGAGACGTTCGTGCCGGCGAAGGACCACACCTATCCCCACATGGGATGAGGGCGGCAGCATGAGCGACCCGGATGCGTCGGTCGATGCCGACCGCGGACTCGACGACGCGGCGACGCGTCGGCGGGGACGCCGGATGATCGTGTTGCTCGGCGGCATCGCCGTGCTCGCCGCACTCGGGATGCTCTTCGGCCGCATCCTTCAGGTGCCAGCGCGAGGTGACGTCACGGTCTCCTCGGTGATCGCCGTCCAGGACGGTGCCGGACGGTGGCGCATGGTTGCCGTCTGGACGGTGGCGACCCAGGGTGGCTGTGTGGTGCTGCCGTGGAAGGTCGAGCGCAGCAACCGTGGGTTCGAGGTGCGCAGCCAGCTGCTCGCGCCGGCCGACACGGCGTTCCCATCGATCTGCCAGGGTACGGGCACGGCGGTTCTCGAGACCGTGATGGACGACCCGTCGGGGACGACTCTCGCCGTGAACGGCACGTCGTTCGTCGTGACCCATGGCGACCTGCCGGCCGACACGATCGACGCCCCGTGAGCGGCTCGGTCGCGCGGCTGCTCGCACCAGCGGCGGGCGTCCCCTGGTGGGGCCGGGTGTCGTCGGCGCTGGCGCCGGTGCTCCTCATCGGTGGCTGGACGCTGTCCGCGTCGCGTCAGGTCGGCGGCTTCGACTCCGTACGCCGCACCATCAGCGAGCTCGCCGCCCTCGACGCCACCGACCGCTGGATCATGACGGCCGGCATCGCAGGCACCGGGCTCTGCCACCTCGTCACCGCGGCGTCGCTGCGCCCGGCTGCCTCCGCCGGACGCACGGTCCTCGCGGCGGGCGGAGCGTTCACCGTTCTGGTCGCGGTGTTCCCGCTGCCCGCCGGTGGCGGTTCGTCGCAGGCGCACAGCGCCGTCGCCCTCGCAGCCTTCGTCGCCCTCTCGGTCTGGCCCTTCGCCTCGACGCCCCGCCTCGACGAGGGCGCCGTCGTGGCGTGGGGCCTCCGCCGTCCGGTTGCGATCTCGGCCGGCCTGGTGCTCGTCGCCCTGCTCGTCGGCTTCGGCGCTTCCCTCAGCCCCGGCACCGCCGTGGGCCTCACCGAACGCCTCGTCGCCGGCGCCCAGTCGCTCTGGCCCCTGGCCGTCGTAGCAAGCGTCCCCCGACGCCGATAGCGACAGCTCGTGACCTCTGAGGTCAGGAAGTGCCCGTGAGGGGCAGTTCGTGACCGCACGCCGTGATCGTGATCGGCGGCGGAGCCGCTGCGGCTCGTCGTCGGTGCGCCCGCTCAGGCGAACGCGTAGACCACGGTGACCTGCACGCTCACATCCTGCGACCCCGCCTGGATCGGCACAGGAGAATCGGCTCGCAGCGCGGTCGTAGACTGCGCGTAGCCGTACATCGGCGTGGGTGTGCTGACGACCTCGGTGATCGACACGACGGCACCGAGAGTGCGACCGGAGGCCTCGGCGTACTGCGACGCCTTGGTCTTCGCGTCGTCCACCGCGCTGGCGCGCGCACCACCGACGAGACCCGACGTGTCGTCGAGCGCCACGCTGACACTGTCGACGCGGACTGCGTTGCCGCCAGCATCGACCGCAGCGCTCAGCACGGCGCCGGCCTTGGCCAGGTCGTGGATCGTGGCGGAGAGGTTCTCGCTCACGTCATAGCCGTCGGGCGCGCCCTTGTTGGTGTAGTGCGGGGAGATCGAGAGGTTCGATGTCTGGAGGTCCTTGGCGTCAACCCCGTTGTCCCTCAGGGACTTCTGGACCTTGCGCATCGACGCGTTGGCCGATGCGAGCGCCTCGTCGATGTTCTTCGCGGTCGCGGTCACCGCGAGGCTGATGCGCAGGGTGTCCGGCGTGCCCGTGACCTTGCCGGTGCCGGTGACGGTGATCCCCTCGGTCGTCGAGGCGCTCGACGCGGCAGCGGGGACCGAGGTGGTGACTGCCGCGCGGGCGACGCTCGATCGGCTGGTGCCGAGGAGGTACGCCGCGAGGATTCCGAGCGCGGCGAGTGCGAGGAAGGCGAGCTTGCGACCGTTCAGCGTGATCGTCATGCCGTTGTGACGCAGGCAACAGACTCCCGGTTCCGGCCACTTCGACGACCCCGACGCCCCGACGACCCCGACACCTCGACGAACCGGCGGTGAGTGCCGGTCAGGCTGCTGCGATGTCGCGGATCCAGGCTCCGGCTTCGTCGCGGAATCCGACGCTGCGCAGGTAGGCGGTCTGGGTCGCGAGCTCCTTGTCTGCCACGAGGCGTCGTACGCCGTGGTCGGCGAAGACCCCGCTGCGGCCGTAGACGAACTCGCCGGGGGTGAAGTCGCGGAAGCGCGGCGTGACGTAGTCGAGCTCGACCACGGCGGTGCCCAGGCCGACATCGCGCACGACGACCGCACCCACCGTCTCCTCCGCCCGCTGCACCAGGAACGCCCAGCGCCGGCCGTCGCCCTCGGCGGGCGAGCTCGCCGGTGGTGCGGCGTACGACGGCTGGAAGGTGTGGATGTCCTCGAGGTGCACACCGATCACGTGGCTGAGGTAGGCGTCGCCGGGGCCGACCTCGACCACGGAGTAGGCCGACGGGTCGTGCCGCTCGCCGAGGAGCTTGCGCACCCAGTAGATGTCGATGACCGCGATGACCGCGTTCATCGCGGCGAACGGCCAGATGGCGAGGGCCACGTTGTAGAGGACCGCGAGCAGCGCGCCGGCGAGGTTGAGCCATCGGAAGCGCAGCACCCTCGCCTGCGCCAACGACACGATGACCAGGATCGAGCCGACCCAGCCGATGATCTCGAGCACAGTCCTGGTCACGCGCCCATCATGTCCGCTTGCCCCTCCAGTTCCCGAGTCACAGGTCCCAGGGTCGCTCAGCGGTGTGCTGAAGCGACCGTTCGACCTGTTGCTCGGGGCGAGGGGGTACGACGCTGCGCTCAGGTGAGACGGGTTGCAGCGACCTCTTCTTCCTTGGCGAGGGCGCGCTCGATCTGCTCGGCGCAGAACTTCTCGATCTTGCCGCCCACGAAGGGCACCGACGCCTTGATGCTCATCGCGACGTCGACCGCGCTCGCGGCAGCGTCCCCGGAGAGGCGCAGGGTTCCCCCCATCGACACCGGCGCGCCCGCGAAGGACACCGTCACGGTGCCGTCGCGACTGCCATCTGCAGCAGCCGGGCCGATCACGCGGGTCTCGACCAGGCGCACCGAGTCACCGACCAGGGCCTTGGCATAGGACGGGACGTCCGCGGGGAGCGAGCGCGCCGACACGACCGTCGCGCCGCCGTCGTCGGTGGGCGTCACCGACACCTCGACGTCCTGGCCGCCGGTCGCGACGGCGACCACCTCGACGTAGCCGGCATCGGTGACGAGGGCGTAGGCGCCCGCCGGGTCCGCGGCGAAGGTGATACGGGATGTCAGCGGCGTGGCCATACGGGTGCTCCTCAGGGCGGCGGTGAGTCGGGGGCGGGGGTTCGGCACCCGGGCCTCCGGGTCGTACATCTAGGAACGCTCAGGATGCCGTACGGGCGTGTCGCCTGATCTCCCGAGGCTCGTGAGTGCGGCATAAGGTGAGCCTGGTCGCACAACGGCGTGCGGCCAGCGAGTGCGAAGAGGCGATCACGTCGTGCCCAACAGCGCGAATGCCCCGGTGACCGAGTCCACCCAGCCCCCCGACGCAGCGGCCCTCATGTCGCCCGTTGCGGCGGCCCGACGGCTCGAGGAGGCCAAGACCGACCTCCTCAACCGTGCGGTGGCGACCGGTCCTGACGACCCCGGGCTCGAGGCGCTCGTCCGTCGCTACTACCGCCACACCGCGCCCGAGGACCTCATCGGTCGCGACCCGGTCGACGTGCTCGGCGCGGTCGTGAGCCACCGGCGCGCGGCCCAGAACCGCCCGCAGGGCACAGCGGTCGTGCGCGCGTTCACGCCGTCGGTCGAGGGCGACGGATGGTCCGCGGGCCACTCCGTCATCGAGATCGTCACCGACGACATGCCGTTCCTCGTCGACTCGGTTTCCTCGTGCCTGGGGGTCGACGGTCGCGCGATCCACCTCGTCATCCACCCGCAGTTCGTCGTCGAGCGTGACGTGACGGGCGTGCTCAGGGACGTCATCGCGTCCGACGACGAGGACGAGGTCGTGCCCGTCGGGGCGACCGTCGAGTCGTGGATGCACGTGGAGATCGACCGCGAGACCGACGACGACGACCTCCGCTCCGTCGAGGCGCAGATCCAGGCCGTGCTGC
Source organism: Candidatus Nanopelagicales bacterium (assembly GCA_031360335.1). GTDB lineage: Bacteria > Actinomycetota > Actinomycetes > S36-B12 > CAIYMF01 > Longivirga. Next base: position 16,078 of record JANMBJ010000239.1, read on the forward strand.
GCGACGTACGCGAGGCGGTCGAGGACTGGCCGAGGATGCTCGCCCGCGCGACCCAGCTCGCCGACGAGCTCGAGTCGGTGCCGCCCGTCACCGTCGACCACGCGGAGGTCAGGGAGTCGATCGACCTCCTGCGCTGGCTGGCCGACGAGCACTTCACCTTCCTCGGCTACCGGGAGTACGCCCTGTCCGAGGACGGCACGCAGCTCGACCCGGTGCCCGGGACCGGTCTGGGCATCATGCGATCCGACCGTCCGGCGAGCCGGGCCTTCTCCCAGCTCTCCCCCGAGGTCCGGGCGCGCGCCCGACAGCCGCACGTGCTGGTGCTGACCAAGGCCAACAGCCGCTCGACCGTCCACCGCTCGACGTATCTCGACTACGTCGGTGTGAAGACCTTCGACTCCGACGGCCAGGTCGTGGGTGAGCGACGCTTCCTCGGGCTCTACACCTCGAGCGCCTATGTCCAGTCGGTGCAGACGATCCCGGTGTTGCGGCGCACAGTCGCGCAGGTGCTGGAGAAGTCGGGGTTCCGCGTCGACGGCCACTCCTACAAGGACCTCATGCAGGTCCTCGAGGTCTATCCCCGTGACGAGCTCTTCCAGGTGGATCCCGACGAGCTGACCGAGACTGCCCTCTCGGTGCTGCACATCCAGGAGCGCCGGCAGACGCGGCTGTTCATGCGACGAGACCGCTATGCGCGCTTTGTGTCGTGCATGGTCTATCTCCCGCGCGACCGCTACACGACGACGGTGCGACTCAAGATGCGCGATGTGCTTGAAGAAGAGTTCGGCAGCGACCTTGTCGACTACACCGCCCGGGTCTCGGAGTCGGTGCTCGCTCGTCTGCACTTCGTCGTACGCGGTGGACCGGGTCAGGCTCTGCCGATGGTCGAGCACGACCGGCTCGAGGTGCGCCTCGCAGAGGCGACGCGGTCGTGGGAGGACGAGTTCTCCTCCGCACTCACCGACCAGGTCGGAGAGGAGGAGGCCGCGCGTCTCCTCAAGGTCTACGGCGACGCCTTCCCCGAGGCCTACAAGGAGGACTTCGCCGCGCGCACCGGGGTCATCGACATCCGGCACCTCGAGGAGCTCAGCTCTGAGGGCGACGTCTCCCTCAACCTCTACGAGCCGCACGCCGCTGCTCGAGGCGAGCGCCGCTTCAAGATCTATCGCCACGGCGCCGCCATCTCGCTCTCGACCGTCCTCCCTGTCCTGCAGCGGATGGGGGTCGAGGTCGTCGACGAGCGTCCCTACGGCATCGAGACGCCTGGCTCGACGATGTGGGTCTATGACTTCGGACTGCGGCTCGACGGTCAGGCGTTCGACCTGCAGACGCTGAAGCCGCGTTTCCAGAAGGCGTTCCTCGCCGCGTGGACCGGCCGAGCGGAGGCCGACGGATTCAACGCGCTCGTGGTGGCCGCGGGTCTGCACTGGCGCCAGGCCATGGTGCTGCGCGCCTACGCCCGCTATCTGCGCCAGACCGGCACGGCGTTCAGCCAGGACTATCTCGAGCGCAGCCTCGTCGCCAACGTGCCGATCGTGCGACTGCTCGTGGCTCTCTTCGAGACCCGCTTCGACCCGGCGTTCGCGGGTGACCGCGACGAGCGCAGTGCCACGTTACGAGGCGAGATCGAGACCGCGCTCGAAGCGGTGACGAGCCTCGACCAGGACCGTATCCTGCGGTCGTTCCTCGCGCTCGTGGGCGCGACCCTGCGCACCAACTTCTTCCAGAACGACGCTGCCGGCGCCCCGAAGTCCTACGTCAGCTTCAAGCTCGATCCGGCGCAGGTGCCCGACCTTCCGGCGCCCCGGCCGAAGTACGAGATCTGGGTCTACAGCCCGCAGGTCGAGGGAGTGCACCTGCGATTCGGTGCTGTCGCCCGCGGTGGTCTGCGCTGGTCGGACCGGCGCGAGGACTTCCGCACCGAGGTGCTCGGTCTGGTCAAGGCGCAGATGGTGAAGAACGCCGTCATCGTGCCGGTAGGCGCCAAGGGCGGCTTCGTCGTCAAGGTGTCGCCCGACCCGAGCGTCGACCGCGACGCGTGGCTCGCGGAGGGCATCGCCTGCTATCGCACGTTCATCAGCGCACTGCTCGACATCACCGACAACCTGGTCACCGGAGTCGTCGTACCCCCGACCGACGTCGTGCGCCACGACGCCGACGACACCTACCTCGTCGTCGCGGCCGACAAGGGCACAGCGACCTTCAGCGACATCGCCAACGAGGTCGCGCTGTCCTACGGCTTCTGGCTCGGTGACGCCTTCGCGTCCGGTGGGTCGGTGGGCTATGACCACAAGCAGATGGGCATCACCGCGCGAGGTGCGTGGGAGTCGGTCAAGCGCCACTTCCGCGAGCTCGGCCACGACACCCAGACCCAGGACTTCACCGTGGTCGGCGTCGGTGACATGAGCGGCGACGTCTTCGGCAACGGCATGCTGCTCTCGGAGCACATCAGGCTCGTCGCGGCATTCGACCACCGGCACGTCTTCCTCGATCCCAACCCCGATGCGGCCACGTCGTTCGCCGAGCGCCAGCGACTCTTCGCGCTACCGCGCTCGAGCTGGGCGGAATACAGCCTCGACCTCGTCAGCGAAGGCGGCGGCATCTATCCGAGGTCGGCGAAGTCGATCCCGCTCTCGCCACAGGTAAGGGCAGTCCTCGGCCTGCACGTCGACCGGCTCACCCCGGCGGAGCTCATGCGCGCGATCCTCGTCGCCCCGGTCGACCTCGTATGGAACGGCGGGATCGGGACCTACGTCAAGTCGTCGAGTGAGACCCACGCCGACGTCGGCGACAAGGCCAACGACTCGATCCGTGTCGACGGCGCCGCACTGCGGTGCCGTGTCGTGGGGGAGGGCGGCAACCTCGGTTTCACCCAGCTCGGGCGCATCGAGGCGGCACGCTCCGGCGTTCGCATCAACACCGATGCGATCGACAACTCGGCCGGCGTCGATACCTCCGACCACGAGGTCAACATCAAGATCCTGCTCGACCAGGCGGTGCGCGACGGCGACCTCACTCCCAAGCAGCGCAATACCTTCCTGGCCGAGATGACCGACGAGGTCGGCCACCTGGTGCTGCGTGACAACTACGAGCAGAACATCCTGCTGGGCAACGCCCGCGTGCAGTCGCACTCGATGCTGACGGTGCACCAGCGCTTCATCCGAGCGCTCGAGGCACGCGGCGATCTCGACCGTGGGATCGAGTTCCTGCCGAGCGACGCGGAGATCGACACCCGGCACGCCAACCGTGACGGTCTCTCGTCACCGGAGTTCGCAGTGCTCCTGGCCTACGCCAAGATCACGCTGACCGACGACCTCCTCGAGACTCCGCTGGCCGACGAGGAGTGGTTCGGCCACGTGCTGCGGGAGTACTTCCCGGCGCCGATCGGTGACCGCTTCGATGCGCTGCTCGACTCGCACCCGCTGCGTCGCCAGATCATCACGACCGTCGTCGTCAACGACATGGTCAACCGTGGCGGCATCACGTTCGCGTTCCGCGCGGGCGAGGAGACGGGCGCCGGGCCGGTCGAGATCGCTCGTGCCTACTCCGTCGCGCGTGAGGTGTTCGACCTGCCGGCGTTCTGGCGCAAGGTCGAGGCGCTCGACAACCAGGTGCCGACGGCCGCGCAGTGCGCGCTGTTCCTCGAGTCGCGGCGTCTGCTCGACCGGGCGACCCGGTGGGTGCTCACGGCACGCGGTGGCAAGGTCGACGTCGGCACCGAGATCGAGCACTTCCGAGCGACGATCGAACGCCTCGCCCCGCTCGCCCCGTCGATGCTGCGCGGCATCGAGAACCAGCGCCTCATCGACCGCGCCGACGAGCTCGAGGCCCTCGGCTCGCCGCGCGACCTCGCCGAGGAGAGCTCCTCCCTCCTCGACATCTACGGCCTGCTCGACGTCGTCGAGGTCGCGAGCGCCACCGGGGCCGATGCCGACGACGTCGCCCGGCTCTACTTCGTGCTCTCGGAGCGCTATGAGGTCGACCGGATGCTCACCCGCATCACGGCGCTCCCGCGCGACGACCGCTGGACCGCGCTCGCCCGCGCAGCCCTGCGATCGGACCTCTACGGCGCCCTGACCGGCATGACGCGGCGTGTCATCGAGTCGACTCCCGACGTCACCGATGCGGAGGAGCGCGTGCTCCTCTGGGAGTCGCAGCAGGCCGAAGGCCTCGCCCGCGCACGGGCCACGCTCGACGAGATCAGCACCCAGGAGCAGTTCGACCTCGCCACCCTCTCGGTAGCCCTCCGCACCATCAGAACCCTCGTCCAACAAGGCTCCTAACCCCCCTTCCTGATGAATGTGCCCTGGGCCCCCGTTGACGCGTTCAGCGTCAGTAGGTGAGTGCCTTGGGCGCAAGGAATCTTCCCCACTGGTGACTGTGCTCGGTGACGAGAGCACGCTCACCTGCGTCGTCCGGCTGGAAGCGGCAGACGGTGCCCTCGGCCGACAACCGCTCGCTGTCGACATCGGCGCGGACCGGTCCACCGATATCGCCAGCGCGGTGTATATCCCGCGCTGGCGCTATCGGTGTATCTGTGACCTGTCGGGCGGCACTCTGGGTGACGAGCGCTCGACAGTCCGCATCCGGATCACCCGCACGAGGTTGCCGATGCTCAAGGCTGGCTCAACGTTGATCCACAGGCCCGGACAGGGGCTGTCGCTCGCGGGGGTGACGTGCCTACTCTCGTCACCGATGCATCGACTCCTGGCAGGGACGCCAGGGAGCCCGTAGCAGCCCCATCGGGTGCATCGACACGTGAGGCCATCGGTCTCGTTGCAGTGAGGTGTCCCGCCATGAGCATGCCGTCGTTCGTGACTGCACGTCGCCGAGATCGTGTTCCTGCCGAGTCGCCCCCTGTCGTGCCGGTGCAGCAGGCGACGTTGTCCGTCGACCCGCTCATCGTCGATCGGGTACGTGCGCTGGTGCGTGATCGCGGTACGGATCCCCTCGTCGACCCGAGGGCAGTGCGCGCCGCGATCCTCGACGTGCTCGACGAGGTCGTGCTGGCCGACTCCGACGGCAATGGGCTTGTCGACGTCGAGTCGTGGGCCCAGGAGATTCAGGACTCAGTCGCCGGATATGGCCCGCTACAAAGGCTATTCGACGATCCGGACATCGAAGAGGTCTGGTGGAACGAGCCCAACCGGGTGTTCTGTGCCAAGCGCGGTCGCAGCGAGCTCACCACGGTCGTGCTCACCGAGACCCAGGCTCACGACGTCGTCGAGCGGATGCTCCGCACCTCGGGGCGGCGCGTCGACGTGAGCCAGCCCTTCGTGGATGCACTCCTGCCGGACGGCTCGCGCCTGCACGTCGTCATCCCCGACGTCACGCGCCGCCACTGGGCCGTCAACGTCCGCCGGCATGTCCTGCCAGCGACGCGACTCGACGACCTCGTCGAGATCGGCACGCTGACCACCGCCGCCGCGCGCTTCCTCTCGGCGGCGGTGGTCGCGGGCCTGAACATCGTGGTCGCTGGCGGCACGCAGGCAGGCAAGACAACCTTGTTGTCCTGTCTGCTCAATGCCGTGCCGGCCCACGAACGGATCGTCACCTGCGAGGAGGTCTTCGAGGTCAGGCTCGACCGACCGGACTGGGTTGCCATGCAGACCCGACAGATCGGGCTCGAGGGTACGGGTGAGATCTCGTTGCGCCGCTTGGTGATCGAGGCGCTGCGCATGCGACCGCACCGTCTCATCGTGGGTGAGGTCCGTCAGGCGGAGGCGCTGGACCTCCTCGTCGCGCTCAACAGCGGAATGCCGGGCATGACGAGCCTGCACGCCAACTCGGCGCGCGATGCCGTGACCAAGCTGTGCGTGCTCCCGATGCTTGCCGGCGAGAACGTCACGGCCGCCTACATCGTGCCGACCGTCGCCTCCGCCGTCGACCTCGTGGTGCACGCCGCGACCGGGGCCGACGGACGTCGACGAGTAGGCGAGATCGTCGCGGTCTCGGGTCGGGTAGAGGACGGCATCATCGAGACGACCGACATCTTCACGACTCGCGACGGCGAACTGGTGCGCGCGTCAGGGTTTCCGCCGCACGCGGAGAGGTTCGAAGCACACGGGATCGATCTGCGTCACGTGCTGAGCGCACGCTGATGGGTGCGTTCCTCGGACTAGTCCTCGGTCTCGGGCTGCTCCTTGTCCTCACCCCGTCCACCTCGCGCTCGACCGGGCCGGAGGGCGAGCGGACTCGCAGTGCGCTGCGCAGCAGACTCGACGCGTCAGGTCTTGACGATGTGTCGGTGGCGCAGGTGGCAGCGACCTGCCTTGGCTCGGGGCTGACGGGGCTCGTCGTGATGCTCGTAGTCTCCGGAACACCAGTCGTCGCAGCTGCTTTCGGCGTCCTCGCCGCCTGGTTGCCACTCGGTGCCCTGGGCCGTCGCGCAGCAGGCCGACGGAAGTCCCTCGTCGGGTGCTGGCCCGATGCGGTCGACGATCTTGCCTCGGCCGTTCGCGCCGGGATGTCGTTGCCGGATGCGGTGGGCGCACTTGCCGAACGCGGCCCCGAGCTGCTGCGCCCGGCGTTCGCCCGGTTTGCTGGTGACCATCGGGTCACCGGTGCGTTCGGCCTCTGCCTGGACCGGCTGAAGTCCGATCTGTCCGATCCCGTCGGCGACCGGGTGATCGAGGCGCTAAGACTGGCGAGGGATGTGGGCGGCACCGAGCTCGGGCGGCTGCTGCGCACACTGTCGGCGGTGCTCAGGGAGGATGCGCGGACCCGTGCTGAGCTCGATGCACGGCAGGGATGGGCCATCAACGCTGCGCGCCTCGCGGTCGCTGCGCCGTGGGCGACCCTGGCATTCCTGTCTGTGCGGCCAGGTGCCCTGTCGGCCTACAACTCGGTGGGCGGTCTGGTCGTGCTCGCGATCGCTGCCGGGCTCAGTGCACTTGCCTACGTCGTGATGCGCCGCATCGGCCGCCTCCCCGTCGACGAACGGGTGCTGGCGTGAGTGCGCTCGGAGGGCTCGTCGGAGCAGCAGCTGCTGGCGGGGGGCTGCTGGTCGCCCGCGGTGTCACCGCGCGACGACCGGCGAGCCTTGCTGAACGGGTCGCGCCGTATCTCACCGGCCCGTCGGCTGTCACGTCCGCCGTCGCGGTCGGCGCGACCGCATCGACCCTGGTGCGCATCCTCGCGCCGTCGCTGCACGACCTCGGCACCCGACTCGATGCGGTCGTGGGCGGGTCCGAGGCGCTGCGCGCCCGCCTCGACTCTGCGGGTGCTCGCGAGACGAGCCCGGCACAGTTTCGGCTCGAACAACTTGTCTGGGCGGTGACCGGCCTTCTCGCGTCGGGGGTCGTTCTGGCGCTCGTCACTGCAGCCGGACGCCCGGTGCGGCCAGCGGCCGCAACGATCCTCGCGATCGTCTGCGGTGTCATGGGCGCGCTGGCGCGCGATCGTGCGCTAGCCGCAACGGTCTTGCGTCGCAGGGAAGGACTCCGGCTAGGTCTCCCACCGGTCGCCGACCTGCTGGCACTCGCGGTCGCGTCAGGGGAGTCACCGGTCGCAGCCCTCGACCGCGTCGCACGCGTGGCTCGTGGGCCGCTGGCTCAGGAGTGCCGACGCGCCTGCGACGACACCGCCTCCGGTGTGTCGTTCGTCGATGCGCTCGACGCCATGGCCCTGCGCTCCGAGGTCCCGGCCGTACGCCGCTTCGTCGACGGCGTCGCGATCGCCGTGCAGCGCGGCACACCACTGGCCGATGTGCTCCGGGCCCAGGCCGGTGACGCGCGAGCCGACCTGCACCGCTCGCTCCTGGAGATCGCCGGGCGCAAGGAGCTGCTCATGCTCATGCCGGTGGTGTTCCTGGTCCTGCCGACCGTGGTCCTGGTCGCACTGTTCCCCGCCGTCACCTCGCTGACGTCGATCTCGCCCTGATCGCAACGACGCGACTCAGTCCCACCGCACCCAGCAATCTCACCCGGGAGACCCGATGACCGCCCGACTCTCCGCCCGACTCCACCTCCTCCTGCAGCGAGTCAGCTCCGACGACCGAGGCGATGTGCCCGGCTGGGTGCTCGTGGCCGTGATGACCGCCGGTCTGGTCACCGCGATCTGGGTCGTCGCCGACGGTCAGCTCACGGGTGTCTTCCAGCGTGCGGTCACCTCCGTCACCAAGCCGTGACAGCGCGCCGGCCGCGCGCGAGCCTCGACGACGGGTCTGCCGTGGTCGAGTTCGTCGTCGTGGTGCCTGTCCTGCTCCTCGTGGTGCTGGCCGTGATCCAGATCTGTCTCGCTCTGCACGTGCGGGCCACGCTCGCGTCGGCGGCGGCCGAGGGTGCTCGGGTCGCGGCCGTCTCTGGAGGCGACGGTGCCGCCGGCGTACGACGGACGCGCGAGATCCTCGACTCGACGGTCGCCGACGGCGTGGTGGAGGCCGTGACCGTCCGGTCAGTGGTCATCGGCGGGATCTCGACGGTCGATGTCGAGATCGACGCCAGGCTGCCGCTCGTGGGACTGCTCGGACCAGAAGCCCTCGTGGTCCACGGGCATGCGCTTGTCGAGTCGTGATGCGCGAAAGTCGCACGCGCGCAGCAGTTCTCACGACATCGAGAGACGACGATGGCACAGCGATCCTCGAGGTGCTCGTGCTCGGGGTGGGGCTGCTGGTGCCGCTGCTCTATGCCGTGATGTCGGTCATGGCCGTGCAGTCGGCGTCCTTCGTGGCCACAGCCGCCGCCCGCGAGGCAGCACGCGCTTATGTCACGTCAGCCACGCCTGCCCAGGGATCGGCGCGAGCCCGGGCCGCGACCCGCCTCGTCCTGGCTGATGCCGGGGTGAGTGCGGTGAGGCCCGTGATCCGATGCGTGGGCGGCTGCCTCCAGCCCGGATCCCGAGTCGACGTGACGGTGCGGGTCGACGTGGCGCTCCCCTTCATGCCCGGCAGCGCCAGCGTCTCCGTGACGGGTCAGGAGTCGATGCCGGTCGACCGCTATCGGGAGGCACCGTGAGGTCGCGGCAGCAGGTGCAGCGCCGAGGTGACGAGGGCTCCACGTTGCCGCTGGTGATCGGCGTGGTGGTCGTGGTGCTCATGCTCGTGACGGTCGTGACCGACGTGAGCGTGCTCTGGCTCCAGCGCCGAGCGCTCCAGGCAACAGTCGACGGGGCCGCGCTGGCAGGTGCCCAGGCTGTCGACCTCCCGACCGTCTATGCCGGTGGCGCCCGTGGGGATCTGCTGCTGGATCCGCGTGCAGCGCGCGGCGCGGTGCGGTCCTACACGGCGAGCGTTCCGTCGTCGAAGCAGCTGACGTCGTTCCGTCTCACCGCTGTCACCGTGACCACCACGACGGTGACGGTGCGCGCGACAGCCGTCTCCCGGCCGCCGTTCCTGTCGTGGCTCACCGGACGAGGTGTCACGGTCGTTGCGGAAGCGAGCGCCCGCACCACGACCGGTTAGGGGCGGGGTGCGGGCGCTGCACCGGCTAGGGCACGCGATAGCCGGCCCCCCACCAGCCCGTTCCGTCGCTGTCGACCTCGAGCCGCGGGGCATAGCTGCCCAGCGGCTCACCGATCTCGAAGCGCACGATCCATGCAGCGATCCAGGCGGCGACATCGAGCGCCGTCATCGACTCCGGCAGACCCGCTGCAGGCAGGTCGGCGGCACGCCAGCGCCGACCCACGGACAGGCCGGTCGACGTGCGGTAGCGGATGTCGAGCATCGAGCCGTCTCGGTCACGTACGACGTCTATGTCGTCGATCTCGAAGGGCACCGCTGTCGGCAGGGTGAGGGCAGCACGGCGCACGGCGGCGGACAGCAGGTCCGGCCAGTCGTCGCGGGTCAGCACGTGTCGCCACGTGTCGTCGGTGGGGTCGAAGGTCGCGGTCACAGGAGGTTGATCCAGACGGGGCACAGGGGCGCACCGGTCACGCAGTAGACGGTGTTGGTGCCCAGGATCATGCCATCCGGTGAGCTCTCGCCACGCCGCAGGCTGTAGCCGGACGTCTCCACCACTGCGCGCACCGGCAGCACGATGCTGAGGTCGCTGCTCTGCACGACGAAGCCGTCGTATTCCAGCTGGGTGCCCACGACCTTCGTCGGCTGCTGCTGGTAGAGCCGCTGCACGAGGGTCATGTTGGTGACCCCGTGCTTGAGCATGATCTTCGTCCAGCCGAAGGTCGTGTCTCCGCATCTCGTCGGGATGAGCCGACCGCTCCCGTCGATGTCGGGCGCCCACTGCGGCGCCCAGTAGGAGCAGAGCCCGCCGTGCGTCGGGACCATGCTCGCGACCGAGCGCGTCGACACCTTCACCGCAGGGCTGCGGTGCCGACGGATCTGAGCGAGTGCCGCAGCCGGTGACAGGCCGTGCGCGTGCAGCCGGCGTACGGCGCGGAGATCGCGCGCGGTGAGGAACACCGAGCCGGCTGGCCGCGCGAGGGCGTGCGCGTGGGTGGCTGGAGCCGGGGCCGCCGAGGACGCGGTGGTCGTGACCGCACCCGTCGATGCGAGCGCCACGCAGGCGAGTGCGACGGTGAGCCGACGCGTCACGCGGGACAGCGATCGGCGGGGCTGAGGGCGGAATCGAGAACGGGGAATCACGGTGTCTCCCAGAGGATGCGGACGTCAGAGCCGTCAACCTAGGAAGTTCCGGTGGACCCCCGCTCGCGTTGTCCACAGACCCTCAAGGTCTGCTCAAGCCACCGCGGTCACTCCATGCGAGGAGGGGCCGGCGCCGCAGCGCCAGCCCCTCCTCGCGTGCTGCGTGCGTCGGTCAGATGACCTTGATCGTCTTGATCGCGGAGACCGAGGCGGCGGTGAAACGACCGGAGAGCACGGCCGCGTGCACGAAGCGGACCTGGCTCGACTTGGTGAGCTTCAGCTTCGCGGTGACGACACCGGCGGCGTTGGCGGCCACGACGGTGATGTTCTTCCAGGTGGCCGTGCCGATTCTGGTCTGCACGATGACCTTCTCGCCGCCGTCGGCGACGAGGCCGGCGTTGGTGGCGTACTTGAGGACGCCGGAGACGGTGGCGAGCTTGCCTTTCTTCACCGACGTGGGCGCGGTGATGGTCAGCGTGGTCTGCCGCAGGAGATAGGACTTGGCCTTCGCCCACGGGCCGACGATCGTCACCGTGGAGCTGCCGGCGGTCTTCGACACGAGCTTGAAGTCCTGGTCGAGGGTGATCGTGTCGTAGCGGTGCGCGGTGGCGGCGACGGGAATCGTCCACACGCCCGCGGAGTCGGGCTTGAGGTTGCCGACCAGCGTCGCCCAGGCTCCCGAGAAGGAGTCGGTCGTCCTGGGGGTGAGGAAGTTGCCCCCGAGGATTGCGCCATTGCGGGCCCAGTCGACGACTCCGCCACCGACGCCTGAGCAGGGGTCCGACAGCGTGACACGGGCATAGACGTTGGCGCCGGCGACGGGCAGCACGCTGATGTTGCCCGCACCGGTAGCGATCCGCGGGTTGCTCAGGGCGGCGACCGTGCTGTCGCTGAACTGGTAGGTCCACGTCGTCGCGGTGACGTTCGTGTAGACGACGCCGGGGTCGCACCCGATCGGGAGGCGACCGGCCGTCGGCCACTCAGGCGGCGTTGCCGCACCGACCGGTGACGCCGACAGCACGAAGGCACCGACGGTGACGCTCGCGGTGAGCGCGAGCGCGGCGCGGCGGGTCGTCGAGCGCCCACTGTGGGACAAGCTGAGCATGGTGTTCCCCTCCCAGAGCTCGACCCGGTCGGGTCGAGCGCACCGTCGCCCTGCGCCGCAACCGGCCTCGGAGAGATCCACCGGACACCGCTCGCCGACCCAGGACTTCGGACGACTCGCCACCTTGCCGGAGCCCCAGGTGTGCGGCGACCCCGCAATGTGGGGCACTGAGACCCCCTCGATGGGGGGATGACGCCGGCGACACCGCTGGTCAGAGCCGGAGATCGCAGTCGTACGAGGCGATTCCGTGACTCGCGTCGGCTGCCGTGAATCAGCCGGATGGCGCAGCCGCCCCCGAGCACGTGATCGACGGGCTCTCCCGCCGTCGAGCCCACCGGGTGGGGAGCAGCTCGGGCGGGAGAAGGGAGTCGCGCGGGCGACTAATCTCTAGGCGTGGCCATTCAGGAACCCCGCGAGGCTCTCAGGGAGCACCAGGCGACCCTTCTGAGCATCGAGAAGGTGCTCGACGTGCCCTCGATGCGCGAGGAGGTGGCGCGCCTCGAGACAGAGGCCAGCGCCCCCGACCTGTGGGACGACCAGGCCAAGGCCCAGGCCGTGACCAGCCGGCTGTCCTTCGTGCAGGGCGAGATCGCCAAGGTGACGGGCCTGCGCCAGAGACTCGACGACGTCGAGGTGATGCTCGACCTCGCCGACGAGATGGACGACGACGACACCCGCATCGAGGCGGTCAACGAGATCGAGACCCTGGCCAAGGCAGTCGGCGAGCTCGAGGTCCGCACCCTGCTGTCGGGGGAGTACGACCAGCGCGAGGCCCTCGTCACCATCCGCGCCGAGGCCGGAGGCGTCGACGCTGCCGACTTCGCCGAGATGCTGCTGCGCATGTACACCCGCTACTGCGAGCGTCACAACTATCCCTTCGAGGTGCTCGACACCTCATGGGCGGAAGAGGCCGGCATCAAGTCGGCGACCTTCGCCGTGAAGGTGCCCTATGCCTACGGCACGCTCTCGGTCGAGCAGGGCACGCACCGCCTCGTGCGCATCTCGCCCTTCGACAACCAGGGCCGTCGCCAGACCTCCTTCGCCGGCGTCGAGGTGCTGCCGGTCGTGGAGCAGGTCGACCACATCGAGATCCCCGACGACGACCTGCGCGTCGACGTCTACCGCTCGAGCGGTCCCGGTGGGCAGGGCGTCAACACGACCGACTCCGCGGTCCGCATCACGCACCTGCCGACCACCATCGTGGTCTCGTGCCAGAACGAGCGCTCGCAGATCCAGAACCGCGCCAGCGCGATGATCGTGCTCCAGTCCAAGCTGCTCGAGCGCTCCCGCCAGGAGGAGCAGGCCCGGATGAATGCGCTCAAGGGCGACTCGACGGGCTCGTGGGGCAACCAGATGCGGTCCTACGTCCTGCACCCTTATCAGATGGTCAAGGACCTGCGTACTGACGTCGAGACCGGCAACACCACAGCAGTGCTCGACGGTGAGATCGACGACTTCATCGAGGCGGGCATCCGCTGGCGCCGCACCAGCGCCTGATCCCGTCTGTCGGGAGCCGGGCCGCGAGATGCGCCGGGACGCCAGAAGGCCCCGGGACGCCAGAAGGCGCCGGGACGCCAGAAGGCCCCGGGACGGGGGGTTCCCGGGGCCTCTTCCACCTGGAGGTGGAGCGTCGCGGGGGGACGCGACGCGCGGGGGTGCTCGAGTCGCGGTGTCCATCCCGTCCCGGCTCCGCAGGTGCGGTGCGATGTCGCGGCGGGCGCTAGCGACATCTGGAGGTACGGGGGACACCGTCCCTCGTGTTCGGCCTGAGCGAGCTCCCCTTGATCCGCGGGCACGGGTGCGGGGGCGCCTGAATGGCTGTGCTGAACGTGTTTATGGTGGCACGTACCTTGCGCTCTGTGCGCGCCCGATCACGCTTGGTGGCTCATGTTTTCCTCAAACTTGACGATGGGAGCGTGACCACGAGTCACAGGTCACATCGGAGGGCCCACCTCGAGGGTCGCTGTGCTGCGCCCGGCCCGCGTGCGCCCGTGGCCCTACCGTCAGGAGGCGGTGCGCCACGCGTCACACTCGGGTGACCAGGCTCGGCGGGAACGGAACGTAGACTCGTGCACGTCTCACACGTCGGACGCCACACCGCGCCCGACCGTCCCCTGAGGAGCCCATCCCCGTGATCCGTTTCGACAACGTCACCAAGCTGTACGCCAACCAGGCGCGGCCGGCGTTGGACGACGTCACCGTGGAGATCGAGAAGGGGGAGTTCGTCTTCCTCGTCGGCGCCTCCGGCTCGGGCAAGTCGACCTTCCTCAAGCTCTGTCTCAAGGAGGAGCGCCCCACGAGCGGCGCGATCCACGTGGCCGGCAAGGACCTCAACCACCTCTCCCGCTGGAAGGTGCCGGCGCTGCGCCGCCAGGTCGGCACGGTGTTCCAGGACTTCCGGCTGCTCCCCAACAAGACCGTGCAGCAGAACGTCGCCTTCGCCCTCGAGGTGATCGGGCGGCCCACCAGCCACATCAAGAAGGTCGTGCCCGAGGTGCTCGACCTCGTCGGGCTCGACGGGAAGTACGACCGGATGCCCGACGAGCTCTCCGGCGGCGAGCAGCAGCGTGTCGCCGTCGCCCGCGCGTTCGTCAACCGCCCGATGATCCTCATCGCCGACGAGCCGACCGGAAATCTCGACCCCTCGACCTCGGTCGGGATCATGAAGCTGCTCGACCGGATCAACCGCACCGGCACCACCGTGGTCATGGCCACGCACGACGCCGCGATCGTCGACCAGATGCGCAAGCGGGTCATCGAGCTCGAGGGCGGACTCCTCGTGCGCGACCAGAGTCGCGGCGTCTACGGCTACGCCCGCTGATCCCCCCGTCGCAGCCATGACTCGCTGCGCCACCGCCCGGCACCACACCCTGACCGTGAGGACCACCACTCGCCATGCGCGCCCGTCTCATCCTCAACGAGGTCGGCATCGGCCTGCGCCGCAACCTCACGATGACGATCGCCCTGGTGATCACCTTCGCCGTGTCGCTAGGCCTGCTCGGTGGCGCACTCCTCGTGCGCGACCAGGTCGATGTCATGAAGGACTATTGGTACGACAAGGTGCAGGTCTCGATCTTCCTGTGCACCAAGAACTCTGACGCCGCGAGCTGCTCCGGCGGCGTCGTGACGCAGGCGCAGAAGGACCAGATCCGGGCCGACCTCAGCTCGCTCAAGCCACTGGTGCAGGACGTCTTCTACGAGTCGAGCACTGACGCCTATGCCCGGTTCAAGGAGCAGTTCAAGAACTCCCCGATCGCGCAGAACGCCAGCCCCGACGCCCTGCCGGAGTCCTTTCGCGTCAAGCTCTCCGACCCGCAGCAGTACCAGGTCGTGGCTGACGCGTTCTCGGGTCGGCCGGGCGTCGACAACGTCGTGGACCAGCGCAGCCTGCTCGACAAGTTCTTCCAGGTGCTCGGCGGCCTTCAGCAGCTCGCGCTGCTCATCGCCGGCTCGATGATCCTGGTGACGGTCCTGCTCATCGCCAACGCCATGCGCGTCGCCGCGTTCAACCGACGACGAGAGACCGGGATCATGCGCCTGGTCGGCGCGAGCGACTTCTACATCCAGATGCCGTTCCTCCTCGAGGCCGCCATCGGAGCCGCTATCGGAGCGGCGTTAGCCAGCCTGTCGCTCGTCGCGGTCAAGATCTTCCTCATCGACCATCGACTCACACCCCAGTTCACGATCACGCCGTTCGTGGGCTGGGACGCGGTCATCCACGCCTCCGCCGTCCTGTTCGGACTCGGCATCGTGCTCGCCTGCGTCACTGCCTTCGTCACGCTCCGCCGTTACCTCCGCGTCTGATCCGCCGCACAGCCGGGCACCGCACCGCTCACCCACACAGCCGGGCACCCACACCCCGGAGGTGTCCGGAGGGCGCGTTGGTACGCCGCGGCCGCGGGCTGTCGGGTTAGTGTGGAGGCCAGTCACACACGTCACGCCCGTCACTCCTTCCCCAGGGCCACGGGCGTCCGGCGGTACTCCGCCGGGGCCACCAGGAGGATCCGTGCTGCGCTCGGGACGCGTGCTGTCGCGCGCCGGTGTACGTCTGCTCGCCTCCCTGACCCTGGTGCTGCTGTTCGTCGGCCCTCCGGCGGCACAGGCTCAGCCCGACATCAAGCAGAAGCTGTCCGCGGCCTCCGACGACCTCGCGCAGGCCTCGAAGGCCGTCAATGCCGCGGCAGCCGCACTCGAGCGGGCCCGCACCCAGCTCCCCGCCGCCCAGGCCGCGCTCGCCGTGGCGCTCAGCGCGAAGACCTCCGCACGGCGGGCCGCGGCTGCTGCGGCCGTCGCGGAGTCGCGCGCGACCGCGGCGGTGCTCGACGCGCAGAAGCGCCTCGTCGCGGCAAAGCAGCGCATCGGCGACATGTTCCTCGCGATCGGCAACCTCTCGCGCGCCGTCTACATGGCCGGGCCCTACAACGAGCTCGCCGCGATTCTCTCGGCAGCGACCCCGTCGGACTTCGCCGACCAGCTCGAGGCCATCCGCAGCGTGTCCCGCTCGCAGAACAAGACCCTCGCCGACCTCGAGGCCGCCAAGGCCGATGTCGCGCTCGCGACGCTCCAGGCACAGCAGGCCAAGGACCAGGCGAGCGCAGCGTCAGCTCGCGCGGGCGTGTCGCTCGCCCAGGCCGCGTCAGCTGCCGCCCGCGCCGTCGCAGCGAAGGCCCACGTCGATGCGCTGGTACGCGCCCGAGCCCACGGACTCGCCGTCGCGGCGAAGGAGAAGGCGCGGGTCAAGAAGCAGTACCTCGCCCTCAAGGCCGAGCAGAAGCGGCTCGCTGCGCTGGAGCGTCGTTCCACGCGCACCGGCGGTGGGTTCACCGGTGCCCCCTCCGGCTCGCTCATCTGGCCGATCCCCGGTGCGAGCATCGTCGGCGGGGTGGGCTGGCGCGTGCACCCGGTATACGGCTACAAGTCCTGCCACACCGGGGAGGACATCCGCGGTAGCTCTGGCACCCCGATCCTCGCCGCCGCCGACGGCAAGGTGATCCTCGTGACCGCCGACGGGCCGTACGGCCTGCACACGGTCATCAGCCACGGCGGCGGCATCTCCACCATGTCGGCCCACCAGTCGCGCACCGCCGTGCACGTCGGCGAGGTCGTGCGTCAGGGCCAGGTCATCGGCTACGTCGGCTCCAGCGGCTGGGTCACCGGACCGCACCTGCACTGGGAGGTGCACGTCGACGGTGTGCCCTACGACCCCATGGGTTGGTTCGGCTCCCCCCGGGTCCCCGTACCCTGCTGGAACGGCTAGCTCGACCGGCAGTCGAGACCTGTCACGGCTGTGGGCAGACCCTGAACCGGTAGTTGAGGCCCGGTCGAGGATTCGTGGTGTCTGCCGCGCGCGGCGCGGGATCGAACGGCGTCGGGGCGGCCCGATCGGTGCGTCGTACTCTCACCTGAAGGTCGAGATTCTGCGTTGTGTGCACGGACCGGACATTGCGCTTGTGCGGACGACCTAGACTCCATCCTTGTGTCCACCCCCACGCCTCCGATGCGCCGAGCCGGCCGTGCCGTCCTCGTGGCCGCGCTGGTGGGTTCGGCCTATGCCGGGGGAGTCGTGACCGGTGTCGTGGGGTCGCGGTCGCCCGCACCTGTCGCGGCGCCCGGCGTGCTCGACGAGGCGGCCACCAAGATCCTCGCCGACGCGCAGCACCCGGTCTCGCGCACGCAGCTCGACCAGGCTGCGGTCGAGGGGATGCTCAAGGCGCTGGGCGACCGGTGGTCGGCGTACTACAAGCAGACCGACTACACCTCGTTCCAGCAGGGCCTCGACGGCCGCTACTCCGGCATCGGCGTGTGGCTGCGCGCGACCCAGGACGGCAAGGTCTACGTCGGCAGCGTTCAGGGCAGCTCGCCCGCCTCGACCGCCGGGATCCTCAGTGGCGACCGCATCGTCACCGTCGGCGGCGTGGCTGTCGCCGACACCTCGCTCGGTGCCGTGGCAACCGCACTGCGCGGCACACCGGGCACCAAGGTTGACGTCACGCTGGTGCGCGACGGCGAGAAGAAGACCGTGACCGTCACGCGCGGCTCGCTCGCCAACGACGACGTCGTCGTCACGCGGCTGAGCGGCGGTGTCGAGGTCGTGCGCATCGCGTCGTTCACGAGGGGTGTGGGGGCCGCCGTACGCAAGGCGATCGTGGCATCCGACCAGCAGCCGATGAACGGTGTCGTGCTCGACCTCCGCTCGAACCCTGGTGGCCTGCTCACCGAGGCGGTCGAGGTGGCGAGCGCATTCCTCGACGGCGGTGCGGTGGTGTCGTATGAGAAGCGCGGCGAACCGGTGCACCACCTCGACGCGATCGGCGCCGGCGACACGACGGTGCCGGTGGTGGTGCTCGTCGACGACGGCACCGCGAGCGCGGCCGAGGTCGTAGCGGGTGCGCTGCAGGACCGCAACCGTGCGGTCATCGTCGGCTCGCGGACGTTCGGCAAGGGGAGCGTGCAGGAGCCGAGTGCGCTCTCCGACGGCTCGGCGATCGAGCTCACGGTCGGGCGCTACCTGCTGCCGTCGGGGCGTTCGCTCGACGGCGTGGGCATCGATCCTGACGTGCTCGTGACCGGCAAGGTGGGGTCGGCATCGGCCGAGCAGCGTGCCCTCGAGGTGCTGCGCGGGCTCGTGGCCGCCAGCGACCAGGCGCAGCGAGGCTGAGGACATGGCACGCGAGCAGGGGACGAAGTACGTCGCGCAGAACAAGAAGGCGCGGCACGACTACATCATCGAGGCGACCTACGAGGCCGGCCTGGTGCTCACCGGCACCGAGGTCAAGGCGCTGCGCGCCGGCCGCGCGTCGCTCGTCGACGGTTTCGCCCAGGTGACCAACGGCGAGGTGTGGCTGCACAACGTCCACATCCCGGAGTACTCCCAGGGCACGTGGACCAACCACGCGCCGCGTCGCGTGCGGAAGCTGCTGCTGCGCAAGGACGAGATCTCCAAGCTCATCGGCAAGACGAAGGAGGGGGGGCTCACCCTCGTACCCCTCTCGCTCTACTTCAAGAACGGCTACGCCAAGGTCGAGATCGCACTCGCCCGAGGCAAGAAGAGCTATGACAAGCGCCAGACCCTCGCCGAACGCGACAGCAAGCGTGACATAGCCCGAGAGATGGGGCGACGAATCAAAGGACACCGCCCCTGACGGGAGTCCGTTGACCGACGGTCGGTCAATGGGTACGGTCGGCGCATGTCACGGCGGGAGCAGGCGGAGGCGTCTCGAGCGACCCTCGTCGCTGCGGCGCGCGGCTGCTTCACGGAGTCGGGCTACGACGACACCACGGTCGCGGAGATCCTGAGGCGCGCCGGGATGGCGCGCGGTGCGCTCTACCACTACTTCCCCGACGGCAAGGCGCAGATCTTCGCCGCGGTCTACGACGACGTCGATGCCGCGCTGCACAGCGAGCTCGACGAGCTCGACCCGAGCGGTACTCACCTCTCGCGACTGCGCGCCGGGCTCGCGCTCTATCTGCGCTACTGCCTGCACGACGACTTCGCGAGCATCGTGGTGCGCGATGCGCCTCACGTCGTGCCCGGGCAGGAATGGCCGCGCAGCGCGGCCGGCGCCGGACGCTCCCTCACCCGCATCCGCGAGCAGTTCGAGGCCGCACTCGCCGTCGGCGAGATCCACCTGTGCGACACGGGAATCCTGGCGGCCGCCGTGTACGGCGCCACCCGCGAGCTCGGTGCGCACATCGTCGCCGCCTCGGATCGCCCCGCCGCTGCGCGCGAAGCGGTCACCGTGACTGACCGCTTCCTCGACGGTATCGCGCACACCCCGACCTCGACGCGCACGGCCGACCCTGGCGCGAAGCTCACCAGCACGAAGACCACCGGTGCGAAGGCTGCCAGCGCGAAGACCACCGGTGCGAGGGCTGCCAGCACGAGAGCGAGCAGTACGACGACCACGGGCACATCGGCGCACCGGTCACGACGCAAGGAGCGGACATGAGCGACGACAGTGGCCTCGACGAGATGCTCGACGGGTTCTGGCCCTATCGCAAGACCACCGAGAGCTTCCGCAAGGTGCCCGCGGAGCCGGTCGACCGTGCCCTGATCCTGCGCGAGATAGCGGAGATGGCTCACAAGGAGGACGCGCAGGGAGACACCGGCACGGTGTCGGGCAGCCTCTACTGCGGCGACCACGACCACTACGGCTTCCTCGGCGAGGTCTTCAACCTCTTCAGTCACGCCAACGTGCTGCAGCGCGACATGTACCCGAGCGCCACGAAGTTCGAGGCCGAGATCATCGCGATGACCTCCGACCTCCTGCACGGTCCCGGTGTCGGCGTCGTCACGAGCGGTGGCTCCGAGAGCCTCATCACCGCGCTGTACTCCTACCGCGAACATGCCCGCGAGACCCGCGGCGTCACACGCCCCAACGTTGTCATGCCGAAGACCGCGCACGTCGCGCTCGACAAGGGCGCGCACTGGATGGGTATCGAGGTGCGCCACGCACCACTGACCGATGCGTCCGTCGCCGACGTCGACGCGATGGCCGCGCTCATCGACGACCGGACGATCGCGCTCGTCGGCAGCGCCGCCAACTACGCGCACGGCCTCATCGACCCGATCGAGGAGATCGCTGCGCTGGCGCAGAGCCACGGCATCGGAATGCACGTCGACGGTTGCCTCGGAGGCTGGCTGCTGCCGTGGGTCGAGAAGCTTGGATACACCGTGCCCCTGTGGGACTTCCGCGTTCCGGGAGTCACGAGCATCAGCGCCGACACCCACAAGTACGGCTACGCGCTCAAGGGCTCGTCCGTGCTGCTCTACCGCAGCAAGGACCTGCGCAAGAACCAGTACTTCACCTACCCCGACTGGCCCGGAGGCCTCTACCTCTCGCCGGGTCTCGCGGGCTCGCGCAGCGGCGGCATCATTGCCTCGACCTACGCCGCAATCCTCGCGACCGGCGAGAGCGGCTACCTCTCCGCAGCCGACGGCATCATGAAGACGGCGACCGCGATCACCGAGGGCATCCGTACGCAGGTGCCCGAGCTCGAGGTGATCGGTGACCCGACGTTCCTCGTCGCGTTCAAGTCCGTCGGCGACCTCGACATCTACCTCGTCAACGACTCGCTCAAGGACCAGGGCTGGCGGATGAACTCCCTGCAGCTCCCGCCTGCGCTGCACTTCTGCATCACCCGGCCCAACACCCAGGAGGGCACAGCCGAGCGCTTCGTCGCGGCGCTCAAGCTCGCCGTGGCCCACGCGCACGACAGGCAGGGCGAGCCGGCGAAGTCCGGTGCGATGTACGGCTTCGGTGGCACGCCCCAGGGCAACGCCACCCTCGAGGTCGTCATGGCGGGTGTGCTCGACGCGATGCACGAGGTCGCCCCCGACTCACCCGCCGCCTGACAGTCTGACCCCGTGATCCTCGGGAGCTCGCATGGGTGATGCAGACGCACGTGAGTCAGGCGTGGGCGCCGCGGGAGGGCCCGGTGGCAGGTGGATCCTCGCGATCGACCTGGGCAACGGTGGGCCCAAGGTCGCCGTGGTCGGGCTCGACGGCGAGGTACGCCGCACTGCGGCGCGCGCCGTCTCTGTGCACGTCGGCCTCGACGGTGCCGCGACGCAGGACGCCACCGAGTGGTGGAGCGCGCTGCTGGCTGCCTCTGCCGAAGTGGTCGAGGTTTCGGGCGCCGACCGCGAGGCGCTGCACGCAGTAGCCATCACGGGTCAGTGGGGCTCGACAGTGCCCGTCGGTGCTGACGGCACGCCGGTCGGCGAGGTGCTGCTATGGGCCGACACTCGCGCGCGGGACCTCGTGCGCGACGTCATCGGCGGGCCGGTCAACGTCTCGGGCATCGCGCCGCACAAGGCTATCCCCTTCGTGCGCACGACGGGAGGCGCGCCGACTCCGAGCGGTGCCGATCCGACGGGTCACGCGCTGCTGCTCAAGCGCACGATGCCGGATGTCTATGCGAAGACGGTCACCCTGCTCGAGCCGGTCGACTACCTGGGCCTGCGCCTGACCGGGCGCACGGCAGCGACACCGGCGTCGATGATCCACAGCTGGCTCACCGACAACCGGCCCGGCGCCCCGGTCGGCTATGTCGACTCCCTCGTGCAGAAGACGCAGCGCGACCGCGCCCGGCTGCCCGAGCTGGTGCCCACCGGCTCGGTGCTCGGACCGCTGCTGCCCGAGATCGCCGAGGCGATCGGGGTGGCACCCGGTGCACCGGTCATCTGCGGGATCCCCGACCTGCACGCCGCGGTCGTAGGCTCCGGTGCGGTGGCGGCGTACGACACGCACATCGCGATCTCGACGACCGCGTGGATCGGCGCGCGCGTGCCCTTCAAACGCACTGATGTGCTGCACTCGATCGCGACAGTGCCTGGGCTCGACGCCGACTTCCCGCTCGTCGCCAATAATCAGGAGACCGGGGGAGCGGCGTTGCAGTGGCTGCGCGAGCAGATCATCGCGCCGCACGACGGGCTCCTCGGCGGTGGCAGCGGCATCGGTGCGGAGGGAATGGCACCGGAGGGCGAGTCGCCGTCGTACGAGGACCTGCTTGCGCTCGCTGCGACCGCGCCGCCCGGCAGCGAGGGCCTGCTCTACATGCCGTGGCTCAACGGCGAGCGCAGCCCGGTGGAGGACAAGCGCCTGCGCTCCGGCTGGCTCAACATGTCGCTGCGCACCGACCGAGCGATGCTCGTGCGCTCGGTGCTCGAGGGCGTCGCCTACAACATGCGCTGGCTGTTCGACTCCTACGAGAAGTTCCTCAAGCAACCAGTGCCCAAGGTGCGCATCCTCGGCGGTGGCGCGCAGAGCGACCTCTGGTGCCAGATCTTCGCCGATGTGCTCGGCGTAACCGTCGAACAGGTCGCCGACCCGAGGCACGCGCAGCTGCGCGGCGTCGCTCTGTGGGCCCGGATCTGCCTGGGAGAGCTGACGTTGAGCGACGTACCCGCCCTCGTGCCCGTCGCCGCGACGTTCCGCCCGCAGCCGGCCAACGCGCAGGCGTACGCCGACGGCTACGCCGAGTACCGCAAGCTCCACGGCACCCTCAAGGGTCTCTACGGCCGCCTCAGCAAGGGCATCTGAGGCGCCGTGTCCGACGACGTACGGTCGCCCTTTGACGACCTCGATCCGCCGCCGAGCCGCCTGGTTGCACTCGGAGCATTCGCCGGCGGAGTGCTCATGGTGACTGCGATCGCCGTCGTCTGGGGTGCACTCACGATCGCCTACGGCGCCGAGCCGTTCCCGTGGATCGCAGTGGTCATCGTGACGGCGATCCCCGCCATGCTGCTGGCCATCGGCATCGACATGGTGCTGCGGGCGTTCCGCGACAGCAGCCCGGGCTACTGGCTCATCGCCTCGGTGAGCTACGTGCTCGTGCTGGTGGGGCTGGTCGCGCTGCTCAAGGCCGCCGAGACGCGGTACGCCGAGCAGACGGCGCGGATGGACGCAGCCTGCAGCCCGGCGGACGTCGCGGTGCTGCAGGGCATGTCGCCGTTCGGCGCCGCCGACCTCTCGACTCCGGCCGGTGACCGCGACGGGTACTGCGTGGCAAGCGTGCACCTTCCCGCGACTACGCGTGACTCTGCCTTCAATCTGGTCGACGCGGAGCTGTCGACGTCGGGCTGGACCTCAGGTGCTGTCGACCCCACGATGCGGACGTATACGCGCGACGGTGTCACGGTCGTCGTTCGCCTCGGCCCGGTCGACGACACCGGCATCACGCTCGACTTCATGACGACGGGGTTCGTCGTGACCAGTCAGCCCCCGGGCTGAGCCGCTCGGTCCCGACCTGGCCGAACGGCCGCTGCGGGAAGTCGGGGGGAGGCCGTATGCTGGAGTCACAACTGCACAGGGGGTGATCGGTTTCGACTTCGTCTGTTGTGACGGGAGAAGCGGGCCGAGGATGCTGGTTATCTCGCAAACGATCCAGCAAAACCTATAAGTGCCAATACACAGCGCACTGACTTCGCTCTCGCTGCCTAAGCGAGCCTGAAGTCCGTCAGCCCGGGGGAGTTCCCGCTCCGGTTCCTGGCGTCATCTAGGGGACTTACTTCGCTACCCGGTCACGGGATAGTGCGGGACACTCAACAGTGACTGAGCCCGTCGGCAGCTTGTCCGCGTGACTGCCGGGGCTGAGAAAAGCACAGCGGACTGCGCCCGGAGAAGACCCTGATCACCAACGAAGGACGCGGGTTCGATTCCCGCCACCTCCACCCCTGTGACCTGCGGAAACGCTGGAGATGTTGACAGGAGGGTAGCCATCCGTTGACACGGATGGCTACCCTCTCGTTTTGTGGGATCCATTCGCACCCGTCGTCGGGCCAACGGCGCGGCCTCCTACGCCGTGTTGTGGCGCGACCCGCAGACTGGCCGCCAGACCTCTCTGACCTACGACGATGAGCGCCAGGCGGTCGTCGCCTTACAGCTGATCGAGGCAGCGGGGGGTCAGGCGATTGAAGCGG
>JANMBJ010000260.1:0-2868 GCA_031360335.1 Candidatus Nanopelagicales bacterium
GGAACGGGTGCCCAAGCTCGCGGGGACGGCGCGACGGGGTTCAGGAGCGAGCAAGGGCGACGAGCAGCAGCAGGGCCCAGCCGACGATGACGACGACACCGATGCTCACCAGCACGTCGAGCACCACACCGAGCACCGCCCAGGTCGAGACGGGGTGTCGCGACCCCGTGCCTCGGGCAGCAGCCCGCCAGGCGATCACCGTGAGCACCACCGTCACGATCGTGATGACAGGAGCGAGCACGGCCACGGACCGGGCGGCCACGCTGACCAGCAGCCACACCACGAGCATCGCGATCAGGGCGCCGGTCCAGCGCAGCGAGGTCACTGCGGCAGCCCGGCGTACCTCGTCCACCCCCGACGACCCGAGCGCTCCAGACGGATCCGGTACGGCGACGGAGTCGAGCGGCTGACCGTCGCTCACGTGGAGGGGTCTTCGCGGTGCAGGGTGCCAACCGCGCGACGGCGGCCGAGGATGCGGTCGAGAGCGGCCTCCACCATGTCCTCGCGCCACGCTGCCGTGGATCTCAGGTCGAGGCGCATGCGTGGGGTGCGCGGGTGCGGTCGCACCGTCGTGAACCCGACCGCGAGCAGGAAGTCAGCGGGTACGAGGCAGTGGGGGGTGTCGTCGACGGGAACCTCGGTGGTGGAGACCGCCTCGACCGCCCGAACACCTCGACGGACGAGGTCCGCGGCCATCCCTTGCACGAGCATCCGGGCCAGACCACGGTCGGCGAACTCCGGCTCGACCCGCAGCGCGGCGAGCGCGACGGCGTCGGGCGAGACCGGTGCCGTCGCATAGGCGCCCAGGCCGGGGAGGTATGCCGGCGGCGCATAGAGGGCGTAGCCCGCGATGGCACCGTCGATGCGCACGACCAGCCCGCACGAACCCCAGTCGAGCAGCGTCGACGAGAGCCACGACGCCTTCGCCTCCGCGCAGCCACCATCGGCTTCGACGCGGCCGCGGTGCACGGCGTCGAGCTCCCACCGCACGCAGGAGCGGCACGGCGAGGTCATCTCGTCGAGGGAGTCGCGAGTCAGCGGGGAGAGCTTGCGGGAGACGGCCACGGCAGACTCGGATCAGGCGGTGACGGGACGTGGGAGCTCGGTGCGATGTGGTCGCAGCAGCCCGCCGACGAAGCCGGCCACGAGCCCGATCGCCAGCAAGGTCAGCACCCAACGGACAACCCGCATGACACCACCCACCCCTCATCCGGCATCGTAAGCCTTGGACTTGTCTGTACGGCACCCCCGACAACGCGGTCGTGCGCGCCGTAGGCGGTCTCGTGGGCTCGCCGGACGGGTCTTCGACAGAGCACGCGCGCCCCCCGACAGAGCAGTAGGGACGATGGAGCCGACGCAGCACGTGACCACCGGGACGAGGCTCGACCCGTGGGTCGACGCCTACGCCGCACGCACGCGGGGCCTCACCGCGTCGCAGGTCCGAGCGCTCTTCGCCGTCGCGTCACGCCCCGAGGTGGTCTCGCTCGCCGGCGGGATGCCCTTCGTCTCCGCGCTCCCTCTCGACGCGATCGCCGACACGGTCGCCCGTCTGATCCGCGACCGCGGCGCGGTCGCGCTGCAGTACGGCTCCGGGCAGGGTGACGCCACCTTGCGCGAGCAGATCCTCGAGGTCATGGCGCCGGTCGGTGTGCGCGCGCACCCGGACGACATCGTCGTGACGGCCGGCTCGCAGATGGCGCTCGACCTCGTCGTACGCGTCTTCTGCGACCCGGGCGACGTCGTCATCGTCGAGGCGCCGACCTACGTCACCGCGCTCGGTGTCTTCTCCGCCTATCAGTGCGAGGTCGTGCACGTGCCGATGGACGACGAGGGGATGCGGCCCGATGCGCTGCGGGAGGCCATCGCCACGACCCGCGCCGTGGGCAAGCGGGTCAAGCTCGTCTACACGATCCCGTCGTTCCACAACCCCGCCGGCGTGACCCAAGGCCCGGCGCGACGGGCCGAGGTGCTCGAGGTCGTGAAGTCCGCCGGACTCCTCCTGCTCGAAGACGATCCTTACGGCCTCTTGGGATTCGACGGCACTGTGCCCCGGGCGATCCGGGCCGACGAGAGCGAGTCGGTCATCTATCTCGGCACCTTCTCCAAGACGATCGCCGCGGGTCTGCGGGTGGGGTGGGCGGTCGCACCGCACGGGGTGCGCGAGAAGCTGGTGCTCGCCAACGAGACTGCGACGCTGTGCCCGTCCAACCTCACGCAGCTGACCATCAGCGACTACCTCGCGACCCAGCCGTGGTTCGACCAGGTCAAGGTCTTCCGTGAGGTCTACCGCGAGCGTCGGGACGCGCTTCTCGAGTCGCTCACCGCGCAGATGCCGGAGGGCACGACGTGGACCGTGCCCGGGGGCGGCTTCTACAGCTGGGTCACGCTGCCCCACGGTCTCGACGCCACGGCGATGCTCCCTCGCGCCGTCGCGGCCCTCGTCGCGTACGTCCCCGGCACCGGCTTCTTCGCCGACGGCCAAGGTCGCCAGTCGCTGCGGCTGTCCTACTGCTACCCCGAGCCCGACCGAATCCGCGAGGGCGTCCGCCGGCTCGCGGGAGTGATCGAGACCGAGCTCGAGGTCGCAGCCACCTTCGGCTCGCCCGCGGCGTCGCTCGACCGTGAGGGGCCCTCCACCCCGACGCCGGACACCGCATGACAAGCCCGCCCGTGCCCACGCGGACCATCAAGGTCACCACCGTCGACGCCCACGATATCCGTTGCCACACAAAGGGATACGCCGAATGACCAGCACCTCGTCGAGCACGGTCGGTCACATCGTGGTCCTCGCCGGAGGGCTCTCACCCGAACGCGACGTGTCGCAGCGCTCCGGCCGTCGAGTCGCGGAGGCTCTCCGTCTCACCGGAG
>JANMBJ010000418.1:0-6563 GCA_031360335.1 Candidatus Nanopelagicales bacterium
GGCGCTGGCGCCGCCGTTGCCGACGGCGGAGTCGCCGTGATGTCGAACGGCGTCCGCGCCGCGCCGCCCAGCGCTCTCGTCGCCGCCCCCAGCGAGCCCAGTGCGGGCGCGTGTGGCGCGACCGAGCGGGGGGCAGGTGAGCTCACGGCTGCGGCGCGCAGGACCGTGCGGCCGCGCGCGATCGTCGGGGCGGCCGGACCTACGGGTGTCGTGTGTCGAACAGTCGTCGTGCTCCGGGCCGACGTTGCCGACGTGGCTGCGGCACGTCGCGCGGGCGACGTCACCGTCGTCGTCGAGGCGCCCGCGCTCGACGACGACGGAGCGATCGTGGAGGTGGAACCCGCTGTGGCGGTCGTGCCCGCACCGGCGGTCGACGGCAGCACGAGCCCGCACACGACGCCGGCGGCAACCGATCCGGCGGCCAACGACATCAGCCGACGGCGCTGCGCCGCGGCACGCCCCGTGGCGCGTTCCGGTCGCTGCGTCGACGTCGGAGGCGCTTCGCGGTCATCGAGCTCGGGGCCTGACGAGCTGAGGTCACCGAAGGCGGCGGACGACATGGGGTCGATGGGCACGGGCACTCCCTGGGACAGCATGCAGGCGCAGACCCCGAGTCAAGGGCCTGTGCCGACCGCTTCCCCGCAGCCACGCGTGCTGCCGTTCGACGTGCCCAGAGTGCCGGGACCGAGCACCGCGCGTCTCAGCGACACGCCGAGCACTTCACGGGGCACCCGCTCCTGCCGCGCCGCCTGCCCGGCGGGGGCGCAGGGCGGCCGTCCGGGCAGGACATGTCACCCCAGAAGATCGAGCGGCGGCATCACCATGCGGTGCGACCGTCGTGGCTCTGGTCTTCGTCCGGCGGGTCGTCCGCGAGACGCGAGGCGAGGAGCTCGAGGCGATGGACTCGGCCCACGCCACGTGACGCCGCTCACGTCCTAGCCACCCCGGCATCGGAATTCCTGTCGCCCGGTGTTGTTGAACGGTAAACAACCTTCTCCAGGAGCCTCGATGACCACGCGCACCGCGACCACGTCCGTCCCCCTGACCACGCTGCTCGCCGAGCGGTGGAGCCCGCGAGCATTCGACGGCACCGCTGTCGCCTCTGACGACCTGGCCGCGCTGCTCGAGGCGGCACGCTGGGCGCCGAGCGCGAACAACTATCAGCCGTGGCGCTTCGTGGTCGGCCAGACGACGACCGACGGCGCCGACGCGACCCACAAGGGGATCTTCGACGCCCTCGCCGAGTTCAACCAGGTGTGGGCGTCGGCCGCACCGGTGCTCGTCGCCGCGATCACCGAGGTCGAGCACGAGGACGGCTCAGTCCGTGAGATCGCGCCGTACGAGCTGGGTCTCGCTGTCTCCCAGCTCACGATCGAGGCTGCGGCGCGCGGGCTCGTCGTGCACCAGATGGGCGGCTTCGACACCGACCAGGTGAGCGCGACATTCGGTGTGCCGTCGCAGTACCGCACGATCGTTGTGCTCGCGATCGGGCGCCTCGGCCACCCCGAGTCGCTGCCGGCCTGGGCAGCCGAGCGGGAGTCGGCACCGCGTGAGCGCAAGCCGCTCGCCGAGATCGCCTTCGCCGACACGTTCGGCACCGCGTACGCCGTCTGAGCCAACCCTCGCCGCGCGACGAAGGCCCGCACCCTCCACGGGAGCGGGCCTTCGTGACGCGCACCCCGATCAAGATCACAACGTGCGGTCAGACGGCGCCTGTGAGGGGCACTTCCTGACCTGAGAGGTCCATCCCTTCCCTGCGGGGGCAGCGCTGGGGGTCAGCCCGTGAGGATGATGAGGCGTTCCTCGGTCATCTCTCGGACGGACCAGGCGGGGCCCTCGCGGGTGTTGCCGGAGTCGCGCAGGCCGCCATAGGGCTGCTGGTCGGCGCGCCAGGTGGGCACCTCGTTGATGAGGACGCCACCGAAGTCGAGCGTACGAGCCGCCTTGAGCGCCTTTGTGACGTCGGAGGTGAACACACCGGCCTGCAGGCCGTATCGGGTGTCGTTGGCCATCCGCAGCGCGTCGTCGAAGTCGTCGTAGCGGGTCACCGCGACGACCGGGCCGAAGACCTCCTGCGAGCAGACCTTCATCTCCGGGGTCGCGTCGACGACGAGGGTCGGGCGCAGCACACCGTCGTCACCGATGACACCGCCGGACGCGACGCGAGCACCCTGGGCCGCCGCCTCGGTGATCCAGCCCGCGACGCGGTCGCGCTCGCCGGTGGAGATGAGCGACGACACGTCGGTCGCCTCGTCCATCGGATCGCCGACGACGATCGAGTCGACCGCGGCGGTGAGCTCTCGGATGACGTCGTCAGCGATCGAGGAGTGCACGAAGAGCCGTTGGGTCGAGATGCACGACTGACCCGCGTGGCTGAAGCCGGCGACCTTCACCTTGGCGACCGCCGACCTCCAGTCGCCGTCACCCTCGATGATGAGCGGCGCGTTGTTACCCAGCTCGAGACCCACGCGCTTGCGCGGCGCCCGGGCGCGAATCGACCAGCCGACCTCGGGCGAGCCGGTGAAGGTGATGAGCGCGACGTCGTCGTGGTCGACGATCGCGTTGCCCACGACCGTGCCACCACCGGTCACGATGTGGAGATAGTCGGTCGGCAGTCCGGCCTCGAAGAGCACCCGCGCCAGCAGGATCGCGGAGAAGGGAGTCTGCGACGCTGGCTTGAGCACTACCGGGCAGCCCGCGGCGATCGCCGGTCCCAGCTTGTGCACCACGAGGTTGAGCGGGAAGTTGAAGGGCGAGATCGCGCCGATCACACCGATCGGCACCCGCAGGATGAAGCCGAGCTTGCCCTCTCCGGCCGACGACGCCTCGAGCGGCACGACCTCACCGGCGAGCGAGCGAGCCACGGCCGCACTAAACTGCAACGTGCTCACCGCGCGCTGCGCCTCGCCACGTGCGGTTCGGATCGGCTTGGCCGCCTCGAGCGCGATGCAGCGGGCGAAGTCCTCCTGGCGCTCGGCCAGCAGCACCGCCGCCTTGTCGAGGATCTCAGCGCGCCTCCACTGCGGCATGGGGTTGTCGTGCAGTGCCTTCTTAGCCGCCGCGACCGCGCGGTCGACATCGGCCGCGGTCAGCGCGGGGATGGAGCCGAGGAGCGTCCCGTCATAGGGCGAACGCACCTCGGTCGACGCGGAGCCAACGACCTGCTCGCCATCGAGAGGGACAGGGGTGACGGAGCCGGCATCGATGCCGGGGATCCCAGGTGTCGTCATGGCGGTGACGCTAGCGCCCACGTCCAGGCGCCGGGACCCTCCCCGCCGGAGCAGTGCGTCACACCCGTACGCCCCCTGGGCCAGCGAGACGGCGTATCGCGAAGGACTTGCAACAGGGCTGGGAGGAGCCTTGGGGTCTCGCATGGTGGTACTCGTTTGTCGGATGCTGAGACGGCCCCCACTCTGGACCCATGTCCGCGCACACCCGCCTCGTGGTTCGACGTCACGTCGACCACATGCGAGTGAACAGCGCGCTGTGTCGCCCCTGCGGCTGATCGACGTCCGCTGCGCCCTTCCCGGCGCACACACCCGGACGGTCGACGCCGTCCGGGCCTGACATCCCCGTGAGCGTGATGTCGCCTCCCGTACGCCGTCTCCGTCCCTGCCCCCGGAGACGACCCCATGACTCAGTCCCAGGACATCGCGGTCCCTGAGAACGCGACGCCCGCCCGACGCAGCAGCCGTGCGCCCAAGGGCGAGGGGCAGTGGGCCCTGGGCTACTCCGAGCCGCTCAACCCCAACGAGCGGTTCAAGAAGGATGACGACGGCCTCAACGTCCGGGCACGCATCGAGAACATCTACTCGCGCAACGGTTTCGCATCCATCGACCCCAACGACCTCAGGGGGCGTATGCGGTGGTGGGGGCTCTACACCCAGCGCCGGCCAGGCATCGACGGCGGCCGCACCGCCGCCCTCGAGCCGCACGAGCTCGACGACGAGTACTTCATGCTCCGGGTGCGCAGCGACGGCGGAATCCTCACCCCTGACCAGCTCCGGGCGATCGCGGACGTGTCGCAGACCTACGCCCGCGACACCGCCGACATCACCGACCGGCAGAACGTCCAGCTGCACTGGATCCGCATCGAGGACGTCCCCGTCATCTGGGAGAAGCTCGAAGCCGTCGGCCTGAGCACCAACGAGGCGTGCGGTGACACCCCACGCGTCGTGCTCGGCTCCCCCGTCGCCGGAGTCGCCGCCGACGAGATCCTCGACGGCACCCCCGCAGTGCGCGAGATCGTGCGCCGCTACGTCGGCGACCCGCGATTCTCCAACCTCCCGCGCAAGTTCAAGTCGGCGGTCTCGGGGTCACCGCGTCACGACGTGGCGCACGAGATCAACGACGTCTCCTTCATCGGGGTCGTGCACCCGGAGCACGGGCCAGGATTCGACGTCTATGTCGGCGGTGGCCTCTCCACCAACCCGATGCTCGCCCAGCGGCTCGGCGTCTGGGTGCCGCTCGACGAGGTGCCCGACGTGTGGGAGGCCGTGATCTCAGTGTTTCGCGACTACGGCTATCGCCGGCTGCGCACCCGCGCACGCCTGAAGTTCCTCGTCAACGACTGGGGCGCGGCCAAGGTGCGCGAGGTCATGGAGACGCAGTACCTCAAGCGCCCGCTGCTCGACGGCCCGGCTGCCGCAGCGTACCCGGGTCGCCGCGACCACGTCGGTGTCTACGACCAGGCCGACGGCAAGAAGTACGTCGGTGCCGCACCGACCGTCGGACGCGTGAGCGGCACGATCCTGCACCGCATCGGTGATCTTGCCGACGAGCACGGGTCCGGTCGGGTGCGCCTGACGGCGCAGCAGAAGTTCGTGATCCTCGATGTCGCGGATTCGTCCGTCGAGCCGCTCGTGGCCGCGCTCCACGACCTCGGACTCGAGGTGCGACCGAGCGAGTTCCGCCGCGGCACGATGGCGTGCACCGGCATCGAGTTCTGCAAGCTCGCGATCGTGGAGACCAAGGCCACAGCATCGTCGCTGGTTGCCGAGCTCGAAGACCGGTTGCCGACCTTCGACCGCCCGCTCTCGATCCATGTCAACGGCTGCCCCAACTCGTGCGCGCGCATCCAGGTCGCCGACATCGGGCTCAAGGGGATGCTCGTCACCGACACAGCGGGCAACCAGGCGGAGGGCTTCCAGGTGCACCTCGGCGGTGAGCTCGGGCCGGAAGCAGGCCTCGGCCGAAAGCCCCGTGGTCTCAGGGTGAGTGCTGCTGAGCTCCCGGACTACGTCGAGCGGGTTCTCGGTCGCTACACCGAGCAGCGCGACGGCGAGGAGACGTTCGGGCAGTGGGCCCGCCGTGCCGACGAGGCGGCACTCGCATGACCGAGCTCTCGATCGAGACGTTGCGCGAGGCGACCAGCGACGGTGCTGCACTCGTCGCCGCCGTCGGTGACGACGTCGTCGAGCAGGCGCGCGTCGCACTTCGCTGGGCGCGAGACACCTTCCGCGACCGTCTCGTGGTGGCGAGCTCGATGGGTGACGAGGTGCTCGTCCATCTTGCCTCGACCGCCGCCGCCGGTGTCGACGTTCTCTTCCTCGACACCGGCTACCACTTCGCCGAGACGATCGGCACGCGAGACGCCGTGGCGTCGACCTACGACGTCAACGTGCGCACGTTGCTGCCGCTCATCACTGTGGTGGAGCAGACCGAGCAGCACGGCGCCGACCTCTGGGCGCGCAACCCCGACCAGTGCTGCGCGATCCGCAAGGTCGAGCCGCTCGAGCGCGGGCTGTCGGACTACGACGCCTGGGTCACCGGCATGCGTCGCGAGGACGCACCCACCCGCTCCGACATCAACGTGGTCGGCTGGGACGCCCGACGCGACAAGGTGAAGCTCAACCCGCTCGCCGCGTGGACCCACGACGACGTTGATGCGTACGCCGAGAAGCATGGCGTGCTCATGAACCCGCTGCGCCAGATCGGCTACGCCTCCATCGGGTGCGAGCCCTGCACGCGACCGGTCGCGCCCGGCGAAGACCCCAGAGCGGGCCGCTGGGCGGGCTCGGGCAAGACCGAGTGCGGGCTGCACACATGACCGCCACCGAGCTCGTCGTCGACGAGCACACCCCCGAGACACAGCACCCGAGCGCCATCGAGAGGACCGGCACCGTGACCACGACGCGCGAGCACGCCAGCGCCACGGGCACGCGTCGGCTCAGCCAGCTCGACGCGCTCGAGGCCGAGGGCGTGCACATCATCCGCGAGGTCGCCGGCGAGCTCGAGCGCCCGGTGCTGCTCTTCAGCGGCGGCAAGGACTCCGTCGTCATGCTGCACCTCGCAGCGAAGGCCTTCGCCCCTGCCGCCATCCCGTTCCCGCTGCTGCACGTCGACACCGGGCACAACTTCCCGGAGGTGCTCGCCTACCGCGACACCGCGGTGGAGCACTACGGCGTGCGGCTCATGGTCGCCCCGGTCCAGGACCACATCGACTCCGGCAGGCTCAAGGAGCGGCCCGACGGCACGCGAAACCCGCTCCAGACGGTGCCCCTGCTCGACGCCATCGAGCGCGGGCGCCACGACGCGGTCTTCGGTGGTGGGCGGCGCGACGA
>JANMBJ010000281.1:0-7781 GCA_031360335.1 Candidatus Nanopelagicales bacterium
CCTGACCCGAGGGTCGACGACGACAGGCGCCGACCCCTCGGGGCGGCGCCTGTCGTCGTTCTGGTCGTACTGGGTCAGATCTTGACGGTCAGCGAGCCAGCTGCCCAGGAGACGTCGGCGATGGTGACCACGCGATACGTGCCACGCGACAGGGCGCGCTTGCCGAAGGAGTAGACGCCCCTCGAGGACACCTTGACGGTCGCGATCTTCTTGGTGCCCTTGTAGAGGACAGCGCTGCCGCCGATGCGTGCCACGGTGCCCGACACGGTGCGCTTGCTGCCGGACTTCACGACCTTCGCCTTGACGGTCGGTGAGACGCGTACGAGGCGGACACTCGTCGTCGCGCTGCGCACGAAGACGTCGGAGGGCACGAGCCAGCGGAACCACGTGTTGCGGGTCAGCTTCTGCGTGCGACCGTTGCCGTCGGGAGCCGTGCCACCGGGCCAGGCGACCACAGTCTTCGACGTGGTGGTCGTGAGCCGCAGCCAGGTCCGACCGCCATCGGTGGAGTACTGGATCGTGCCGCGCTGGGTGATGCCGGCGTCGGCGTTCCAGGTCTGACCGGCCAAGCCCTTGAGGTAGAAGGCATACGAGGCATAGACCGCCTGGCCACCGGTCTTGACCAGAGAGGTCGACAGGTCGAGGTGCGCCTGGACGGCTGCGGCGCCCGCGGAGGACTGACGCGAGGAGAAGGCGGTCGGAGCGGTCCTGACCGGCACGAACCCGAGCGACGTCTGCCCGTCCGGGCGCGAGCCGCCGACGACCCAGGGGCCGGTGAGGTCAGTCGAGGTCTTGTACGACGTGGCGGACGCACCGTCCTCCCATGCGTACCAGGTGGCGGAGTTGACGCCGTCGTCAAGCAGGCGCAGGTCGTAGGTGTTGTCGAGGTCACCTGCCGTGGCCACGGGCACCGGAGTCACGGCGCTGAGGTCGACGCTCTTGTACTTCCAGTCGTCGCAGGCACCGGTGACGCACTCGCCGAAGACGAGCGACGTGCCGGCGAACCTCGGGGCGTCGAAGAACAGCTCGGGGCCGGTCGCTCCCGAATAGGCGGTCGAGGTGAACACCGTGGTGGATGCCGCAGCCGAGGTGGCGGGGAGCGTGAACGCCTTGAGGATCGACCTGGTCGCTGTCGGCTTCGTCGAGGCCGCCGTGAAGGTGACCGCTCGGAAGATGCCGGCCGCGGTCGTGCCGTCAGCCGAGACCGCGAGGCCCCACAGGGACTCGGTCGGCTGGCCCGCGGGCGTCGCCGGCGGGGTGAGCGGTGCGTCGGTCGTCAATTGCGTGACCAGACCGGTCGCACGGGTCCAGGAGTAGAGGTTGCTCTTCGCGGAGAACCACACGTGCGCGCCATCGCTGGACACGACCGGGTTGGCCTCGGTGCTCGTCGCGAGCAGCGAGGTGGCTCCCTGGACCGACACGATGAGGCCGTCGGTCGCGTCGTAGGCCGGCGTGTTGTCGTCGCCGGTCATGCCCTGGATCGCGAGCACCTGGCCGTCAGCGGAGGCCTCGACGTAGTTGGTGACCATCCCACCGGTGGTCACCTGGGTCGCGTTGGCACCGTCGAGGTCGCCGGAGTAGAGCGAATAGCTGTGCAGGCTGTCGGCGAAGAGCACGACCGGCACGGGCACCACTGCCTGTGCGGACGGTGCGACCACGAGGCCGAGCCCGAGGGCGGTCACGGCGGCCGCGGCAACAGCCCCGGCGGCGCGCGTGCGAGAGCGAACAGGAGTCAGTGGGTCCCCGTGCTAGTTCCGACGCCATCGCCCGACGCGAGGCAGCCGCATCGTTGCACGGCGCGGGGTGCCTCGTGAAACGCCGTGATCACCCCGAGACCTGGCCGTACCCACGCTGCTGTCGGCGAGCCATCAAGCGAAGGCGATGAACCGGTCCCGCGGTGTCCGGCCCCAGGGCAATTCGCGAACGTGAACGGCCGCGAACGCGGATCGGCGCCGTCCCCGTGGGAGCGGCGCCGATCGCGGCTGGTCGGTGGTGCGGAGCTCAGACCCTGAAGTTCCCCGAGCGGCCCGCGGCCCAGTACCTGTCGGCGACGGCCACGACGCGGTAGGTGCCCTTGGCCAGTGCGCGGCGACCGAAGCCGTAGGCGCCGACGGCGTTGATCGTGGCGGTCGCGACCTTCGTCTGCTTGGTGCCTGAGACCTTGTAGAGGATCACGGCGCCGCCACGACGCGTCGTGGCTCCCGCGACAGCGGTGCGTACGCCGCTCTTCGCGGTGCGGACGGACACCTTCGGTGCGACCGAGACGAAGACCTTGGCACTGGAACCCGGTGCCGTGAGGAAGTCACCCGGGTAGGTCCACCAGACGTAGGTGTTGCGGCTCAGCGGCGGCAGGTAGCCGAGGTAGGTCCGGCCCGGGCTCGGCTCGAACGCAGTGGACCCGGACGTCACCAAGGTGTGCGCAGTGGTCTCACCGACGGCGGCCCAGCGCAGCACACCGCGGTCGACCTCGTCGGCCTTGGCCTCGACGTACGTCGTCCCGAGCGTCGGCTGCAGGTAGAGGTTGTAGCCCCAGAACGCCGGTCGAGCACCGGTCACGACGGATCGGGTGGACAGCACCAGGTGCGCGTGCGCCGCGGCTCGGTTGACTGCTGAGGTCAGAGGGGCAGGGATCGTCGAGCTCGGGACGTAGCGGTAGGTGTGCGCGCCGTCGGCCCGCGGGGTCAGCGGCAACGTCGGGGCCACAGTCGGGTCGGGGGTGGAACCGAGGTCGGAGTCGACGAATGTGGTGCCGCTGAACGAGTCCTTCCAGGCCCAGAAGGTGCCGCCGAGAGCGCGAGCGTCGTAGAAGTCGTCGAGCGCCGGGTTGGCTACGGCCGGCGTCACGACGTGCGGCCCAGCCGCGGGGATGACCGCCCGGACCGCGGTCCGCGTGGTCGTCGCGCTGCCCACCTGGTACTCGTCATAGAGCAGCGTCGTGTTGTCGGCGAACGTGAAGGTGTTGGCGCTCGGCGCGGTCTTGTCGGCGGTCGTCGTGTCGTACTTCCGCTCGAAGTAGCCGCTGGTGGCAGTGGCGCTGATCAAGGCAGCGACGACGCGGTCCTTATGCTCGGTGACGGTGGGC
This sequence comes from Candidatus Nanopelagicales bacterium, assembly GCA_031360335.1. GTDB lineage: Bacteria > Actinomycetota > Actinomycetes > S36-B12 > CAIYMF01 > Longivirga. The sequence continues at coordinate 3,083 of JANMBJ010000281.1, forward strand.
GAGACGACGCTGTCGTTGTGGAAGAGCACCGCCGCGGAGACACCGTTGGGTGCGATCGCGAGGTTCCACGGGATCTCTGACTCAGTGCCGGTGAACAGCGGCGCGGTGAGCTTCCTTGTCTCGCCGGCGATCGCGCCGGTCGTCTCGTTGAACGACGTCACCGTGAACCGGTAGAGCGAGCCGCCGCTGAGCCACCACACCTTCGTGCCGTCCGTCGAGATGGCCGGAGTGGCATCCCACGAGGTGGCGAGCACGCGACTCGTGGCCCGACCTCCCGGAATCGTGCCGCGGTGGGTGAGGACGAGGCCGGTCGTGGAGTCGTACGAGTCGTCGAGCACCGGACCGTGGCGCAGTCCCACGACCCAGCTCGCGCCCGATGCGGACACGTCATAGCTGTAGGTCTGGTAGTGCCCGGTCGCCGGGGTGAGCGGGACCGCGATGTCCGCGGCTGCGGCGTCGTTGGCCCACAGGATCTGGTCGCACGTCGAGGCGTTGTTGCTGGCGCAGTCGATATAGCTGACGCTTGCTGGCGGCGGGGGCGCGGCGGCCGAGGCCACGCCCGGCAGCAGGCCGAGCGTCAGCGCTCCGGCAGCGGCGAGGACCGTGCCGCGTGCGATCCGCTTACGGGTCGTGGAGGTGCTCATCGTCTCCCCTGTTCCCCGGCCGGAGCCGGGTCCAGCCAGCGTGCAGCGGTCGCCGCGGCGCAATCCTGACACGCCCTCGGGTCGGAATCCGGTCCGGCGTCCGTTCGGAGCACGCAGCACCGGCTCGTGCAGATGCGGAACACCACGCGGCGTCGCACGGTTGGGGTGGGCGGGACGGCCCCACCGTCCCGCTTCCTCGTACCCGATCCCACCGACCTCACGGAGGCACGCATGCCCGTTCGCGACGCAACGACCCAGTGGCAGGGCGACCTGCAGACCGGCACCGGACTCGTCACTCTCGACTCCAGCAACGCCGGCCAGTTCCCCGTCACGTTCCCCAGCCGCGCGGGTGAGCCGGACGGCCACACCAGCCCCGAGGAGCTCGTCGCGGCCGCGCACTCGGCGTGCTACGCCATGTCGCTGTCGAACGCTCTGTCGACCGCCGGCACCCCGCCGACGTCGCTCTCGGTGAGCGCGGAGGTCGAGCTCGGCCGCGACGACACCGGCCTCGCGATCACCTCGATCACGCTCACCGTCGACGGCACGGTCCCCGGGATCACCGCCGAGGCCTTCGAGGCACTCGCCGCCGAGGCCAAGGCCGGCTGCCCGATCAGCAAGGCCCTCGCCGGAGTCCCCTCGATCACCGTGACCGCCACCCTCCTCTGACCCGGTCCTCGAGTTACTGCCTGGATCCTTGGTTTGGAGTGCCGAAACTAGGGTTTCGGGATGTAACTCGAGGATCCTGGGCGGGGGTGGGCTCGCTTGCGCTCCCGGGAATGGGAGGCGATAGTTGAGACTTGAACTACCTGATCCCAGCGATCACGGCGCACCACCCCGGCGCCGTACCCGCAGCTACTTCCCTGGAGGACCCCATGCCCGCGGTCACCGTCGACGACCTCACCGTGCTGCCGCGCGTCAAGCGCCCCGACCCCGGCCTCGTCGCCGCGCGTCCGGTCCGCAGCATCACGACCGCGCCCACCGGTCTCGAGGGCGAAGGCTTCCCGGTCCGCCGCGCGTTCGCCGGCGTCGACTCGGGCGTGCTCGACCCCTTCATCATGATGGATCAGATGGGTGAGGTGGAGTACGCCGCCGGCGAGCCCAAGGGCACCCCGTGGCACCCGCACCGCGGCTTCGAGACCGTCACCTACATCATCGACGGCGCCTTCATCCACCAGGACTCCCACGGTGGCGGCGGCACGATCAGCGACGGTGACACCCAGTGGATGACCGCCGGGTCCGGCCTGCTGCACATCGAGACCCCGCCGGAGTCGCTCGTCATCAGCGGCGGGCTGTTCCACGGCCTGCAGCTGTGGGTCAACCTGCCCCGCGACGCGAAGATGAACGACCCGCGCTATCAGGACCTGCGCGCCTCGCAGGTCCAGCTGCTCTCCTCCGACGACGGCGGCGCACTGCTGCGCGTCATCGCCGGTGATCTCGGTGGCCACACCGGCCCGGGTACGACGTACACCCCGATGACGATGGTGCACGCGACGGTCAGCCCCGGTGCCTCGATGACCCTGCCATGGCGACGTGACTTCAACGCGTTGGTCTACGTCATGGCCGGACGCGGCACGGTGGGCGAGGACAAGCGCCCGATCCGCAAGGGCCAGCTCGCGGTGCTCGGTGAGGGCGGCAGCCTGACCGTCGCCGCCGACTCCGGCCAGGACGGTCACGAGCCCGACCTCGAGGTCGTCCTCCTCGGCGGCCAGCCGATCCGCGAGCCCGTGGCGTGGATGGGGCCGTTCGTGATGAACACCCAGCGCGAGCTCATGACGGCGTTCGAGGACTTCCAGGCCGGCCGTCTCGGCACCGTCCCCGCCGACGGCATCCAGCCCTTCCGCGCCTGACCGTCCGAACGACCCGCTGCCGTATCCGTCGCGCATCCGCTGACGGGTACGGCAGAGTCGTCTCCTGTGACTGTTGACCCGTCCTACGCCGTCGTGCACTCGTGCGTCTCGACCCTCGTCGTCTCTCACGACGAGGCGGTGCCGCGCATCGTGCACTGGGGGGCGCGGCTGGCCGACGGTGTCGACCCCTCGTCGTTCGCCGCCCTCACGGACCTGCCGACACCGCACGGCTCTCTCGACTCGTGGCCGCCGGCCTCGCTGCTGCCCGAGCGGTCCCGCGGCTGGCCGTCGTACGGCGGGGTCGCAGCGCATCGCGCGGGTGGTGTCGACTGGGCGCCACGCCTCACCCGTACGTCGAGCAGCCTCGAGAGCGCGACGTACACCTGGACGGGCACGGACGCCGTCGCGGGGGTGTCGGTGTCGCTGCGGCTCACCCTCGACGAGGTCGGGGTCCTCGCGATCCACGCGTCGCTCACCAACGTCGGCAGCACCTCGCTGTTCGTCGAGTCCCTCGCCCCGGTGGTGGCGCTGCCGGCCCGCGCCGTCGAGGCGCTCACCCTCACCGGCCGCTGGTCGAAGGAGATGCAGCCGCAGCGGCACACGCTGGGTGCGGGTGCGCTCGTGATCGAGAACCGTCGCGGGCGTACGTCGCACCAGTCGTCGCCCACGCTGATGGTCGGGACGTCGGCGTTCGGCGAGCAGAGTGGCGAGGTGTGGGCCGCGCACCTCGCGTGGAGCGGCAACCACCACCTCCGCGTCGAGGCGCTCGAGGACGGCAGCCGGTTCCTGACGCTCGCCGAGCTGCTACTCCCCAGCGAGGTACGCCTCGAGCCGGGCGAGACCTACGACGCGCCGCTGGTCGCCATGGCGTACTCGGCGCACGGCCTCGGCGGGATCAGCGACGCGTTCCACGCGCACGTCCGCGCGCGAAGCACGCATCCGCGCACCGATCGCAAGGTCATCCTGAACACGTGGGAGGCCGTCTACATGCGGCACGACGTCGCGGAGCTGCAGCGCCTCGCCGACGTCGCGGCGTCGGTCGGGGTCGAGCGGTTCGTGCTCGACGACGGCTGGTTCCGCGGACGCGACGACGACCACACCTCGCTCGGTGACTGGTACGTCGACGAGCGGAAGTACCCGCACGGCCTCAGCGAGCTCGTCGACCACGTGACGGGGCTCGGCCTCGAGTTCGGTCTGTGGGTCGAGCCCGAGATGGTCAACCCGGACAGCGACCTCTACCGCGCGCACCCCGACTGGGCGCTCGGCATCGAGGGGCAGGAGCCCGTGCTCGGGCGCCAGCAGCTCGTGCTCGACCTCGCGCGTCCCGAGGTCTCGGCGTACCTCCTCGAGCGGCTCGACTCGCTGCTCACGGAGCACACCATCGGCTATCTCAAGTGGGACATGAACCGCGATCTGGTCGCAGCAGGTGGCGCCGGGGGCGGGCCGAGCATGCACGCGCAGACCGTGGCGCTGTATGCACTTCTCGCCGAGCTGCGCCGACGTCACCCGGGCGTGGAGATCGAGTCGTGCGCATCCGGAGGTGCACGCGTCGACCTCGGCATCGCGATGCACACCGACCGCTTCTGGACGTCGGACTGCAACGACGCGCTCGAGCGTCAGAGCATCCAGCGCACCTTCTCCTATCTGCTGCCGCCCGAGCTCATGGGCGCGCATGTCGGGCCGACGTGGTCGCACACCACGGCACGCACCCACACCCTTCCGTTCCGCAGCGCGACCGCACTCTTCGGTCACCTCGGCTTCGAGTGGGACCTCGCGTCGGCCACCGACGAGGACCGCGCCGGCGTCGCGGGTGTCATCGAGACGCACAAGCGATTCCGCTCGCTGCTGCACCACGGCCGCACCGTGCGCGTGGAGCACCCAGACCCCTCGGCGTACGTCCACGGTGTCGTCGCCCACGACGGGGGTGAGGCGCTCTTCTGCTATGCCCAGCTCACCAGCTCCGACCAGGCCGTGCCGCTCCCGGTGCGCCTCGTCGGGCTCGACCCGGCGCGGTGCTATCGCGTCGAGCGCGTGCTGCTCCCCGGGGCGCAGTGGGACCCCGGACGCAGCCACCCCGCGTGGTACGACGTCGGCCTCGAGGCTGACGGTGCCCTGCTCGCGCAGGTCGGGATCCCCCTCGGCGTCCACGTCCCGGAGATGGCCACCCTCCTCCACGCCACCGCCATCACCTGACTCACCCACCCGTCG
>JANMBJ010000376.1:0-1602 GCA_031360335.1 Candidatus Nanopelagicales bacterium
TTGCGGGCCGGCGACGGGTTCGTGAACGTGTGCGTCGGCAACGACTCGCAGTTCGCCCGTATGTGCGAGGTACTGGGCATGGGTGGGCTGCCCGACGATCCTCGCTACGCGACCAACAGCCAGCGGGTCGCGCACAAGGCCGAGCTGCTCGCCGAGCTGGAGCCGGTGCTGCACGCCATGACGGCCGAGGCGGTCATCGAGGCGCTGGAGTCGGTCGGCGTCCCCGTCGGGGCGGTGCGCGACATGGGCCAGGTCCTGGAGGACCCCGCGACCGCGGCACGCGGGATGGTCGTCACGTTCGCGCGCGATGACTCCGGCCCGGTTCGTGTCGTGAACACCCCGTGGAAGTTCGACGGTCTCGCGCCGACGTCCCGACGGCCGCCGCCGCGGCTGGGAGAGCACGACCTCGAGGTCCGAGCAGAGGCAAGGATGGAAGGAACCACATGAACGCCGCCGATCTCTCGGCCGCCGTGGCGACCGCGCTCGCGGACGCCGGCACCACGATGATGTTCGGCGTCCCGGGCGGGGGCAACAACCTCGATCTCATCGGAGCGGCCGAGGCGGCCGGAATCCGATTCGTGCTTGCGCATGCGGAAACACCAGCAGCGATCATGGCGTCGGTCTACGGCGACATCACGGGGACGCCTGCCGCCTGCGTGGTCACGCGCGGTCCGGGAGCGATGTGCACCGTCAACGGAGTTGCCAATGCGCTGCTGGAGCGTCAACCGCTCGTGCTGATCACCGACGTCGTCAGTCTCGCGGATGCGGACCGGATCGCGCACCAGAGACTGGACCAGAGCGCAGTCTTCGCGCCACTCACGAAGCTGACCGCCGTCGTGGGTGCCGATGACCCGTCCGCCCTGGTGACCCACGCTGCGCGGGTTGCCATGTCGTTGCCGCGCGGCCCGGTGCACCTCGACTTCGACCCCAGCTCACCATCGACCCAGGTTCCGCCGGTCCCCTCGGCGGCGATCGCCGATCCCGAGGAGCTCCACCGCCTCGCCGAGATCCTCAAGGCCTCGTCTCGGCCGGTCGTCCTCGTCGGCGTGGGGGCGCGGCAGGTCGCGGGAGAGCTGCGGTCCTTCGTGGCAGAGGCATCCGCACCCGTTCTCATGACGTACCGTGCACAGGGGCTGGTGCCCGACTCGTGGCCGTGCGTGGCCGTGCCGCTCACCGGCGCAACGACGGAGTCGCCACTGCTGCACGACGCCGACCTCGTCGTCATGCTCGGCGTGGACACGGTCGAGTTCATCCACGGCACGTGGCCCTACGCCGCACCCGTCGTCGCGCTGGGGGAATGGGCCGAGGAGAACACCTACGTGTCGCCAGTGCTGCAGGTGGTCGGCGATCTCGGCCGCCTCATCGATGTCCTGCGCGAGCACTGGCCCGCGACGACGTGGGCGCCCGATGCCGGGGAGGCTCATCGCCACGTCGAGCTCGCCACCATGCTGGCCGCCCGCCCGGAGCACCCGGACGGGGTGGTGCCCCAAGACGTCGTGCGGAGCGTGCGACGCGCGGCCCCGGCCGGAACTGTTGCCACCGTCGACGCGGGGGCGCACATGCTCCCCGTGATGTCGCTCTGGACGACCGAGCAGGTCGACG
>JANMBJ010000383.1:0-7063 GCA_031360335.1 Candidatus Nanopelagicales bacterium
CCTCGTCGAGGTCGTCCGCGCACCGCTCGACTGCTCGGACGATCTTGTTGACATCCACGGCCTCGAGATCGCCGTTGCGCTTGCGTACCTGCATCTGCTGGCGCCGCGCGGGTGGCGCACCGGCGGAGTCATCGACCACGCGGATCTGGTCGGTCGTGGGGACGTCGAGATCGGGGATGGTTGTCACTGGCTCTCTCCTCGTGAGCGCGGACCCAAGGGCCACGGACATCACGGAGAGGCGACAGCACGCCGTCGTCGTTCGACCGGCGAGCGTGTCCCTGAGCCTCTCCCACGAAGGCACGCGGACCACCCACGTGCGACGCACGCGGGGGGGCTGGCAGGTCTTCGGACTCGTGGGCATGACCACTGTCGTGATCGCCTACCGGCCATCGCTTCCCAGACACCCACCGGCGTCCAGTGCTTCGTTGACGGCTTTCGTTCCCACTCACCGCTGCGGGGCAGTCCCGGTCTCGCACCGGGTTCCCTCTTATGACGACCCCTCCGGCTGACGGGCCGAACCAACTCCAGAGGCACCATATCTAGCGGTGCACTCGCGGCTGGGTATCCAGATGTAGTGGGCGTGTCGACCGCGACGTCCACGAACCGTCGCCCGTGGCGTGTACGTCTGCCCCTATAACGGTGTCGGGCCGAGCGTGGTGGGATCGAAGATCCTGTCCTCCATGGTGCTGGGACTCGATGACGAGTGGGGACGGGCTGGCTTGGTCTCGGCCAAGACCAAGCGCTTCCCACCGGACCCCATCCGCTATGTAGGCGGTCATGTAGTACGCGAGGCAATCATCCGCAAGGAGCGGTCGGAAGCACTGGGGCTGCCCGCGAGCCGAATCGCCACGGCACTCAGCAACCTCGCCCCGAGCGGACTGGAGGACAAGTCCTAGACCGAGAGGCGGTCTCGCCATCGTGTCGCGAGTCAGGGCGGCGCTCGAGTTGCGGGCGTAGGCCCCAGCCCTGATCAGCCGCTGACCTGCGGAAGGAACCAAGCCGAACCTGCCCGTCGGCGGATCGGCTTCATCGTGATGCTGTCTGAAACAACGCGCGCCGGAGCGGACTCGAACCTCTCACATTCTGATCCGCAGTCCGGGCTGTGCATGGTCAAAGGTAACGTGCGCCCCCGGGGCCATCTCATTTTCGTCGGGACGACGGGCGAGGGGGACGCACTGGTCCGGCTCGACCAGCGCGACTCAGCCAGGAGGGATCACATGACTGATGCAGGCTGCGACATCGTCGTGAGCTTCGACTTCGATGCCGAAGAGGTATGGATCGGCGAGGACCCCGCCAACGCCGGTCGCCCGGGGACGCTGTCACAGGGCACGTACGGCGCCAAGGTGGCGGTGCCGCTGCTGCTCGACATGCTCGTCAGGCTCGACCTGCCGGCGACCTTCTTCGTGCCAGGACGCGTGGGCGAGCGCCACCCGGCGCGGGTCGAGCAGATCGTCGCCGCCAGACACGAGATCGCACACCACGGCTTCACCCACACGGCGCCCACGAGGTTGTCGCCGGACGAGGAGGAGGCGGAGCTCGTACGCGGTCGTGACGTGCTGACCGCCCTCGGTGGCCAGGTCGTCGGCTATCGATCGCCGTCGTGGGACTTCAGCCCCGTCACTCTCGACCTGTTGGTGCGTCACGGATTCCGCTACTCCTCCAACCTGATGGACGACGTGCGGCCCTATCGCCACAGTGCGCACGACATCGTGGAGCTGCCAGTGCACTGGACGCTCGACGACGCACCGCACTTCTGGTTCAGCGGCGCATCCTGGACGAAGACGATCCGGACCTCTGCCGAGGTCCGAGCACTGTGGGAGGAGGAGTTCCTCGGCATCAAGGCACTCGGGGGGCTCTTCATGCTCACCCTGCATCCCCAGATCATCGGCCGGCCCGGTCGCCTGATGATGCTCGAGTCGTTCCTCACCTGGCTGCGGGACCAGCCCGGCGCGCGCTTCAGCACCGCCGCCCAGATCGCGGCGTCGGTCGCCTGACTCGCGACCCGACGACTCATCTCAGTCGAGCAGAAGGATGTTGCGATGTTCCCTCACGTCCGCACGTCGGGCAGCGCACACGAACGCGGCCGGCAGTACGGAGCGATGGCAGCGGCCCAGGTCCGACGAAGCATCAAGGCCTACGCGAACGTGTTCGAGCACTATGCGCGCTGGGACTGGGAATCGGTGAGCCGGGAGGCGCAGCGATTCATCGCCCCGATCGAGGAGTTCGGTCCGCAGTACCTCGAGGAGATGCGGGGGATAGCCGCCGGTGCCAGTGTCGAACTCCTCGACATCGTGGCCATCAACGTCCGAACCGAGGTGATGTACGCCGCGAAAGCCCGGTCAGCGGCGGCGGTGCTTCCCCACCTCGAGTGCACCTCCTTCGCAGCCGTACCCGAGGACGGCAGACCCGTCCTCATCGGTCAGAACTGGGACTGGAAGACGCACGCGTCCGACACGACCGTGGTGCTGGAGTGCGCACCCGATGACGGTCCCCGCTTCGTCACAGTGGTCGAAGCAGGCCTGCTCGCCAAGACAGGCCTCAACGAGCACGGCCTCGGCGTGGCGACCAACGCACTGGCGAGCGATAGGGACTCAGGTGATGCGGGGGTGCCCTACCACGTTCTTCTACGGGCGCTCCTGGCCGCCGAGTCTGCACCCGCGGCTCTCGCCACTCTGCAGAGGCCGATCCGGTCCTCCTCGGCCCACTACCTGCTCGCCCACCGCGACGGGCTGGCCCTGAGCGTCGAGGCGCTGCCCGGCGCCTTCAACCAGCTCTACACCGCCGCACCCGACGACAACGGGGTACTCCTGCACACAAACCATCTCATCCACCCGCGCATCCCCGGGGTCGACGTCGGTCTGTGGCTCATGCCCGACAGCCCATTCCGGCTCCAGCGCGCCCGCCAGTTCCTGCGACAGCACGACCCGCACGATGCATCCACCTACGAGAAGCTTCTCGCCGATCACGTCGGGCACCCGTCCGGTGTGTGCTGCCATCCGGTCGCCGACGCCATCCCCGCCCAGCAGGACGCCACGATCTTCAGCATCGTGATGGACCTGGAGTCACTCTCGGTCAGGCTCACCGACGGGAGGCCCTGCGCGGGACCGTTCAGAAGCCTCGGCTCGGAGTCCTTCCTCGCTGGCCGCGAGAACCCGGCATGACACGATGGGGACTGTCGGCCGGACGAGCTCTATCGCTCACCGACCTCGGTGCACGCGTGCCGCAGCCGATGAAGCCGACCGCGCGGCGGCTGCGCGATGTCGCCCAAGGGACGTGGCCCGATGCGGTGGCCGACTGGCGTCTTTCGCGGACGACGCGGCACCCCGAGACGTTCGCCGAGAAGGTTCTCTATCGCAGCGCTTTCGATCGACGGCCGATCCTGACCCGGCTCGTCGACAAGGTCGCCGTGCGTGACTACGTGACCGACCGGCTCGGCGCAGGGCACGTGGCCGACCTGATCGGGGTCTACGGCTCCGCTGGCTCAGTGCCGTGGAGGTCGCTGCCGCGCGAGTTCGTGGTCAAGGCGTCACACGGATCCGGCGCGGTCGTGGTGGTCTGGGACGGCGCACCCGTGGCGGCGCGGCTGCCCGCGTCGGCTCGGTTCGTGGGCTGGGACCGGTACGGGATCCGCCCGGAGCACGCCGCTCCGGCACGGTTGCAGTCGCTCGCGGAGAAGTGGCTCACCCTCAACTACCACCACGGCCCGGGCAGGCTGCCCGAGTGGGCCTACCGAGACGTGAGGCCCCAGATCCTGGTCGAAGCCGTGATCCCCGGCGAGGGCGCGGCGCTCCCCCTGGACTACAAGTGCTTCGTCTTCGACGGTGTCTGCCGGCTCTTCTACGTCGTCGGCGGGCGCTTCGCCGATCATCAGATCGTCGTCTTTCACGCCGACGGAACCCCCGCTGATGTGCACGTGGTCCACCGCCGACCAGCGACCGTGCCCGTGCTGGCCGACAACTGGCGCGAGATCGTCGCGGCCACTGAGGAGCTCGGTCGAGGACTCGACTTCGCGCGCGTCGACACGTATCCGACGCCCGGCGGCTTCGTGGTGGGCGAGATGACGATGTATCACGACGCAGGGCGCAACGGTTGGGAGCCAGCCGAGTTCGACCGCGAGATCGGTTCGTGGTGGACCCTGCCCGATGGCGATACCCTGCGTGCGCCCTTCGCGGTCCGCCCCTAGTGGTCTGTGTTTGAAGTCTTCTGACGGTTGGCCTTGGCGAGGACTTGGTCGGGGTCTTGGTCCAGACGAAGGTGTTGCCCGGTCGATCCAGCCGTTGATGAAGGCGCGAATCTTGGTGATGAGGTCGCTGACACCCGACGGTCATCGCCTGGAGGGCCCGCTATGAGGCTACTGCTCCGGCACCCCAGCGGGTCGCGGCCGCCGTCAAGTTGGGTCAGTCGCTCTGGGCTACGGAGGACTGGACGCAGACCCCTCCCTCGCCACCGCCTGCGCCGGGCGCGACCTGCCGGACGAACACCCCAGCAACTCGGACCTGCTTGTGCAGAGGCTCGGGAAGATCCCCGACGGTGGTGGTTGGCGCGCGCAGGCGGCGCAGTACACCTGCCCTACGCACCCAGAGATCATCCACGACGCTCCAGGGTCCTGTCCGAGTGTCAACCAGACCGGGGCAGACCCCTTCGTCTGCTGAGCCGGCGTTGATCCTGGGTAGTTCGTTGCGCGCAGCGGTCAGGTGAGCACGTCGAACGGTAAGACGACCTTCACATCCCGGCGGTGCGCGTTCAGCACTACGTCGATAGCCTCTCCTCCGTGGACGAGCAACGACGCGTCGGGCTGCTGCTCATCGACGGCGGCGATCTCGCCTGCGGTGAACTACTCATGCTCGTCTACCGTCAGGTTCGCGCCGAGCCGCCTGGCTCAATGGTGGGGATCATCACCACGGATCCGGCGGCACCGATCGACATCCCGGCCTGGTGCCATCTCACCGGCCATCACTATCGCGGCTTCTCTCAGGAACATCCGGACGCCACCTATCTCGTTGAGCTGGCGATGTCAGCTCGCACTGTCGACCCGCAAAGACCCTGGCACCCTCAGCCAACTACGGAGGTTCTCCCATGACCATTCTCGTCTCCCTCGCGAGCAGCCACCAGGACACCGACCGAGCCACCCTCGCCTTCGTCGTGGCGGGCGCTTCAGTCGCGTCAGGGCAGGACACCACAGTCTTTCTCTCCGCTGATGGCGCCTGGCTCGGTAAGAGGGGCGAGGCGGCCAAGATCAACGAGGAAGGATTCGCCGCGCTCGCAGATCTGATGGCCGGCTTCACGGAGGCGGGCGGCAAGATCATCGTGTGCAGCCCCTGCGCCAAGAAGCGCGGCATCGGTGAGGCTGACCTCGTGGATGGTTCCGTTATCGCCGGCGGTGCGGCAGTCGTTGCGCTGATGGTCGCCGGTGCTCAGACGATCTCGTACTGACACGATGGAAGCCGATGCCGAACTCGACGGCGGCACGATGGACTGCGGTAGCGGCCTCCTCCTGCTGTTGACGCGCAGAATGCGCGAGATCGATCCGGGGCAGCTCATGCTGATCCGTACGCAGGAGCGCTCTGTTCCGCCCGACCTGAGCGACTGGGGGCGGCTCGCCGGCCACGCGATCATCTCGTCGACTGCGGCCGGCCCAGACGGCCCGTGGGAAGTTGTCGTGCGTCGCGACGGGTCTAACGAATCGGCCCAGGCGAACATCACCGTCGACTCGGTGTTCTCTTCCGGAACGGCAACTCCGATCGGTAGTCGACTCTGGCTCTACAGCAACTTTCATTGCAATCTCGCGTGCACCTACTGCTGCGCCGAGTCGTCACCGAGCGCAGCACCTCGTCTGCTGCCGGTCGGTCTGGCGCTCTCGGCCACCGAGGAGTTCCGGGATCTCGGCGGCGCGGAGGTGATAGTCACCGGCGGTGAACCGTTCCTGCACCCGGATCTCGGGCCGATGATTCTGGGCCTCGCGGCGCTTCTGCCGGTAACTATCCTCACGAACGGAATGATCTTCGATCGAGGCCGTCGACGAGAGGCCCTGCTGTCGATGCCACGCGACCGAGTCGTCCTGCAGATCAGCCTCGACTCCGCCGGCCCGACGCTGCACGACCGCCATCGAGGAATCGGAACCCATGCCAAGGCACTCGCCGGGATGGCCCTTGCACGTGAGCTGGGATTCACCGTTCGGGTGGCCGCCACCCTGCACGACGACGAGGCCGTCAGTGCCGCCGCCCTGACGGTGTTGCTCGACTCCCTCGGGGTGGACGAGCAGCACCGCATCATCCGACCTGTTGCGAAGCAAGGCTTTGCGCTCGAAGGCCAGCCTGTGACGGTGGACTCCCTTGAGCCGGAGCCGACCTTGACCGTCGATGGAGTGTGGTGGCACCCGGTCGCGGTCAACGATCCCGCAATGCAGGTCGCCACCAGCCCGCTCCCTGTCGGGACTGCACTCGACACCATTCGGGACACCTTGGCGGTTCAGGATGCTGCTCGCAGGGAAGGCCGCCGACACGTGTTTCGCTGCGCCTGAGCAGCCGGTGTCACGGCTCCGCCGTGACGGGGAACTCGCTGCCTCTGGGACGTCGGGACGCCACGTCACGCTGAGGCTGAACGACACCTCGGCAGACGCCGTAGAGCTCTGTCGTCCAGAACGAGATTCGGACGGGGCCTGGCGAGAACCGGACTCGGAACTGCCGATCGTCCCCTCGGGCTACGGCGGCCGTTCGACGACTACACGCCTACCCTGGTTACGTGGTTGCTGTCGATGATGCCGCTGGACCGAGGCTCGGACGAGGCTAGCTGCCCTGGGCACGGCATCGCCACGTCGGAGGGTGCTGGTCGCCGTTGGTGTGGTTGTGTCGTTGATCGGACTCGTCCGGATCGGGCGTGACCGTGCCCAACTTCGCGACTGTTCCCTGCGGCTGCCACTACGAGGCATTCGACCGCGTTGGCGGGGGGATCGCGCGCACCTGACCGAGCACCAGTCCAGTCGGGCAACGCATGACACCTACGGTCATCTGCTGTCCGCGGGCCACCTGAGCAGCCGGATCCTGCGGCTCGACAGACTCACCCG
>JANMBJ010000438.1:0-2396 GCA_031360335.1 Candidatus Nanopelagicales bacterium
CCCCCCCCAAGCCGAGTGCTCTTCCGAGCCGCTGTCAGATCAGCTGCCGGGGACCACGATCGTCCCGGCGATGATCGCCTGGGCGGCCGCGTCGGCCTTCGCCTCGTAGGGCTGAACCGCTGCGTTGGACTTGGAGTAGCCGACGCCGCCGTTCTTGAGGTCGTAGGTCTGGACCCCGCTGAGGAAGGAGCCCTTCGTGCCGGCCTGGATGACGTCGAAGACCGCGACGTTCACGTTCTTCAGCGCCGAGGTGAGAATGACGTCCTTCACTGCTGCGTCGGCCGAGAGGTACTGGTCGGAGTCGACACCGATCGCCCAGCTGCCGCTCGACGCCTTCGCGGCGGTGAACACGCCGGAACCCGAACCACCAGCAGCCGCGTAGACGACGTCGGCACCGGCGTCGAACATGCCGGCTGCGGTGGCCTTGCCCTTGTCAGGGGCGTTGAAGCCGCTGAAGTCCGGGGGCAGGGTGAGGTACTTGTCGGTGATCTTCACGGCCGAGTTGGTCGCGGTCACGCCAGCGTCGAAGCCCTTCTGGAAGGACTCGAGCAGCGGGACCTTGACGCCACCGATGTAGCCGACGGACGCCTTCTTCGACGCCTGTGCGGCGATGACGCCGACGAGGTAGGACGCCTGGTTGGCGGCGAAGATCAGGCTCGCGACGTTGGGCGCCGTGACGCTCGAGTCGTCGACGATGGCGAAGTGGATGTTGGGGAACTTCGCGGCCACAGTCTTGAGAGCCGGGGCGTAGGCGAAGCCGACCGCGATGATCGGGTCGTAGCCGCCCTGAGCGAGCAGGGTCAGGCGCGCGGCCTTCTGAGCGTCGGTCTCGTTGGGTACGGCCGAGAGCTCCTTGCTGGTGACGCCGAGCTCCGTGACGGCCTTGTCGAGACCGGCTGCGGCGGAGTCGTTGAACGACTTGTCACCACGACCACCGATGTCATAGGCCATGCCGACCTTGATCGACGTGGCGGGTGCCGACGACGACGCTGCGGTGGTCGATGTCGATGGGGCCGGCGAGCTGCTCGTGCCGGTGCTGCTGCTGCTACCGCAGGCGGCGAGAGCGAATGCCCCGACCGCTACCACGGTGGCTACCTTCAGGCCCTTGAACAAGGGGGGACTCCTTCCGAGTGCACCGGCCGTAGTGCCGGCACGTGAGTTGATCCGACCCTAGTGGGGCCGGGTGGGTGATCGAGACGCCACCGGCCCCTGTGGACCGGTCCGCAACCGATCCGTGACCCAGGTGAACGGTCTGGACCATTTATCGCCGTGACGGCGGCGTATCACGCGGGTATCCACGGCGTGAACAGCCTCCCGCGCCTGATCGTCCGCGCGTCGCACGTGTGTCGTACGGCGCCGAACAACCCGTGCTGCACCACGATCTCGCCCGGGCACGGAAGGCACCCGGACGTCCCGGTCAGAAGGCGTCGGCCGGGGTATAGAGGCCCCAGATCTCGCGCAGGGCGTCCGACACCTCACCGACGGTGGCGTGCAGTCGCAGCGCGTCACGCATCGGGTACAGCACGTTTCCGGTGCCGCGCGCCGCCGCCTTCACCGCCGCCAGCGCAGCATCGACGGCGACCTGGTCGCGCTCGGACCGCAGGGTCGCCAGTCGTGCGCACTGGGCATCCCCGATGGTCGGGTCGACGCGGAGCGGCTCGTAGTGCTCCTCCTCCTCGACGGTGAACTTGTTGACGCCGACGACCACGCGCTCACCGGAGTCGATCTGTTGCGAGACGAGATAGGCCGAGCTCTCGATTTCACCCTTCTGGAAACCGCGCTCGATCGCCGCGACCGCGCCTCCCATCGTCTCGATCTGATCCATGAGAGCGACAGCAGCCGCCTCGACCTCGTCGGTCAGGGACTCGACGACGTAGGACCCGGCGAAGGGGTCGACGGTCGCCGTCACGTCGGTCTCGTAGGCGAGCACCTGCTGGGTGCGCAGCGCGAGGCGGGCCGCCTTCTGCGTGGGCAGCGCGATGGCCTCGTCGAAGGAGTTGGTGTGCAGCGACTGGGTGCCGCCGAGCACGGCAGCCAGCCCCTGGACGGCGACGCGTACGAGGTTGACCTCGGGCTGCTGGGCCGTGAGCTGCACGCCGGCGGTCTGCGTGTGGAAGCGCAGCATGAGGCTCTTCGGGTCCTTCGCGCCGAACTCGTCGCGCATCACGCGCGACCAGATCCGACGGGCGGCACGGAACTTCGCGACCTCCTCGAGGATCGTCGTGCGCGAGACGAAGAAGAACGCGAGGCGCGGTGCGAACTCGTCGACGTCCATGCCCGACGCGACCGCTGCCCGGACGTACTCGATGCCGTCGGCGAGGGTGAAGGCGATCTCCTGCGCGGGTGTCGCCCCGGCCTCGGCCATGTGGTAGCCCGAGATCGAGATGGTGTTCCAC
>JANMBJ010000439.1:0-9794 GCA_031360335.1 Candidatus Nanopelagicales bacterium
CCGGTCGCGCCCGGCCGAAGAACCTGGGGCTTGTCATGGACACATCACTCTCCGTTCGCCGATTCTCGCGCCGCGTCGTCTCCGTGGCGGCTGCGGGCGCGCTCTCGCTGGCTGCGGTCAGCGTCACCTCGAGCCCGTCCGAGGCGGCGGTGTCCTCCCAGAAGGTCACGGTGGGTGTCAGCACCGTCGGCCAGGCGTTCACCTCCGCGCCGGTCCGTGCCGACTTCACCGTGGCCAACCCGAGCACCAACACCGGCTCGGTGGCCGCGTTCACGATCGTGGTGCCGCCCGGCGTCACCCGGGTCGCGCCGGCCGGCGTGACCGGCCCGGGCAACTGGCGCCAGGCGGTCCTCCCCTGCGGTGCGATCACCGGCTGTTCGGCCCTTGTCCTCGTCTACGCCTCCCTGCCCTTCAGCACCTCGGTGCTCAAGCCAGGCAAGTCGCTCACCACATCGATCATCTTCACCACGGGTGCGAGTCCGAGCACGCTGTCGTTCCCCTTCATCGGGGTGGGCTACGGACTGTTCACCGCGTCGTCGACACCCACCATCAACGTCATCTCCGGTGACGCGGCCGACTTCCTCATCACGTCGACCACGTCTCTCGTGACCGCCGGCGACTCGGGGTCCTTCGTCCTCGCGACGCGGAACGCCGGTGGCAACACCGTTCCCTTCGCTGGTGGCAACGTCACCTTCACCCTCGGGACCGAGGATGCCGGCGCGACCCTCGGTTACAACGGCAGCACCTATTCCTTCACCGGCGCGCCGTCGCAGGTGACGGTCAACCTGCCGTCGTCCGGGAGCTCCCTCGGCACCTATCCGTTCGCGGTGAAGTTCACTGCGGCCGGGCCGACCAGCGTGACGGCTACGCTCGCGAGCAACCTCCAGGTGCACGGCAGCTACGCCCTCACGGTCGTCCCTGGAGCCCCGTCGAAGGTCAACCTGCTCTCGGTGACCGACCAGGGCACGGGCGCCGGTGTCTCCAGCCCGACGACCCTGAATCCGCCGCCGAACGGTCCGCTGTTCGTCGGCCAGCCCATCGTCGTGCAGTTCACCGTGCAGGACGCCTATGGCAACGGCGTCGCCACCTCGAGCGGGGTCACGGTCACGACGACAGGCGTGGGCGTCTTCACGCCCCTGAGCAGCACGGCCTCGACCGGCAACGACATCGCCAGCGTCATCGGCACCTACAACAAGTCCGCCGCCGCCGTGAGCTTCGGCGTCTCCGTGGCGTCGGTTGTGAGCCCGTCCACGACGCTGACCGACGCCGTCGTCGTCGGCACCGGCACCGGCCTGTTCGTGCCCGGGGTGCCCGGTGTGCTGACCAGCACGAACTTCGCCCCGCCGGTCGCGGGTGAGGGTCAGTGCAGCTTCGCGACGATCACCGTCGTGTGCGCGTCGGCCAACCTGCCCGCAGGTGCCAACGGCGCTGTGACCCTGGCACTCGAGCAGTGCCCGGCAACGCTGCAGTTCTGCCTCGACAACACCAACAACACGGTCGCCAACCTCTCGACCGGTCCGAACGGCTTCAAGGCCGCCAACGGTGCGCCGCTCTACGATGCGGCGAACCCGGTGACGTTCCTGTACGGCTGCTCGGTGACCGAGTGCCCGCACAAGGTCAACGGAGTCAACGACGACCTGCTGAGCAACGG
Source organism: Candidatus Nanopelagicales bacterium (assembly GCA_031360335.1). Taxonomy (GTDB): domain Bacteria; phylum Actinomycetota; class Actinomycetes; order S36-B12; family CAIYMF01; genus Longivirga. The sequence goes on from JANMBJ010000439.1 coordinate 1,652, forward strand.
CGTTTACTTCGTCTACAACGAGTGGGAGGAGTCGGTCGAGGACTACAACGCCTACCCGCTCCGCATCTCCTACCCCGCCACCCCGCTGACCTACGACCTCGTGCCGGCCTGCCAGATCGGAACCCTCAACGGCAACGTGACCGTCACCTCCATCAGCCAGGGCACCCCTCTGCCGTCGGTGACGAACCTGGTAGCGCTGCGGGCCTACCAGGCGCAGGCGCCGATCGCAGTGCCCTTGTCCAAGGCCTGCGTCGATGTCACCAACATCCTGCGCAACACCACCTCGACGGATCCTGCGGTGCGCGGCCAGGTCGTCTTCCCGATCTACTTCTTCGACGACCCGAAGATCATCGTCGGCCGCTAGCCCCGACGGGGCCGACACCCGGAACGACACCTCGTCCACCGGCTGGGCGTGGTCAGCCTGCGCTGACCACGCCCAGTCGCGTGAGCGACTCCTGACCCCGGCGCTCGAGCTCGTCAGCTGACGGGTCGTCCTGCAGCCGCGCGACGGCGGCGAGCTCGACGAGGATCCCGCCCACGTCGATCTCGCCCTCCTCCTCGCAGGCCGCGAGCGCACGCTCGAGAGCAGCCCGCGCCTCGCCGACCCGGCCCAGCTCGCGAAGCGCGACGCCGCGCCACTTGTCGAGCAGGCGCACGGCAGACTCAAGATCGAGGGTCAGCGCACGCGGGCGGGCGCGATCGGCGTCGGCCAGCGCGGTCTCCCACTGCCCAGCGGCGATGCGTGCCTCGACCAGGGCGACGTCGGTCTCGCAGACCTCGAGCGCGAGGCCGAGCTTGTCGAGAGCCGCGCGCGCCCGGTCGAGCGTCGCGCGGCCCTCGTCGTGACGACCACGGCGTACGGCGAGGCGCCCGAGCTCGCGACGCGTCGACTCCGTCCACTCCCCCATCGCGGATGCCCGGAACACCGGGAGCGCCGCGGTGAAGACCGCCTCGGCCTCCTCGATCCGGCCTTGTCGAGCCAGCAGGTCGCCGACGTTGTAGGCCACCATCGCTGCGGAGGTCGAGTCACCGGCGCGGACGAACGCGGCCCTGGCCCGTTCGAAGTAGTCCGACGCTGCCGTGCCGTGTCCCTGGACGATCTCGAAATAGCCGAGCTGGTTGAGGATCTGCGCCTGCAGGTGCACGCTGTCGAGCTCTTCGAGCAGCGCGAGAGCCAGGCTGCCGTAGGGCTTCGGCGCGGTGCGCCCGAGGGTGAGGTAGACGCCGAAGAGCAGGTCGTAGGCGCGGGCGAGTGCGGGCTTGTCCGCGGCCGCCTCGGCGTCGGCCTCGGCGCGGGTCGCCCAGGAGATCGCGTCGGCGGCGCGTCCCTGCCGCAAGCGGCACGACGCGTAGGTCGCCTCGAGGTGCGAACGGCTCACGGCGATCCCGCGCCGGTTCCCGTCACGCTCAGCAGCGTTCTCAGCAGCCGGCTGCGGGCCGACCGCGTCCATGTCTGCTGCGTCCAGGTCTGCTGCGTCGAGTGCCGAGAGGCCGTGGGAGAGGGTGCGCAGGGCGAGGCTGAAGCGGTCGGCGTACTGGTGGACCAGCGCCTCCTTCTGGCACACCCGAGCGAAGGCGCGAGGGTCATCACGCCTGAGTCGTCGAGCCTGCCGCAGGACAGCGAGGGCGTCCGTGAGCGCCCCGAGGTTGGTGTGCGCGTCGCCGAGCAGCTCGAGCACGTCGGCTCGCTCCCGAGCACCGAGCTCCTTCAACGAGCGCCCGGCGGCCAGAGCACGGGTGTAGAACTGCACGGCCTCGACGGTCGCCGACTTCTCACGGGCGCGATCACCCGCGACACGTGAGTAGTGCCAGGCCTTCTCGGTGCAGCCGGCGTGGAAGTAGTGCAGCGACAACAGCTCCGACCACTCGTCCGGGTCATCGGCGGCGTTCTCGAGGTGCTCGCCCACACGCCCGTGCAGGTCCTGCCGACGTCGGAACGGCAGGCCCTCGTACGCCGCATCGCGGATCAGCGCGTGCTCGAAGCGGTAGCGGCCGTGCCCGGCAGGACGCAGGAAGTGCCCCATCCGGGTGAGCGCCGCCCGACCCGTGGGCAGCGGCTGACCGACCAGGATCGCACGCAGGTCGGTCTCGCTGAACGTCACGCCCAGCACGGAGGCATAGCGCAGCACCGTGCGCTCGTCGGGTGGCAGCCGGTCGATCTGGCTGGTGATGAGCGCCTCGACCGAGTCCGGCAGCGCGTCGAGCGAGGCGCCGGTCTGAGCCGCGAGGACGAGACCGCGGAGGAAGAGCGGGTTGCCCCCGGACCGCTCGACCAGGGCCGCCATCTGGTGCGGGGGAAGGGGTGAGTCGGCGAGCGCGCTCTCGACGAGCCCGAGAGCCTGCACCGCGTCGAGCGGCGCCGGCCGCACCGACACCAGGTCGTCCGTGACCTCGGGGACATACCCCGAGGGCTGGTCGCGGCGGGTGACCAGAAGCAGCCACGGGTGGGCCGCCAGGTCGACCGTCAGCCGGCGTACGAGCTCGGCGGAGGCGTCGTCCATGAGGTGTGCGTCATCGAGGACGAGCACGGTCGGCGAGGTGAGGAGCGCCTCCAGCAACGTCACCGTGACGTCCTCGAGGCGGTCCTTGCGGAACGCCTCGTCGAGGTTCTCGGTCTCCGGAGTCGGCTCGGCCTCGATGTCGAGCACGGCCGAGAGCAACGGGAGCCAGGGCAGCAGATCGGGCGTCGCGTCCCGCACAGTCGCCGCGAGGAGCGCGGCGAGTGCAGCGTCGTCGGCATCTCGCGCGATGCCGAGCACCTCGCGCAGCATCCCCCGGATCGGGAAGTAGGCGGTCGACGACTCGTATTCGTCGCATGTCGCCGTCACGGTGCGGACGCCGTCACCGGAACGCATTCGCAGCTCGGATACCAAGCGGGACTTGCCGATCCCGGGTTCGCCTACCAGCTCGACGAGCACTCCATGAGCTGTGCGCGCGGTGGCGAGCGCCTGCTCCAGAGCGGCCATCTCGGTCTCGCGACCGATGAGCGGCGCCGCCTCCTCGCGCTCCGTGCGCTCCCCCACGACCCGCCCGATGCTCGCGGCGCTGACAGCAGCGGACTTGCCCTTGACCATGAACGGCGGCAGCAGCTCGATGTCGAAGACGGTGCGCGACCGGTCGATGACCGCGGTGGTCGCGAGCACCTGGCCGGGCGTCGCCTTGCCCATCACCCGGGCCGCAAGGTTGATCGCATCGCCCTTGACGCTGAAGGTCTTGCGGAACGGCGGCCCGAAGTCGCCCGCGAACACCGCACCCCGGTTGATGCCGATACGCAGCGGCAGCACGCCGACCCGATCCATGATCCGGCGGGCCGCGCGCAGCATCCGCTCCTCGTCGTGGTCGGAGCTGCGCGGCGCCCCCGCGGTCAGCATGATCTTCCCGCCGTCACGATTGATGTCGGTCTCGAAGAAGGTCACCCCATGGTGCGCCGTCGCCTCCTGGACGTTACGCACGGCCTCGTCGAGAGCCTGGGCCAGCACCTCCGGGCCGTGCGCGGCGAGAAGCGCGTCGGTCCCCGAGAACTGCACGAACGCGACGGCGATCTGTCGGTGCTCCGCCTCGCCCGACGCCTGCTGCAGGTGCGCGCGGATCGCGACCGGGAGCGTGCTCCCGATATCGAGGCCGTCCGACGGCGGCCGCGGGACGATGACGAGGTCATCGAGCCGGGGCTGGCCGCTGAGCAGCCGTCCGTGGCCCTTCGGCCGGCCCACGACCCGAGCCGGGAGGAGCCGGGCCGTCTCCTCGCTGATCATGATCTCACCGGCGTCGGCGAGCGCCTCGAGGTCGGCGCAGCGGCTGGCCGCCGGACCGCTGATGAGCAGCTCGCGGTGGTAGGTCGGATCGCCGACGAGGAAGAAGTGGAAGGTCCCGCTGTGCACTCCGACCGACATGCGCAGCACGACCCGACCGGCCGAGGTCTCGAGCTTGCCGACCGTGCGCATGCGGGCGCGCATCCGATATGCCGCACGGCAGGCGCGTGCGGCGTGGTCATCTCCCTGGAAGAGCAGGAGAACGGCGTCGCCGCCCCACTTCACGAGTCCTGCGCCGTCGAGATAGGCGACGTCGAGCAGCTCCGCGAACGTGGAGTTGAGCAGGTCGCTCATCTCCTCGGCGCCGACCTTGCCGTTGCGAGCCAGTCGCTCCGTCAGGGTCGTGAAGCCTGAGATATCAACAAAGGCAAGGGACCCCTCGACTTCTCGCCACGTGTCACCAGGATGGTCACGCAGCCAGTCGACGACCATGCGCGGGACGTAGGGGTCGAGGACGGTCTGTCGGACGGGCCGGTCCCGGAGGGTCGAGGTCACGGCATCAGTGGCTGCCGGAGACCGCGGCCTCCTGGGCGCGGAGGCGGGCGCACAGGACGTGCAGCATCGGGACCGCGACCTCCGAGTGCTCCTCGAGGAGGGTCTCGAAGGTCCACTTGGAGATGGCGAACGTCACCAGGCCACCCGGGGCGGCGACCACGTCGGCAGACCTCGGCTCCCCGTCGATGAGCGAGAGCTCGCCGAAGTAGGCGCCCGGCCCGAGCACTCCGTGCTCGACCCCGTGGACCACCACCCGCGCACCGCCCTCGAGCACCACATGCATCCCGACCCCTGGGCGCGAGAAGGCGGAGAACCCACCCACCGCAGACCCCTGGGAGATGACGGTCGCGCCGGCCGCGTGCGCCTCCTTCTCGCCGGAGTCGGCGATGCGCCGGATCACCTTGGCGGGCACGCCCGCGAACAGGTCGACGACCGAGAGCGCGGCCACCAGCTCGTGCTCAGCCATCGGATCCTCCAGGAGTGTGTGACGGGTGACCGCAGCGTAGCCGTCGCCCTGCTCCCGAGGCTGACGATCGGTCACACCACGTCGCCCGGCTGCCCCCGTCACCCAGCGGTGAGCGGCCCTGAGGTCGCCTGCGGGAAGTAGTGCTGGCCGATCCCCGTCTCGCGCTTGGGGACCATGACCGACCGGGTCCACGAGACGACGACGACGCCGTCCTGGTTGAGTCCGCGCGTGATCATCGTGATGATGCCCATCCCGGGCCGCGACGAGCTCTCCCGCTTGTCGGTGCAGATGCTCTCGGCATAGATGGTGTCGCCGATGTAGATCGGGTGGGTGAGCTTGATGTCGGTCCAGCCGAGGTTGGCCACGGCGTTCTGGCTCATGTCGATCACCGACAGTCCCAGCACCAGGGCGACGGTGAGGCCGCTGTTGACGATGATCCGGCCACCGGTGATCGGGTTGGACTCCGCCAGGTGCGCGTTGAAGTGGTTCTGGTTGGTGTTGCAGGTGAGCTGGGTGAACCACGTCGCGTCGGCCTCGGAGATGGTCCGACCGATCGGGTGCTGATAGACGTCGCCGACCACGAAGTCGTCGAAGAACCGTCCGAGCTGAGCCTCGTGAACCGTCATGGCCGCCACCTCTCTCACCGTGCGTCGTCAGTGCTTCGCAGCGTAGTGAGGCGTGCTCCCGATCCGTTCCCCGGCGGGACTGTCCGTCGGGCGCGATGCTCTGGTCCGGCGGTCCCGCGCCGATGCTGCCGCGGCGACATAGGTTGGCGCCGTGGAAAGTACCGAGCTGTTCACCCTGGAGCACGTGTCGCTCGTCATCGACGGCCGGCACATCCTCGACGACGTCGACGAGCACCTGCACGACGGCGTGGCGACTGCGATCGCCGGCCCCAGCGGCTCGGGCAAGTCGACTCTGCTGCGCCTGCTCAACCGGCTCGCCGAGCCGACGTCCGGGCGGGTCCTCTTCCGGGGCACCGACGTACGCGATCTCGACGTCCTCGAGCTGCGCCGGCGTGCGGTCCTGGTGCCGCAGCGTGCCACCGCGCTGACCGGCGAGGCCTTCGCCGAGGTGCGCGTCGCTGCTCCCGCGCTCGACGACCTCACGGTCGCTGCGCTGCTGCGGCGCGTCGCCCTCGACCCCGAGGAGCTGCGTGGCCGCCAGCCGTCGAGTCTGTCGGGCGGCGAGCTGCAGCGGCTCTGCCTCGCCCGTGCGCTGGCGGTAGGCCCGGAGGCGCTGCTGCTCGACGAGCCGACCTCTGCCCTCGATCCTCGCGCGGGCGACGCAGTCGATGCCGTGATCCGCTCGCTCGTCGCCGACGGACTGGCCGTGGTGCTCGTCAGCCACGACATCGTGCGCGCGGGCAACATCGCCGACGACGTACGCGTGCTGCACGAGGGCCGAGTGACGGCTCGCGGTCCGGCCGCCCGGCTCGACCTCGCTCACGAGCTGATGAGCCCGCCTGACGACGGCCATGTGCATGACGAGGACGACCCGAGCGCCCACGGTGACACGCACGCCGCCCACCTGCACGGCACCGAACGCCTGGAGCAGGAGGAGTCCCCATGACCGACATCCCGAGCTGGACCGCGGTGGCGGTCTCGGTGCTCCTCGTCCTCGTGGCTGTCGCGATCGCGTCGTGGCAGCGGCTCGGCATCTCGCGCGAGATCGTCATCGCCGCGGTGCGTGCCTTCGTGCAGCTGCTCGCGGTCGGAGCGGTGCTGGCGTGGCTGTTCGTGCACGCGGGTCTCGCCGGCGCTCTCGCCTGGATCGTGGCGATGACCATCGTGGCCGCCAACGAGTCGCGCCGGCGGGGCCGCGGGATCCCGCGGGCCTACTGGTCGGCCCTTCTGGGCATCGTCACGGGTACCGCGGCCACGCTCGGCGTCCTGGTGCTCGGCGGCGTCATCTCCACGTCTCCGCAGGTGCTCATCCCGATCGGCGGGATGGTCGTGAGCGGCTCGATGCAGGCCGCCTCGCTCACCCTCACGTCGCTGCGCCGCTCTGCGGTGGAGAACCGACCCGCGATCGAGGCGGCGCTGAGCCTGGGCCTACCTGCCACCGCGGCGTTCGCGCGCGACATGCGTACTGCCGTGCGCACCGCCCTCGTCCCCACGATCGACTCCACCCGCGTGGTCGGTCTCATCTCGCTGCCGGGCACCATGACCGGCCTCATCATCGCCGGGGTCGACCCGCTCGCGGCGATCCGCTATCAGATCATCGTGATGTACATGCTGCTCGCGGCCTGGGCGGTGTCCGCACTGGTCACCGCACGCGCCGCCCAGGGCGCGATGTTCGATGACGCCCAGCGCCTGATCCCCATCCCCGCCCCGTGACCGTGGTCGTGCCGGATCGGGTGGGAACATCTGAGAGGTCTCCTGCGTCGAACGGGCGTCGGTTGGCGCGGCACCACACCGGGGAGGGTCGACGTGGGCGTGCTCGAGCCGGCCCGGCAGGCGTGACGCGGTCCTAGGACCAGTCACTTCGGGCTGAATTGGCCAGGTGAGCCTGCGCCGGTTGACCCGACGGGTCACAATCGACCATCTCCACCTGATCCCCCTCTGCCCGCGCGTGCCCACGACCTGCTCCATCGAGTTCCTGCCCGACCCGCACCTTGTCCTGACCGCGCCCCTCGTCCGGTCAGCCCGCAGTCCCGAGGAGAACGCGTGACGACCGACCAGACCGGCACCGCCGCCACCGGCACCGCGCTCCCGGCGACGACCCTGTCAGGCGACGGCGACGTCGACTCCCTGGTGCAGACAGCTGCTCGGATCCGGGCGTCGATCGAGACGGTGATCGAGGGCAAGTCCGAGGTCGTGCGCACTGCGCTCACCGTGCTGCTCGCCGAGGGTCACCTGCTCATCGAGGACGTCCCCGGCGTCGGCAAGACGATGCTGGCGAAGACTCTCGCGAGGTCGCTCGACTGCACAGTGCGGCGTATCCAGTTCACGCCCGACCTGCTCCCCGGTGACGTCACGGGAGTCAGCATCTTCAACCAGGAGAGCCGCGACTTCGAGTTCCGCCCCGGAGCAGTGTTCGCCAACATCGTGCTGGGCGACGAGATCAACCGCGCGTCGCCGAAGACGCAGTCGGCACTGCTCGAGTGCATGGAAGAACGCCAGGTCACCGTCGACGGAACGACCTACGAGCTCGCCGCGCCGTTCATGGTCATCGCCACCCAGAACCCGGTCGAGATGGAAGGCACCTATCCCCTGCCCGAGGCGCAGCGCGACCGGTTCATGGCCCGGGTCTCGATGGGCTATCCCGACACCCGTGCCGAGATGGACATGCTCGCCGAGCACGCCTCCGCCAACCCGCTCGACATCCTCACCTCCGTCGCCGACGCCGCGCTCATCTCCCGGCTCGTCGA
>JANMBJ010000471.1:0-16019 GCA_031360335.1 Candidatus Nanopelagicales bacterium
GGTCTGAGGAGCCGCACCTCTCCCTCACGACAGGAGGAGGGCCCCGCACCGAGGTGCGGGGCCCTCCTCCTGTGCTGGCGCCGTGATACGTCAGGAGTCGAGGGCTGCCATGACGTGCTTGATGCGGGTGTAGTCCTCGAAGCCGTACATCGAAAGGTCCTTGCCGTAGCCGGAGTGCTTGAAGCCACCGTGCGGCATCTCGGCGACGAGCGGGATGTGGGTGTTGATCCACACGCAGCCGTAGTCGTGGCGCTTGGCCATCCGCGTCGCGCGGCCGAAGTCCTTGGTCCACACCGAGGACGCGAGGCCGTACTTCACGCCGTTGGCCCAGCGCAGCGCCTCGGCCTCGTCGGTGAAGCGCTGGATCGTCATGACCGGACCGAAGATCTCGTTCTGGATCATCTCGTCGTCCTGGCGGAGGCCGGCGATGACGGTCGGCTCGACGTAGAAACCGGCCGTGCCCTGACGGACGCCGCCCGCGGCGATCGTCGCGTGGTCCGGCGTACGTTCGATGAAGCCCAGGACCTGGTTGAGCTGGTTGATGTTGTTGACCGGCGGTACCAGAGAGTCGCCACCGCGACCGCCCTCGAACGTGGTCTTGGTCGCCTTCGCCTGCTCGGCGAGAGCCGCCACGAAGTCGTCGTAGACACCGGGACCGACGAGCACACGGGTCGCGGCGGTGCAGTCCTGGCCGGCGTTGAAGTAGCCCGCGACCGCGAGCCACTCCGCGGCCGCCGCGATGTCTGCGTCGTCGAACACCACGACCGGTGCCTTGCCACCGAGCTCGAGGTGGACGCGCTTGAGGTCCTTCGCCGCCGACTCCGCGACCTGCATCCCCGCACGCACCGAACCGGTGATCGCGACCATCGACGGGATCGGGTGCTCGACGAGCGCGCGTCCGGTGTCGCGGTCACCGGTGATGACGTTGAGCACGCCCGGCGGCAGGGCGTCGGCCTCGGCGATGATCTGGGCCATCCGCACGGTGGAGACGGGGGTGGTGTCCGACGGTTTGAGCACCACCGTGTTGCCCGCGGCGATCGCGGACGCGAACTTCCACACCGCCATCATCATCGGGTAGTTCCACGGCGCGACCTGGCCGATGACACCGATCGGCTCACGCCGGATCATCGAGGTGAACCCCGACATGTACTCACCTGACGCCCGACCCTCCAGCACGCGCGCGGCGCCGGCGAAGAAGCGGATCTGGTCGATCATCGGAGGGATCTCCTCCGAGTGCGTCACAGCGAGCGGCTTGCCGGTGTTCTGCGACTCCAGCTCGACGAGCTCGCCTGCGTGCGCCTCGAGCGCATCAGCGATGACGTTGGCGGCACCCTAGCCAGGTGGGTCCGGTTTCGATAGGTACGAGCCACCTCAACAACAGAATCCGCAAGAAACCGGGCGACATTCCACGGAATCACTTGCCAAGCCCCCGTCCGATCCCCCACCATGCACAGGTGGTGACCCGCGAACGAACGCCTCATGTCGGTCTCGACGACGTGAGCAAGGCGATCATCGACCAGCTTCAGGAAGACGGTCGGCGTGCCTACGCCACCATCGGTAAGGCCGTCGGCCTGTCGGAGGCGGCGGTGCGTCAGCGGGTCCAACGGCTCATCGAGACCGGCGTCATGCAGATCGTCGCCGTCACCGATCCGATGCAGGTGGGGTTTCCCCGCGCCGCGATGATCGGAGTTCGAGTGGAAGGCGACGTCGAGGCCGTCGCCGACCAGATGGCTGCCATGAGCGAGGTCGACTACCTCGTCATCACCGCCGGCGGCCACGACATCCTCGCCGAAGTCGTGTGCGAGGACGACGACCACCTCCTCGAGGTGGTCAACCGCCGCATCCGGGCCATCCCGGGTGTGCGACACACGGAGACCTTCGTCTATCTGAAGCTCCGCAAACAGATCTACACCTGGGGTACCCGATGACCATCACACCGCAGTACGTCAGCGAGACCGGTGCAGACGCGTTGGCCGACACGGCCCGCGAACACCTGTGGATGCACTTCACCCGCCATTCGGTCTACGAGCAGGGTGGGCACGTCCCGATCATCGTCCGCGGCGAGGGTCACCACATCTGGGACGACCAGGGCAACCGCTATCTCGACGGCCTCGCGGGTCTGTTCACCGTGCAGGCCGGCCACGGCCGCACCGAGCTCGTCGAGGCCGCAGCCAAGCAGATGCAGGAGCTCGCCTTCTTCCCGCTGTGGTCCTACGCCCACCCCAAGGCGATCGAGCTGTCCGAGCGCCTCGCGCACTACGCGCCGGGCGACCTCAACCGCGTCTTCTTCACCACCGGTGGTGGCGAGGCCGTCGAGTCGGCCTGGAAGCTGGCCAAGCAGTATTTCAAGCTCACCGGAAAGCCCATGAAGCACAAGGTGATCAGCCGCGCGGTCGCCTACCACGGCACCCCACAGGGCGCGCTGTCGATCACGGGCATTCCCGACGCCAAGAAGTACTTCGAGCCGCTGGTGCCCGGCACCTTCCGCGTGCCCAACACCAACTTCTACCGCGCGGAGCAGCACGCTGACGACATCGAGGCGTTCGGCCGCTGGGCCGCCGACCGCATCGCCGAGGCCATCGAGTTCGAGGGCCCCGACACCGTCGCCGCCGTCTTCCTCGAGCCCGTTCAGAACTCCGGTGGCTGCTTCCCGCCGCCCCCCGGCTACCTCGAGCGCGTTCGCGAGATCTGCGACCAGTACGACGTCCTCCTGGTCGCCGACGAGACGATCTGCGCGTTCGGCCGCATCGGCGAGATGTTCGCGATGTCACGCTTCGGTGTGACGCCCGACATCATCACGTGCGCCAAGGGCATGACGTCGGGCTACGCACCCATCGGCGCGATGATCGTGAGCGACCGGCTCTTCGAGCCGTTCAAGCACGGCACCGCCTACTTCGCCCACGGCTACACCTTCGGTGGTCACCCCGTGTCCGCTGCGGTGGCGCTCGCCAACCTCGACCTGTTCGAGCGCGACGGCCTCAACCAGCACGTGCGCAACAACGAGGGTGCGTTCCGCGCCACGCTCGAGAAGCTCAAGGACCTCGCGATCGTCGGCGACGTCCGTGGCGCCGGCTACTTCTACGGCATCGAGCTCGTCAAGGACAAGGTCACCAAGGAGACATTCAACGACGACGAGTCCGAGCGGCTCCTGCGCGGCTTCCTGTCCAAGGCGCTCTTCGACGCCGGCCTCTACTGCCGCGCCGACGACCGTGGCGACCCGGTGATCCAGCTGGCACCGCCGCTGACCCTGGAGCAGCCGCAGTTCGACGAGATCGAGCAGATCCTGCGCTCGGTGCTGACCGAAGGCATGAAGGTCCTCTAGCCGGACCCCGACTTGAGAGGCCCCCTTGTCATCCGACGAGGGGGCCTCGTCACAGGTGGCCCGGCCTGACCCAGCTCGACCCGACAGACCCTGATCCGGACGCGGCCCTCGCGCCGCCCGTCGAGAGGTGCCCATGGAGCAGCCCGTCCTCCCCGAGCCCGGTTCCACCGAGCGGACACGGGTACGACGTATCCCGGAGAAGGCTGTCACCGACCGAGAGGTGCTGCACGCGATCCTCGACGCGGGGCTGGTCGCCCATGTCGGCATCGTCGACGAGAACGGCCAGCCCTACGTCGTCCCGGTCGCCTACGCTCGCGACGGCGACCGCATCCTCTTCCACGGCAGCACGGGATCTCGGCTGTTCCGACGTCTGGCCGACGGTGCGCCCACCTGTGTCACCGTGACGCTGCTCGACGGCTTGGTGCTGGCACGCTCGGCGTTCGAGAGCTCGATGCACTATCGCGGAGCGATGGCGCTCGGCACCTGCACCGTGCTCATGGACGACGACAAGGACGATGCCCTGCGGCGCATCTCCGACCACCTGCTGCCCGGCCGCTGGGACGACATCCGCTCGCCCAGCCGCAAGGAGCGTGTGTCGACACTCATGCTGGCGATGCCCCTCGACGAGGTCAGCGTCAAGGTGAGCGATGGCATGCCCGACGACCTCGAGGAGGATCGCGACCGACCCGTCTGGGCAGGTGTCGTCCCCATCCGCGAGGTGTTCGGTGCGCCGCTGCCCGACGAGGCGGGTGCGGCCTTCCCGGTGCCCGACTACGTCTCGGAGTGGGCCCGGTGACCGATCGTCAGGCCTATCGCAACCTGTCCTTCTGGTGGGACTCGCTTCCCGACGACCTCGTCGGTGCGGCCCGGCCCGCGCTCACGGGCTCCATCACCGCCGACGTCGTCATCGTCGGCGCCGGCTACACCGGGCTCTGGACGGCCTACTACCTCGCCGTGGCCGACCCCACGCTGTCGATCGTGGTGCTCGAGTCGGAGACGGCTGGTTTCGGCGCCAGCGGACGCAACGGCGGATGGGCATCGGCCCTGTTCCCGACATCGCTCGACATCGTGGCGAAGTCGTCGTCGCGTGCATCTGCTGTCGCACTGCAGCACGCGATGTTCGACACCGTCGACGAGGTCGGCCGCGTCGCTGCCGCTGAGGTCATCGACTGCCACTACCGCAAGGGCGGCACCGTCGTCCTCGCGCGCACACCGGTGCAGCTTGCGCGCGCGAAGGCCGAGGTCGACGAGCATCGCTCGTGGGGCTTCGGCCCGGAGCACTTCAGCGTCCTCGTGGCGGCCGACGCGCGCGAGCGACTCGGTGCGACCGACGTCCTCGGCGCGACCTACACGCCGCACTGCGCCGCCATCCACCCGGCCCGCCTCGTGCGCGGCTTGGCGCAGGCGGTCGAGCGACGCGGCGTCACCATCTTCGAGCACACTCAGGTCACGTCGATCGAGAGCGGGATCGTGCGCACCGGGACCGGCGACGTCACAGCACCGCGCATCGTGCGTGCCACCGAGGCGTGGACGTCGCAGCTGCCCGGGTCCGAGCGCGAGATCGCGCCGGTCTACTCCCTCGTGCTCGCGACCGAGCCGCTGCCCGACGAGTTCTGGGCCGAGGTCGGGCTCCGGCACGGTGAGACGTTCGCCGACCACCGCCACCTCATCATCTACGGACAGCGAACGATCGATGGTCGCTTCGCCTTCGGCGGTCGAGGGGCGCCGTATCACCTCGGCTCCTCCATCAAGCCGGAGTTCGACCGGGACACAGCCGTCTTCGACGACCTGTGGCGCGTGCTCTGCGACCTCTTCCCTGCCGTGCGCGACCACGCGGTCACGCACACCTGGGGCGGCCCGCTCGGCATCCCGCGTGACTGGTTTCCCTCCGTCGGCCTCGACGAGATGACGGGGATCGGTTGGGGCGGAGGCTATGTCGGCGATGGGGTCGCCTCGAGCAACCTGGCTGGCCGCACGCTCGCCGACCTGGTACGCGGTCAGCGCACCGAGCGCACCGCCTTGCCGTGGGTCAACCACCGCTCACCGAACTGGGAGCCGGAGCCGTTCCGCTGGCTCGGCGTCAACTTCGGGCTGCGGGTCATGGGCTCCGCCGACGGAGCAGAGGAACGCACAGGTCGTGCATCGCGTCGGGCCGAGATCCTCTCGCCCTTCCTCGGTGGCCACTGATCAACCGGGCAGCGACCCGGCCACCAGCCAGACCCACTGATGAGGAGCACCGATGACCGACGAGCTCACCCCAGCCGAGGCACTCCGCACGATGGTCGTCGCCTACGCCGACGTGCTCGACGGCGAGCTCACCTCCACGGGGCCGCGGGCAGGTGCCGACAGCGGCGATCCGCAGACCAGCGCGATCTCGTTCTTCTCCGGTCACGGCGTGGATGTCGGCGTGTGGGAGTGCACGCCTGGGGGCTGGGCGATCCTCGACCGACCCACCACCGAGACGATGCTGCTGCTCGCCGGTGTCGTGACCATCACGCCCGACGGCGGAGAATCGGTCGAGCTGACCGAGGGCGACGTCTTCATCCTGCCCCGAGGGTGGTCGGGTCGATGGGACATCACCGAGACTGTGCGCAAGCTCTACGTGCTCGTCGAAGGCGCCGTCAGCGAAGAAGGCGTTCGACGCCCTCACCTGTAGCAACAATCGGCGCTATGTCATGGCCATCGACGCGGCAAAGACCGCGGAGACACGCGATCGCCGGATCGCCAAGACCGTCACCGAGCTCGGTGGCTGACCGCGCCCCTCTTCGCGGCTTCAGCGCACGACCGCCTCGATCCAGTCGAGGCGCTGACCACACAGCGTCAGAGCCTGCGCCGGTGCGAGATACGTGACCGGCACATCTGACCCGGTCGTCGACATGACGAGGGGACCGATCTCCGACGGCGTGGACGCCGCACCCGGCCGCAGACCGACGGCGTAGTCGACGACCAGGATGTGGGTGCCAGCCTGAAGGTCGAGGGCAGGAAGCGGGTTGGAGTACGGCGTCCAGTTGAGTCGTCCGTGGTCGGACCACACCTCGCTGGAGTCGACCGTGACCCGGACGCCTCCCCACAACGACCCGCCGAGTGTCACGAGGTAGTGCCCGGCGGTCGCGACGTCGAAGGTGCGGGTGATCGATCCGGTTGTCATGATCGAGACTGCTCCCGGCTGTGCCCCCGGCGTCCAGCCCGCCGGCAGGTCACCCCCGGTGAGGTCGACCACGGTCTGCGGTGCGCGCACAGCGGCGGCGACCCGTCCGGACTCGCCCGCCGCAGCGATCGCCTCCCGGACCACGGTGCACGGGACGGGAGCCGCGGGATCACTGTGGTTGCCCAGCGGCCAGTGCCTGCGGATCTGCGGTGCGGCCGGGTCCGTCGCCCAGACGTCGTAGTAGGTGCCCGCACGGGCGAGGGAGTAGGTCGACGGCGGACGGCTCCCGACGACCTCGGTGCGCAGCACCAGGGTCGGATAGGCCGCCAGCGTGCTCATCGGAAAGTCGTCGATGTCGGCGTAGGCGCCCTTGGCCAGCCCGGTGCCGGAATACATCGGGATCTCGTTGTAGCGCAGCTCTCCCGCTCCCTCGGCATCGAGGTTGCGCAGGAAGTGCCGAGCACCCGGAGCGCTGTACTCCAGGATCAACGCCGGCGTGGGCGCATCGAGTCCGCCGATGGTGGCGAGCTCCTGCATCCGGTCGGACGGGGCGACCCACACCTCTCGGTAGACCATCACGTTGGATGCCACGACACCCAGTGCCACGACACCGGCGAGCACGACACCCTCGAACAACCGGTCGTGCTCGGCCAGCCACGCGAAGGCGATGCCGGCCGCCAGCAGCAGGGCGGGCGAAGCGGCGGCCAGGACCTTGCCCTCGAGCCAGGCGTTGCCGAACGCCGACCAGACCGACACCGCGAGACTCATCACGACGAACACCGGCACGCTTGGCTTGCGAGCTCGGACCGCGACCACGGTGCCGCCCAGAGCCGAGAGGACGACGAGCCCCACGAGGAAGGCCGTGACGCCCAGGGCCTGCGGCACGACCCGGAAGTCACCGGTGAGCCACACCCCGAAGACCTGCCAGAACTTCAACGGGCCGTTGAGGTTTCCGATGTCCTGGGATCCGTTCAGGCTCGAGTCCCGATACGTCGCCCACTGCTTGCCCACCAGCACGAGGGTCGGGCTCCCGAGCACGACGAAGGCACCGACGAAGGCACCGACGGCAGCGGGGAGCCGACGCCAGCCATAGGAACGCCACACCAGGGCGATCTCGGCGGCACCGAGCGGGGCGAGGTAGACCAACCCGGCGATGCCGAACAGCACCAGCACCCCTGCCATCGGGATGGCGACGAGCACCGCCTGGCTCACCAACGGTCGTGGGTCGCGCGGTCCCTGGGTGAGCAGCACGCAGGACGTGGCCAGGAGCAGCGCCAGGGTGACCTCCTTGATGCCGCCCCACTGCACATAGCCCATGAGCAACGTCGACGTCGCCGCCAGGAAGGCGACTGCTCCGCGCCACACCGTGCTGCGGATGAGTCCCGCGGTCGCGGCGTACAACGCCCAGCCGAGCCCAGCCGCCATCGTGGCCATCACCGGAGCGATGACCCAGGCGACGTCCTGGCCGAGAAGACGAGCAACGACGCCCACGTCGGCGAAGGCGCCGACGGGATATCCCTGGTCGAAGAGCAGCCGGACCAGCACGCCGTAGGTCGAGTGGGCCAGTCCGTCGGTCGTGCGCCCCTCGATGCTCAGCTGGTCGGCCAGCGCCATCCAGGTGGCGGTGTCGTCGAGCTTGATGAAACCGCCCCACGAGGGCGCACCCGAGAGCGCCACCGGAGCGGCATAACAGCCGAAGACCGCGAGCGCGGCGATGCTCGACCAGCGACGTGGACGCCGAGCCCACAGCGACGGCCGACCGAGCAGCCAGCCTGCCACCGAGAGCACGACGATGACGGGGCCGGCAAGGGACGTCGTGACGTGGAAGGCGGTCAGGAGCGTGCTCAGCACGATGAGCAGACTCAGCCCCACCACGACGATGACCGGTGCGGGAAGCCTTGTGCGAGTCACTCTTTCGGCGGCGAGGCCGAGCCCGACCGACAGCGCGACGATGAACAGCGGCACGATGATCCAGGACATAGGCCACTGCAGCATGAGGGCAGTTCTCCCGGCGGTCTGGGCGAGCGAGGACGAGGTGTGTCGCCTACTGGATCGGCTGGACGACGCCAGACGTCACGAGCTGCATCGCCTTACCCGGGGTGGGGTCATAGACCTCCATGAGGAGGTCCTTGCCGGGGAAGGCGAAGTACGCCGAGGTGTCCTTGCCAGCAGGCTGGACGACCAGCGACCCACCCGCCAGCTTCTGTGACTTGGCACCTGCGACCGCGGCGGCCTGGACGAGCCCGGTGTAGGCATCGGCCTTCTCATAGGTGCCGACGGTGAGATACGGGGTCGTAGACCCGACCGCGACGCCGGCGGGGAGATAGCGCACATAGACGTCACGGTTGGCGATCGTGATCTCCCACGACTGGAGTCCCTGCGGCCCGGCCCAATAGAGGGAGTGGCCCGAGGCCGCGACCGTGGCGGTCAGCTGGTCCTTGGTCATGACGACCGGACCAGGATTGGTCGGTGTCGAGGCTTCGACCGTCTCCTTGTGCGACGAGGAGTACCAGGTGTAGCCGAGCAGCCCGAGACCCACGAGCAGGACGAGGCCCACGATCACGGCAGTCCAGCGCACCCGGCTGCCATCGCTCGCCGGGAAGGTCCGCGACTGCGCCGGCGGCGCGAAGACCTGGTCGTCAGACGTCACGTGCACGGCTCCTCGGCTCCAGCAGGGGACCCTCGGTCCACATGTCTGCCATGAGCGCACCGTACAACCGGGGACACGCGGATCGCGGGACCCGCGCGGGAGCGAGACATGTGACCTCGGTGGCCCGATGGTCGGTCGGTGCTGCCCGAACGCCGTCCAGGGCAGCGGGACGAGTGCCCCGAGCCGCCCGCTCTGGGACACCTCAGGTCTCGCTCCAGGTTCGATCACGACCCGGTGTTGGGCGGGCAACCGATGGCGGGGGTTCGTACGCTCGAGGAGACGGGCGTCGAGGAGGTCTGCCGCCGTCATGAGAACCATCACGAACATTCCCCGCGCTCTGCTCGCCGCCGCTGGTGCGGCCGTACTCGGCATCACCGGCTCTGTAGGTGTCGCGCCCGCCCAGGCATCGCCGCAGCGGATCACCACGCTGTATCTCTGTGTCCACACCACGACTCGGACGATCACCCTCGCGAGGTCGGTCACGATCTGCCGTGCGGGCACCACGAAGTATGTGGTGTTCCCCACCGCCGGCAGGACGGGAGCCACCGGTGCCGCCGGTCGCCTCGGAGCGACCGGCGCGCGCGGCGTCACCGGGACTGCGGGGCCCGCGGGCGTCGCGGGCTCGAGCGGCGCGGCCGGCCCGGCCGGTCCGACCGGCGACGCAGGCACGACGGGTGCCACCGGCACGACCGGAGCGCCAGGGACTCCTGGAACTGCTGGCCTCGAGGGACCGCGAGGTCCGCAGGGAGCCGACGGCGCACCCGGGGCCACCGGCGCAACGGGAGCGACCGGAGACACCGGAGCCAGCGGCCAGCGCGGACCGACCGGGGCCACCGGCGACACCGGCCCGTCAGGAGTCAGCGCCGTGGTCATCGACGCGTCGGCCAGCGCCCAGGCGCTCGCACTGACGACGTCCAGCCCGACCATCGCCGCCGTCTCCGTCACTCGTGACACGACCTACCTGGCCGTCTGGGCGGTGACCGGCAGAAATAGCGCAGTTGGCAACACCACAACCGACTGGTCCTGCCAGCTCTTCCAGTCGAACGGCTCGGTTGCGGTCGGACACGCCCTTTCCGGCAATCTCCTGGAGGGCGCGATCTCGAATCTTGCTGGTGCTGCGGCGTTTACGGCGACCGGGAACGTCATGCTGGTGCGCTGCGGACTGAGCGTCACCTCGCCCGGCGCGCTCGTCACGGCGTACACCGTGGAGCTGCTCCCGGTCGGCAGCAAGGTCACCGGCTAAGGCTCGTCCGGCTGCAGGGGTGGGCACTGCACCCGCCTCTGCGGCCGCGTGACTCGAAGTCATTCCGTGGTGGGCCGCACCCGTTCGGCCTACCCGATCTGCTCAGCCCTGTCCCTCTCGCGGCTCAAGGCGCCGCCAGTTCCGCCGATGACACCTCGAGATGTGGACTCCCTACGAGCCACATCGTCGTCTCGACGTCGGCGTGCTCTCACGTACACCGACCCCGATCTCAGGAGGTCCGGTGGCCACCACGAGCACCCGCTCGACCCGCGCGCTGGTGATGATCGCCAGCGGTGCCATGGTCGCATCGGCGGGAGTGGCCACTGCCGCACCCGCGAACGCGGCCGGCCCGCGCATCGTCGGCAACCTGTACATGTGCGTGAAGAGCACGACGAGAGCCATGAGCCTCGCGTTCTCCACGACCCGCTGTCCTGCCGGGACGACGAAGTACGTCATGTTCCTGCCCCGCGGCGCTGCTGGTGCTCCGGGCATCACCGGCGCCAAGGGTGCCACCGGCCCGACCGGCGCAGCCGGTGCGGCCGGCCTCACCGGCGCGACCGGCGCCACGGGTGCCGTCGGTGCCACCGGCACCGCAGGCACTGCCGGAGCGACCGGTGCCACCGGCGAGAACGGTGCCAACGGCGCCGACGGAATCGATGGTGTCGACGGCGCGAACGGCCCGGCCGGACCCACAGGTGCCGTCGGTGCTGCGGGCGCCACGGGCGCAACCGGATCAACCGGTACCGCCGGAACCAATGGCACGAACGGCGCGACGGGCGCTGCCGGTTCCAACGGCACCAACGGAACCAACGGCAGCACCGGCGCGATCGGTGCTGTGGGCCCGCAGGGACCCACCGGCGCCGACGGAGCCACGGGTGCGACCGGCGCTGCTGGCACCAACGGGACGAACGGCACGAACGGCAATGGCGGTGCCACCGGTGCTACTGGTCAGAACGGCGTTGACGGCCCGACCGGAAGCACGGGCAACGACGGCGCGAACGGCCTCGACGGCGCCACGGGCAACACCGGTGCGGCAGGCAACGACGGCACCAACGGTGTCGACGGAGCCACCGGTCCTGCGGGTCCCGCTGGTCTCAACGGCAACGACGGAGCCACCGGTGCAGCTGGCACCAACGGAACGAACGGAATCGGCGGCGCCACCGGAGCTGCTGGCCAGAACGGCATCGACGGCGCAACCGGTGCTACCGGTGCCGCTGGTAGCACCGGCACGAACGGTGCGAACGGTACGAACGGCATCGACGGCGCCACGGGCGCTGCTGGTGTCACGGGTGCCGCTGGTAGCACCGGAACGAACGGCACGAACGGGATCGACGGGGCCACCGGCGCCACCGGTGCCGCAGGCTCGAACGGCGCCACAGGTGCCGCCGGCGCCGATGGTGCCGCCGGTGCACCTGGTGCCGCAGGCACGACCGGTCCCCAGGGACCGACCGGAGCTGTCGGTGCCACCGGCGCAGCCGGTGCTGCCGGTGCTGCCGGATCCAACGGCCTCGACGGCGCTACCGGCGCTGCCGGCGCACCCGGGACGAACGGGAGCAACGGGGTCGTCGGTGTCACCGGCGCTCAGGGGCCGGTCGGCCTGCAGGGTCCGTCCGGAGCCACCGGCGCGACCGGAGCGACCGGAGCGACCGGAGCAACCGGACTCCCAGGACTCGCGGGTCCGCAGGGGCTCGTCGGTCCGCAGGGACCGGTGGGCGCTGACGGTGCCACCGGCGCGACCGGCGCGACCGGCGCGACCGGCAACACCGGAGCCCCCGGGACCAACGGCACGAACGGCATCGACGGGACGAACGGACTCGCTGGCGCCAAGGGCGCGACCGGTGCCACCGGTGGCACCGGTCCCGCTGGCCCGGCCGGCGCCCCAGGCGCCACAGGTGCTCCGGGTGCTGCCGGTTCCGCTGGTGCACCCGGTGCTGCTGGTGCACAGGGCGCCGCTGGACCCACCGGCGCGTCCGGTGCGATCCAGGGCATCCGTACCGTGACCGCAAGCACCACCCTGAGCTCGACCGACCAGGTCGTGCTGTGCAACCCGGCCGTGACCGGCGTCGTCCTGGCGCTGCCGGTGGCCACCGGTGCCAACGCTGGCGTCACCTTGACGATCAAGAGGCTCAACACCAGCGCCAACACGTGCGGGGTCAGCGGTCTCAACACGATCGACTCGACGGCGACCCTCGCGCTGGCTGCGCCGGCGAGCGGCGGAGCGACCCGTAACAGCATCACGGTCATCTCGACCGGCGCCACCTGGTACCTGCTCGGCGGTCGCTGACAGCACCAGCGCGGAACGAGGAACGGCCCGTCACCTCACGGTGGGGGGCCGTTCCTCGTTCACGGCCGCGGGTCCGATCTGTGTCCTGCGCCGATCGCCGGGATGGCCTGGTGGATATTGGATCCAATCTGCTAGGGTCTGGCGATCCGTCCCGCTCTGAGGAGAGACCATGGCCCGCACCCCCCAGACCCCCTTCGCGCTGCTCGACCTCGATGGTCTGCTCAGCGAGGAGGAGCGGGCCATCCGCGACGTCGTGGCGCAGTATGTCGATGACCGGATCCGACCCGAGATCGCAGACTGGTTCGAGACCGGATCCATCCCCGCCCGCGAGCTGGCCAAGGAGCTCGGCGACCTCGGCGTGCTCGGCATGCACCTCGAGGGCTACGGCTGCGCCGGCACCAGCGCGGTGGCCTACGGGCTTGCCTGCCTCGAGCTCGAGGCGGGCGACTCCGGCATCCGCTCCCTGGTGAGTGTGCAGGGATCGCTGGCGATGTACGCGATCCACGCCTTCGGCTCCGAGGAGCACAAGCAGGAGTGGCTCCCCCGGATGGCAGCGGGCGAGGCGATCGGCTGCTTCGGTCTCACCGAGGCCGACTTCGGCTCCAACCCCTCGGGCATGCGCACTGCCGCCAAGCGCGACGGTGACGACTGGGTCCTCGACGGCACCAAGATGTGGATCACCAACGGCAGCATCGCCGACGTCGCCGTGGTGTGGGCGCAGACCGACGAGGGCATCCGCGGCTTCGTGGTGCCCACCGACACACCTGGCTTCAGCGCTCGTGAGATCCACAAGAAGATGTCGCTGCGCGCATCGGTCACCGCCGAGCTGATCCTCGACGGCGTACGCCTCCCCGCGGGCGCGGTGCTCCCTGAGGTCACCGGTCTCCGCGGCCCGCTGTCGTGCCTCAACGAGGCCCGCTTCGGCATCATCTTCGGCACCCTCGGTGCAGCCAGGGACTGCCTGCAGACCGCGATCGACTACTCCATCGCCCGTGAGCAGTTCGACAAGCCGATCGCGTCGTTCCAGCTGACCCAGAAGAAGCTGGCCGACATGGCCCTCGAGCTCGACAAGGGCTTCCTGCTCGCGATGCACCTCGGCCGGATCAAGGACAACCACACGATCCGCCCGGAGCAGGTCAGCGTCGGCAAGCTCAACAACGCCCGCGAGTCGCTCGCGATCGCGCGCGAGTGCCGCTCGATCCTCGGGGGCAACGGCATCACGCTGGAGTACCCGATCATCCGACACATGAACAACCTCGAGTCGGTGTTCACCTACGAGGGCACCAACGAGATGCACACGCTCGTCGTCGGTGAGGCGCTCACCGGCCTCGCGGCCTACCGCTGATGCGCAACGCCTTCGTCGAGCTCGACGTGACACGGTGACGACACCGGGTGCGCTCGACGGCGTCGTCGTCGCCGACTTCTCCCGAGTGCTCGCCGGGCCCTACGCCACGATGCTGCTCGGCGACCTCGGCGCCGAGATCATCAAGGTCGAGCGCCCGGGTGCCGGTGACGACACACGTCAGTGGGGGCCGCCGTACACCGTGGACGGGACGGCGACCTACTTCACGTCGGTCAACCGCAACAAGTCCTCCGTCGCGATCGACCTCGGTACGCCCGAGGGTCTCGAGCAGGCGCGCGAGCTCGCCCTGCGCGCCGACGTGTTGGTCGAGAACTTCAAGCCCGGCACGCTGACCCGGATGGGTCTCGGCTACGACGAGCTCGCATCCCACAACCCGGGTCTGATCCTCTGCTCGATCAGCGGGTTCGGGTCGGGCGAGGGCAAGGAGCTCCCCGGCTATGACCTTCTCGTGCAGGCGATGGGCGGTCTCATGTCGGTGACGGGACCTGACCCCGAGCGCCCGACCAAGGTGGGCGTGGCACTGGTCGACGTGGTCACGGGACTGCACGCGGTCTACGGCATCCTCGCCGCGCTGCACCACCGCACGGCGACGGGTCAGGGCCAGCACGTCGAGGTCAACCTGCTGTCATCGCTGCTCTCGGCGATGGTCAACCAGAGCGCGGCCTACGTCGCGGGGGGCGTCGTGCCCGGCATCCTGGGCAACGACCATCCGTCGATCACGCCCTACTCCGTCTATGCGACTGCTGACCGCCCGCTGGTGCTCGCCGTGGGCAACGACCGGCAGTTCCGCTCTCTCGTCACGGTTCTCGGGATCAGTGGCTTCGCCGATGATGTGCGCTTCGCCACGAATCCGGCGCGGGTCGCGCACCGCGACGACGTACGCCTCGTCCTCGAGTCAGCACTGTCAGCACACGGCGCCGACCACTGGCAGCGCGAGCTGACAGCCGCCGGTGTGCCGTGCGGTCCGGTCAACGACATCCGCGGCGCCTTCGACCTCGCGACCTCCCTCGACCTCTCCCCCGTCGTGACCGTGCCCGGCACCGAGGTGCCCCAGGTCGCCAACCCGCTGCGCATGTCGGCGACGCCTCCGACCTATCGCAGCGCACCCCCGGCTGTCGGTGGGCACTCATGACCGCGACGTTCGAGCGTCCGCCGACCGCGACGGAGGCAGTGATCACCGAGCTGCGCCGCCTCCTCGTCACCGGAGACCTCGCACCCGGATCTCCCGTGCGTCAGGAGGCGCTCGCCGAGCGTCTCGGCGTGTCGCGGGTGCCGCTGCGCGAAGCACTCAAGGTGCTCGAGGGCGAAGGCCAGGTGCAATACCACCGCCACCGTGGCTACGTAGTCTCCGAGCTGTCGGTCGATGACCTCGTCGAGGTCTATCGCATGCGTGAGCTCCTCGAGGCCGAGGCCATCCGGGTCGCCCTACCCCGTCTGACCGACACCGACATCGACGCAATTGCCTCTGCTGCAGGGGATGTTGAGGATGCCGGGCGCCGCGGCGATCTCGCTGAGATGACGACGGCCAACCGGGATTTCCACTTCCTGCTCTTTGACGCCGCAGCCATGCCGCGGCTCTCACGCACGCTGCGCGGGCTGTGGGACGCCACCGACGTCTACCGGTCGGTCTACTTCGCCGGCTCCGACAACCGTGCCCGCGTGCTGCACGAGCACGCAGCGCTGCTCGACGCGCTCGAGTCCCGCGATGTACCCAGAGCCATCGCCATGCAGGCCGAGCACCGCGACCACTCCGTCGCCGCAGTCACCACCGCACTGACCTCCCGCTGAGCCGACCGACGGAGCCACGACGGTGTCGCGACGTCCCATCCACGGTTATCCACATGTGGAGAACCGTGGCTGAAATCCCCTACGTTTATTGGGGTTTCGGGGTTGACAGCTCGTTCAGGGCCATGACAGAGTTAGAACATGAGTACGACTACTCCGTCCGCCAACGCTGCCGCCCTATGCGCTGCAGTGGCCGACGTGGTCGCGGCGCTCACGAAGGTCGG
>JANMBJ010000090.1:0-3345 GCA_031360335.1 Candidatus Nanopelagicales bacterium
GAGACCCCGCTCGCCGTGGCCTACCAGCACGTCAACGCCGCCGTGCCCGCCCCGTCGTCGGTGCGGCCCGGAATCCCCCGCTCGATGGATGCCCTCGTCGCGCGCTCGACCGCCCGCGACGCCGACGACCGCTATCCCGACGCGGCGACGTTCCTCGCCGACGTACGCGATGCGCGCCGCACGCTGCCGAGCCCGCGGCCGTTCGGCGTGACCGAGGACCAGGCGGCCACCCTCGTGGTGCCACTCGTGACCTCCGCCACCGCTGCGCCCCCGCGCGGGGTGAAGTCGGCCCACCCGTCACTGCCTCCGACACCGAAGGGCGCAGTCGCACCGCGTCGGCGTCGTCGGGGCTGGATCCCGCTGCTGGCAGTGCTTCTCGTCGGTGCACTCGTCGGTGGGATCGCGTGGGTCTACGGTGCGACGAAGACCGTGCAGGTGCCCGGGCTGGCCAACCTCACCCCGGCGGCCGCGCAGGCCAAGCTCACCCCCCTGAAGCTGACGCTCGACGCGAGCGCGACCGACTTCAGCGAGACGGTGAAGTCGGGAGCGATCATCTCGACCGACCCGGTCGGGGGAGGTGAGGCCCGAGAAGGCTCGACCGTGCGCGCAGTGGTGTCGAAGGGACCGGAGCGCTACGCCGTGCCCCAGGTCAGAGGGATGACGGTCGACGACGCGACCCAAGCCATCACCGACGGCAGCCTCACCGTG
Source organism: Candidatus Nanopelagicales bacterium (assembly GCA_031360335.1). Taxonomy (GTDB): domain Bacteria; phylum Actinomycetota; class Actinomycetes; order S36-B12; family CAIYMF01; genus Longivirga. The sequence continues at coordinate 709 of JANMBJ010000090.1, forward strand.
GGTGCGTCGACATCGGCCTACGACGAGACCACTCCCGTGGGGAGCGTCGTGACGACCAATCCCGCCGCGGGCCAGAAGCTCAAGCGCGACCAGCAGGTTGGTCTCGTGCTCTCGAAGGGGCCGGCGCCCGTACCCCTGCCCAACTACGTCGGCAAGCCCGCGACGCAGGTCACCGCGGCGCTGACCAAGCTCGGGCTCAAGGCCAAGTCGACGCAGGACTACAGCAAGACGGTGCCCGAGGGCAGCGTCATCTCGACCGATCCCAAGGCCGGCGTCGCCGTCCCCAAGGGCGGCACCGTCACTCTTGTCGTGAGCAAGGGCCCGCCGCTCGTGGTGGTGCCGGATCTCTATCGAGTGCCCGAGGCCGACGCACGCGCGCTGCTCACCAGGCTCGGCTTCAAGGCTGACGTGAGCTATCCCATCGGCTTCACGCCGTTCGGCCGGGTCGTGACCCAGAGCTCCAAGGCCGGGACGTCGCTCCCGTTCGGCTCGACGGTCGGCATCGACGTCGTCTGAACCCCACCTGGGCGATCAGGTCGGTGGCGGGCGCGGCCATCGCAGCTCAGTGGTCGGGGTCGGTTTCCTGATAGCTGTAGCGCTGCTCGCGCCAGGGGTCGCCGACGGTGTGATAGCCGCGCTCCTCCCAGAAGCCTCGGCGGTCCTGCGTGAGGTATTCGAAGCCGCGGACCCACTTAGGCCCCTTCCAGGCGTAGAGGTGCGGCACCACGAGGCGCAGCGGCGAGCCGTGCTCCACCGAGAGCGACGCGCCGTCGTGACTGTGCGCGAGCACACTGGTGGGCGTTCGCAGGTCCGAGAGCCGGACGTTGGCGGTGTAGCCGCGATCGGCCCACACCAGCACATGCGTCGCGTCGCTGTCCGGCGGGGCGATCTCGAGGATCGTCGAGGCGAGCACCCCGGTCCAGGTGTTGTCGAGCATCGAGAACTTCGTGACGCAGTGGAAGTCCGCGCTCACCTCGACCTGCGGCAGCGCCATGAAGTCGTCATAGCCCCAGCGGGTCGCGCCGCCGTCGACGGTCGCACCCAGGACCTGGAAATCCCAGGTGTCAGGTCGGAACGTCGGGGGTCGGCCGTAGTGCATGACGCGCCAGTCGTCGGCGGTGACCTGGCCAGGCGGCAGTCGGGCAGCGATGGCGCCGTCCGCCACCGCATCGCCGTCGTCCGCCCCCTGCGTCACGCTGCCATGGTGCCGACGTCGTATGCCGACGCCTTGGGTGGGGTCGACCTCGTCCCGCATCGTGGACACGAAGTCCACGGGCTGGAAACGTCCGGCTATCGTCGCACCATGCGTTCCTGGCAGTTCTATGGCGACCGGCCCGGGTCTTCCCGGGTGGGCCGCGCCGCCTGACGCGCCCACCCGTTCACCAGCCCCGCGCCGTACCCGGCCGGGGCTTTCGTTGTCCCTGGCCCGGGACGACGCTCCGCCCGAGAGGCACGGACCCCGACATGGTCGTCGTCATGACCCCAGGAGCCACCGACGTCGAGATCGACGCCGTCATCACGCGCGTCACCGAAGCGGGCGGCGACGCGTTCGTCAGCCGTGGTGACACGCGCACGATCATCGGCCTCGTCGGCGACATCGACCGCTTCCACGGCCTCAACCTGCGGGCGCTCGCCGGCGTGGCCGAGGTCGTCCGCATCTCGACGCCGTTCAAGCTCGTGTCGCGCCAGCACCACGCGACGATGTCGACGGTCTACGTCGGTGCGAGCCGGGTGCCGATCGGCCCCGACACCTTCACGCTCATCGCCGGACCGTGCGCCGTCGAGACTGCCGAGCAGACCCTCGCCGCCGCCGAGATGGCGAAGGGCGCGGGGGCGACCCTGCTGCGCGGCGGTGCGTTCAAGCCGCGTTCGTCGCCGTACGCCTTCCAGGGTCTGGGCGAGGACGGGCTGCGCATCCTGTCCGACGTGCGTGCCGAGACCGGCCTCCCGGTGGTCACCGAGGTCGTCGACGTCGCCGACGTGGAGCTCGTCGCTTCCTACGCCGACATGCTCCAGGTGGGCACGCGCAACGCGCAGAACTTCTCGCTGCTGAAGGCGGTCGGCGAGTGCGGGAAGCCGGTGATGCTCAAGCGCGGGATGAGCTCGACGATCGAGGAGTGGCTCATGGCGGCGGAGTACATCGCGCAGCGCGGCAACCTCGAGATCGTCCTGTGCGAGAGGGGAATCCGGACCTTCGAGAAGGCCACCCGCAACACCCTCGACATCTCCGCCGTACCCGTCGCGCACGACCTCTCGCACCTGCCGGTCGTGGTCGACCCGTCGCACTCCGGCGGTCGTCGTGACCTCGTCGTGCCCCTGTCGCGCGCGGCGATCGCCATCGGCGCCGACGGCATCATCGTCGACGTGCACCCGCACCCCGAGACCGCTCTCTGCGACGGCCCGCAGGCGCTCGTCGACGGCGACCTCCGCGACCTCGCCCACGCCGTACGAGTCCTCCCGCCCCTCTTCGACCGCGCCCCAGCCCTCCCCGAGTCACAGGTCTAACGGTCGTTAAGCGGGGCCGCTCAGCGACCATTCGACCTGTTACTCGGGTGGGGTCAGGGGCTGGAACGGAGGAGGCGGGTGAGGACGTCGGCGGCCACGGTGATGGCGTCGTCGTCGACGTCGAGGTGGGTG
>JANMBJ010000095.1:0-8589 GCA_031360335.1 Candidatus Nanopelagicales bacterium
GCGGGCGACGGTCCCCCGCTGCTCCCCCGCCGAGTTGTCGCCCCGACCGGGTACCCCCCGTCGTGCCAACACAACAACGGCTGGGGAGGTGGCGGCCTAGGGTGCTTGGATGAGCGACGAGACGGTGCTGCCCCCGTGCCCGGAGTGCGCGAGCGCATACTCGTACGAGATGGGTGCGCTGCTGGTCTGCCCCGAGTGCGCCCACGAGTGGGAGTCCGCCGACGCCTCTGACTCCGCGGGCGACGCAGGTGATGACGGGGTGATCCGCGACGCGGTCGGCAACGTCCTTGCCGATGGCGACACGGTCACGGTTGTCAAGGACCTCAGGGTCAAGGGCGCGACCTCGTCGGTCAAGGTCGGCATCAAGGTGCGCAACATCCGACTCGTGCAGGGAGCGGGCCACCACGACATCGACTGCAAGGTCGACGGCTTCGGCGCGCTGCAGCTCAGGTCGAGCGTCGTGACGAGGGTCTGACGTGTCGAGACATGCGCTCACGACGTGGTCTCCCGCGTCGTGAGCACCTAGCTCGGAGGTTGGCCGTGATGATTCGTCCTATGGACGGACTCCGCATCGAGGTGGTCGGCGCGGGTGAGCCCGTCGTCCTGCTGCACGGCGCCCTCGGCTGGGGCGCGCAGACCTTCGCCGAGCAGTACGTGCTCGCCGACTCCCACCGGCTGCACATCGTCGACCGTCGGGGCTACGGTGCCTCGCCGCACCAGGGCGAGGTCGGCTGGCCCGTCGACGTCCCCGATCTGCTCGCGCTCCTCGAGTCGATCGGTGGAGCGCACGTGCTCGGCCATTCCTACGGCGGTGTCGTCGCCCTCGTCGCCGCGGGACAGCGACCCGACCTCGTCCGCTCGCTGGTCGTGGTCGAGCCGCCGATGTACGGCATCAGCGACCACCCTGACGCGCAGTCGCTCACCGAGGACCTCTGGGGCCTCGCCCGGCGAGCACCCCACCTGGACGGCGCTGAGTTCTTCGCGGACTGGGCCGACCTCGTGCTCGGACTCCACCCCCGTCTGATCTCGATCACGGTCAACAGCTGGTCCGATCTCGACCGGATCGCGGCCGAGGCGACCCGCATCGAGGCGATGCCGCTCGACCCGCCCGTCGACTGGGAAGCCGTATGCCGGATCAGCGGGCGCACCGTGGTCGTCTCCGGAGGCTGGCCGTCGGAGACCGCACGAGCAGCAACCGATCCGAAGCGGATCCGAGCGGCTGCGGCCTTCCGCGAGACCGCGCGCGAGGTGGCGCAACGGCTGGGCGTCACCATCACCGAGTTCGGTGCCTCGGGTCACAACCCGCAGCTCACCGAGGCCACAGCCTTCAACGCTCTGCTGCGTCGGGCGTGGGCTGCGGGGGCCGACGGGCGGCACTGACGCGCCGGCTGTGGATGGATGGGGTCGGCCACTCGGCCGGGCTGCCGCTGAGGCATTGTCATGCGACGGGACTGTCAGGCGACGTTGACGACGATGCTGTGCAGGCCGCTGGAGGCGCCGGGGAAAGTGGGGCGCTGGGCGTCGCTCTGCACCGTGCCGTCGATGTCGTGCATGCGCGCGGTCAGCGTGTGCTGGCCAGTCGTGGCCGCCCACTGCCACGACCAGAGCCGCCAGGTGTCGACACCGATCGGATCGGCCAGTGTCGCCTTCTCCCACGGCCCGTCGTCGACCCGGATCTCCACGGACCCCACGCCGGTGTGCTGGTGCCACGCGCGACCTCCCACGGCGACCGTCCCGGCCTTCACCGGAGTGCCGTCGCGGGGTACGTCGATGCGCGACGCCGACTCGATCGTCCCGTCGTCGGACCAGCCGCGCGAGAACCAGAACGGCACGTCCTCGGCCGGCGTCGTGAGCTTGATCTGCTCCAGCCACTTGGTGGCGGAGACGTAGCCGTACAGCCCGGGCACGACCAGGCGCACCGGGAAGCCGTGCTTCACCGGCAGCGGTTCCCCGTTCATGGCGTAGACGACCATCGCGTCGCGTCCGTCGTCGAGGACCGAGCGCGGGAAGCCGACAGTGAATCCGTCGACCGAACGACCGAGCACCATGGTCGCGTCGTCGTGGACACCGACCTTCGCGAGCAGGTCGGTGAGGCGCACCCCCTGCCACTTCGCCGTGCCGACGAGGTCGCCGCCGACGTCGTTGCTGACGCAGGTCAGCGTGACGTATCGCTCCATGCTCGGCATGGCCAGCAAGTCGTTGTAGGTCAACGTGATCGGCTTGTCGACCCGTCCGTCGATCGTGAGCGCCCACGTCGCGACGTCGACCGACGGTGGTGTCAGAGCAACGTCGATCTGGTAGAAGTCCTCGGCCGGTGTGATGGCTGGGGCGATGCCCGGAACATCGGGCGTGATGCCGCTGCTGAGTGCCTTCGCCGGGTCAGCTGCGACCGGGATCTTCAGGGTGGTTCGCACGGCATCGACTGCAGCGGTGGAGCCGCGACGGGCGATCGTCACGACTCCGAGCGCCACGGCACTCGCGAGCCCGAGGAATCCGGCAGCCCGCAGAACCGTACGTCGATCCACGGTCGGCCCGGTGGTGTCCGGGGTCGACGCCGGCATCAGCCGGGTCCACGCCAACGACGCGACGGTCACGCCGACGGCGACGACGAGCGCGAGGCCCAGGATGTCGGCGCTGTTGCCGTCCCACGCCACGAGCCAGCCGACCACACCACCGACGGCGAAGAGCCACGGCGCCCAGGACTGACGTGCCGCACTGACCCGACCGATGACCGCACCGCCGAGCACCACGCCGAGCAGGATGCCGACGACGAGCAACGGCTTGTCGAGGGTGCCGACCGCACCGATGAGCGCCTCGCGCGGTCCGTCGGGCATCGCGGCGATGATTCGGTCGGCGACGAACGTCACCGGGCTCGGGCGACCCGGGAGCACGAGCCCGAAGAGCTCTGCCGAGGCCAGGCCGGCGAATGACGCGAGGGCACCGACGAGTGCCGCCCTGCGTCGGTCGACCGTGGGCGTCGTCTCACGCTCGAGAGTGCTTGTCATGACTCACCGATGATCGTGTCGGACCCGAAGCTCCAGGGCTGGATCGGGGAGTTCTCCAGGATCCACTCCTGGATCGTACGGTCCCACCCGAGGGCGACCGCGAGGCCGACCACGATGAACACCACGCCGAGGGCGCGGCGGAAGGTGCCATGGGGGTCTGCGGCCCATCCCAGGCGGCGGATCGCGCGTTGTCCGAGCAGGGCGACGACGAGCAGGGTGCCTGCCAGCCCGATGACGTAGGCGAGCAGAAGGAGCAGGCCGTCGAGGGTCGAGGCCGGCAGCACCGTGACGATGACGTAGGCATACAACGGAGAGCAGGACGAGAACACCGGGCCCAGCGCCGCACCGGTCAGCACGGCCTCCGTCGTGCCGGAACGGTCCGCCGCCCCGGCGAGATAGCGCGTGCTCCGGGCCTGCAGACGCAGCCGACCGCTGACGAGCTCCCACTGGCGCGGGAAGACGCTGATCAGGCCGAGCACGACGAGGATCGCACCCGAGAGATAGGCCCAGGCACTGGCTGGGATCCCGATCAGTGCCGTCGATGCCTTGAGCACCAGCGTGAACACCATGACGGATGCCGCGAGCGATGCCGCGATCACGAGCGCACGTCGCTGCGAGGCGCTCACGCGCCGACGACGGACGGCGACGGCGCCGACCTGGCCGGACTCCGCGTCCATCGAGACATCTGCGACGTCTGTGTCTGTCGCGACGAGCGACCCGCCGACGATCACCGGGAGCAGCGGAAGCACGCACGGTGCCAAGGTCGTGAGCGCGCCCGCGATCAGCGCGCCGATCAGCAGGGTCGGGCTCACACGAGTCGTCCTGCGATGTCGGACGCGGTCAGCGTCCCGCTCCACTTGGCGAGCAGTGCGCCGTCGGCGCCGACCTCCACGAACGTGTGCTGGACCGTGACTCCGTAGGTGGCCTTGAGGTCGGTCGAGCTGTCGTAGTCGGTCTTCACGATGGTGAGGCCGGCCGGGATCTTGGAGGGATCTGCGAGGAGGTTCTCCTCGGTGGCCCGACAGCTCGGGCACCACGGTGCGTGGAAGAAGAGCACGACCTTGCCGGCGGAATACGCCGCCTTGTTGGCGGAGTAGGTCGCGTAGTCGATGTAGGAGCCGGCCGCGGCGGGCGCGCTCGACCGTGGGCTCGCACTCGCGGACGAGACCGCCGGCGTCGGCGACGCAGCGGCCACGGTTGCAGCGGGTGACGTCGTCGCCGCTGCGGGTGCCGCCGCTGTCGTGCTCGCGACCTGGCTCCCGCACCCGGCGAGCAGGAGAGCGCCGAGCGTGATCGGGACGGTGCGGTGAAGGGCGTGACGCGCCATCAGGAGACTCCTCTGCAGTGGGTAGGACCAGTGCAACCCACAGCGGGCGGCTCAGGCAGGCCTGATGCCTTACGAACCGCTGACGGTCCCGGTCCTAGGACGGTCACGGGAACGGCTCTCCGCCTAGATTGTGCGCATGCCCCGAGTCCTCGTCGTCGATGACGACCCCACAGTCGCCGAGGTGGTGCTGGGTTACCTGCGCCGTGACGGCTTCGAGGCGGCGCACGCCGCTGACGGCCTGTCGGCCCTGACGATCGCGGCGGCCGCCCCACCCGACATCGTCGTGCTCGACCTCATGCTGCCCGGGATCGACGGCCTCGAGGTGTGCCGTCGGCTGCGCGCCGTCAACCCCAGCCTGCCGGTCGTGATGCTCACGGCTCGTGGCGAGGAGGAGGACCGCATCGCTGGTCTCGAGGTCGGCGCCGACGACTACGTCGTCAAGCCGTTCAGCCCGCGTGAGCTGGCACTGCGCGTCCGCTCGGTGCTGCGCCGCAGCGAGCCCCAGCAGCTGGCCGGCGTGGAGCCCGTGCTCGTCGACGGCGACCTGCGGGTCGACGTCGCAGCACGCACTGTGCGGCTCGGTGAGCGTGAGCTCTCGCTGACGACGCGAGAGTTCGACCTGCTCGCCCACGTGATGGCCCGACCGGGCAAGGCGTTGCGGCGCGAGGAGCTCATGCGTGAGGTGTGGGGCTGGGAGTTCGGCGACCAGTCGACGGTCACGGTCCACGTCCGCCGGCTTCGCGAGAAGATCGAGGAGGACCCCGCGGAGCCCATTCGTCTTGTCACGGTGTGGGGTGTGGGCTATCGCTGGGATCCTGCGGTGGCTTCGACAGGTGAGGCGCTCGTGCAGACTTACGGTGACGCCGGCACGTGATCGAGTGGTCGGCACTGGCGACGGTCGAGCGGTGACCATCGAGTCGTGAGCAGGAAGTCGTGAGCATGGACTGGACGTTGGCGTGGCAGGCAGCGGTGGCCGCTGCAGTGGTGGGGCTCCTCGGTGCCATCGCCGTCACCCTTGTCGGTCGCAGATCCCCTGTGGTGGCAGCACTTCTCACGCCTGTCACCGTCGTTCTCGCTCTCGCAGCGGGCATCCTCGCGGGTGCGCGCTCGATGGCGTTGGAGGGCTCCAACCTCGAGGTGGTGTGGACGGTCCTGGTCGCGACCGTTCCCGTGGCGCTCGTGGTCGGCGTCGCGCTGGCACGTCGTACGACGGTCATCCAGCACGACGCGGAGCGCGAGGCGATGGAGCGCCAGCGCGACGCCGAGGTGGAGGCCAAGCGGCGCGAGATGGTCGCGTGGGTGTCTCACGACCTGCGCACCCCGCTGGCCGGGATCCGCGCGATGGCCGAGGCGCTCGAGGACGACGTGGCACCGGACCCGTCGACGTATCACCGCCGGATCCGCGAGGAGGTCGACCGCCTTGCTGGGATGGTCGACGACCTGCTCGCGGTGTCGCGACTGCAGTCCGGGCACCTCGACCTGCACCTCGAGGAGGTGCGCCTGCGAGACCTGCTCTCGGACACTATAGCCAGCGCCGCAGTACTAGCCGACCAGCGAGGCGTGCACCTCTCGGGTGAGTGCGACGACGGCGTGACCGCCTATGTCGACGAGTCGGGGCTCTCTCGGGCGTTGACCAACCTGGTGGTCAACGCCGTGCGCTACACCCCACCCGACGGCTCGGTGCACGTCGAGGCGGCCTCGACCGCCGCCGGCACCACGGTGCGCGTCAGCGACACGTGCGGCGGGATCCCGGCGGACGACCTGCCTCGCGTGTTCGAGGCGGGATGGCGCGGTTCGGCTGCGCGAACCCCGGGCGCAGCGACCGGCGCGGGCCTTGGTCTCGCCGTCGTACGCGGTCTCGTCGACGCCTTCGGCGGCACGGTCACCGTGGCCAACGCCGGCCCCGGCTGCGCCTTCGAGATCACCCTCCCCACCGCCGCCCCCCACCCCGAGGGACGTTCCTGACCTCGAGGGGCATCTTCTGACCGCAACTCGTGATCTTGGCCCGCGGCGGACCCGTCGGTGAACCACCGGCCATCGACCACGATCGTGATGTCGGACCTCTAAGGTCGAGCGCGCATGGACGCGACCAGGGGAGCACAGATGAGCGACGACTCGACGACCAGGACGAGCGCTGCGGCAGCGGCCGGTGGGGTGCTCGTGACCCTGTCTGCCGCGCAGTTCCTCATGACGCTCGACAGCTCGGTGATGAACGTCTCGATGGCGACGGTCGCGAGCGATCTCGGCACCACCATCACCGGCATCCAGACGGCGATCACGCTCTATACCCTCGTGATGGCTACGCTCATGATCACGGGGGGCAAGATCGGATCGCTCATCGGCCGGCGTCGCGCGTTCGCGATCGGCTGCGTCATCTATGGAGCCGGTTCGCTCGTTACCGGGCTCGCCCCGAACCTCACGGTGCTGATTTTCGGATGGTCGTTCCTCGAAGGTGTGGGCGCGGCACTGATCCTGCCGGCGGTCGTTGCGCTCGTAGCCGGCAACTTCGCGCCGGCCGCACGCCCGAAGGCGTACGGCCTCATCGCATCCGCCGGCGCGATAGCCGTCGCGGCGGGTCCGCTCATCGGTGGAGCGGCGACGACGTACGCGTCGTGGCGGCTGGTCTTCTTCGGTGAGGTCGCCGTGGTCCTCGGGATCCTCGCGCTGTCGAGGCGGATCGCGGACTCACCGGCCGAGTCGAGCGCGCGCCTCGACTTCGTCGGCACAGTGCTGTCGGTGATCGGTCTCGGTCTCGCGGTCTACGGCGTGCTGCGATCCAGTGAGTGGGGCTGGATCTCCCCCAAGCCGGGAGCCAGCTCCGTGGCAGGTCTGTCGCTGACCTTCTGGTGCGTGCTTCTCGGGCTGTTCGTCGTGTGGCTGTTCTTCCTGTGGGAGCACCGGGTGATCCGTCGCGGCAACGAGCCGCTGGTGCGTCCCGAGATGTTCGCCGTACGCCAGCTCAACGGCGGCCTGATCATGTTCTTCTTCCAGTTCCTGCTGCAGGCGGGCGTCTTCTTCGTCGTGCCGCTCTATCTCTCCGTCGTGCTCGAGCTCTCCGCGATCGCCACAGGGCTCCGGATCATGCCGCTGTCGGTCGCGCTTCTCGTTGCGGCGGCCGGCATCCCGAAGGTGTGGCCTTCCGTATCGCCTCGCCGGGTGACGAGGGTGGGGCTCCTGCTCATGCTCGCCGGGATCCTCGTGCTCATGGGCGGCATCGACATCGACAGCGACGCCGCGGCAGTCTCCATCCCGATGGTGCTCATCGGTCTGGGCATCGGGGCGCTGGCGTCGCAGCTCGGCGCCGTCACGGTGTCGTCGGTGCCCGACGAGCAGTCGGGGGAGGTGGGTGGTCTTCAGAACACAGCGACCAACCTCGGCGCGTCCCTGGGCACGGCGCTGGCGGGTTCGATCCTCATTTCGGTTCTCACCGCCTCGCTCATCGTGGGGATCGAGCAGAATCCGCAGATCCCCGCGAGCGTCAAGGGCCAGGCGTCGACCCAGCTCGCGGCCGGGGTTCCGTTCCTGTCCGACACGGCACTGCAGTCTGCGCTCGACGACGCTGGTGTCCCGAGCGACGTGTCGGCCGACGTCGTCGCGGCCAACCGTGATGCGCGGATCGAAGGCATGCACGCGGCACTCGGAGTGCTCGCTGTGCTTGCCCTGATCTCACTCATGTTCACCGGGCGCATGCCGGAGAGCCAGCCGACCGGTGACGTCGACGCCGACCCGGTTGCGGCAGCCGTTTAGCCGCCCGACTGGGGCTAGACCCAGGTGGGGAGCCACATGCGGATCTGCCAGGAGGTGTAGGGGATCACCTGGGCGGACCAGATGGGGTAGAAGAACCAGGCGGCGAGGAGGGCGAACATGACGTAGATGCCCACCGCGATGGCGCCGGACGTACGACGACGCGGGGTCGCGTCGGCTGGTCCGAGAACGGCGCCGAGGCTGAGCGCCAGGACCATGCACAGGAACGGCACGAACGCGACGGAGTAGAACGTGAAGATCGTGCGCTGCTGGAACGCCAGCCACGGGAGCCAGCCAGCAAGCACCGCGAGCACCACGGCACCGGAGCGCCAGTCGCGGGTCGCGAACCAGCGCCAGCTCTGGTGCACGAGCGCGGCCGTCGCGGCCCACCAGATGATCGGGTTGCCGAGCGCGATTACCTCGGTCGAGCACTTCGACGCGGTGCAGCCGTCGACGCCGAGGTCGCGTGACTCGTAGAAGAAGCTCGTAGGTCGGGTCTGCAGCAGCCAGCTC
>JANMBJ010000113.1:0-2385 GCA_031360335.1 Candidatus Nanopelagicales bacterium
ACTTCTTGCCGTCGACGCTGCCGGCCTCGACGAACGACGGCAGCAGCTTGCTGCCGCCGAGCTCGTCATACATGTCGCTCACGTCGGAGAACGCGCCGACGTTGGTGAACGTCGGAGCCTGGGTGTTGCCCAGCTCGACGACGTCAGGCGTGTTCGCCGCGTCGGGGAGCGAGGTCGTGAGCTTGGTGAGGAGGTCCCCCCACGACTGCTCCTCGATCTTGAGCGTCGCGCCCGTCTTCGTCTTGAACGTGTCCTTGAGATAGGTGCGCAGCTCGTCCGGCGTGTCACCACCGGCGAGCCAGAGCGTGATGGTGCGCGTGGAGTTGTCAGCGGTCTGGGAGGGGCTGGCCGTCGCCGCCGTACCGCTGCCGCTGCTGCAGGCGGTCAGGGCGAGTGCCGCGGCGGCCGAGGCCGCCACGAGGCCGATGTGCTTCTTCATACTGGGTGTCCTTCGGTGCGTAGGAGCCGCGGGTGCGGCTCAGCCGGGGTCGAGCCCTGGGGTGCTCGGTGGATTCAGGCCACCCCCCACTGGTCCCAGAGGACCAGTACTGCCGCTCCGCGCAGGACGATGTCGTCGGCGTCGGCCGCGACGCGCACCTCGAGGGTGGACGCGTTGCGGGCGAGCATCCGGCGGCGCAGGGTCTCGTCCACGGCACGGAGCAGCGAGCCGTCGACAAGTTCATGGGGGCCGGCGAGCACGACCTCGGTGAGGCCGAGCGCAGCGACGACCGGGGCGAGCGCGATCGCGAGGCGCTCCCCGGCAGCGCGCAGCGGCCCCTCGGTGTCGGTGCCGCTGTCGGCGAGCGCCTTCTGCAGGCGGGGCGCGGAGAGCCACGTCTCGAGGCAGCCGACGTTGCCGCAGCTGCAGAGCTCACCACCGTCGGTGCCGACGGTGACGTGCCCGATCTCGCCCGCGGCGAAGTGCGCACCGCGCACGCGGCGCCCGGCCACGATGAGCCCGCAGCCAACGCCGAGGCCGATCTTCACGAGGATGAGGTCGTCACCACCGTCGCCGAGGGTGTACTCCGCGTGCACCGCCGCGTCGGCGTCGTTGCACACGAGCACCGGCAGGCCGGTCGCTTCGGCGAGCAGCGCGCGCAGCGGCACGTCGGTCCACCCGAGGTTCGGCGCGGTGAGCACGTCGCCGTCGGGTCCGACGACCCCGGGAGTGCCCACGCCGACGCCGAGGAGGGGCTCGGTCGCGAGACCCACAGCCTCGGTCACGAGCGCGAGCACGTCCGCGAGCACGTCGTCGCCGGTCGAGGACCCGCCGAGCGCTCGCTCGCACCGGTGGAGCACGTTGCCGTCGAGGTCGAGCACCGCTGCCCGGATCACCTCATGGGCGGTGAGGTCGACCCCGACCACGTGCAGCCCGGTGCGGTTGACGTCGACCAGCGTCGCGGGCTTGCCCGGGCGTACGACGTCGGACTGACCGAGCTCGACCGCTTGGCCGCGCTCGATGAGAGCCGCAACGAGGTCGGAGACGGTCACCTTGGTGAGCTGGAGGCGCCGCGCGAGGTCGGCTCGGCTCATGGCCCCGCCGGTGTAGAGCGCCTGCAGCACGAGGGAGAGGTTCTGCCGGCGTCCGTCGGCCGGGAGCACGGCACTGTCGTGCTGGAGTCGGCGAGGGCTGCGGCTGGCCATGTCAGTTAGTAAAGTTTACTAACCAACTCTCGTCAAGGGGGTCGCGCCGAGGTTTACCGACTCGTGACCCAGGACCCCGCGCGCATCACGCGCCGGACCTCGAGCGAGTCCGCGGCGAGCACCACCACGTCGGCGCGCGCGCCGGCCGCCAGCCGTCCACGGTCTGCGAGGCCGAGCAGACGTGCTGGGTTGGCGGCGGTCTGGGCGGTGGCCCTCGCCAGGGCTTCATCTGCGAGATCGCCTGCTGCAGAACGGAAGAGGACATCCATCGTGGCCGTGCTCCCGGCGAGGGTCGAGGTGCCGTCGATCCGGGCGACCCGCTCCTCGACCACGACCGTCAGATCACCGAGCGCATAGCGGCCGTCCGGGCTCCCGGCCGCCGCCATCGCGTCGGTGACCGCGACGAGACGACTGGGAGCGACCGAGGAGTCGAGCCAGGAGCACAGTGCCCCGTCGAGGTGGACCCCGTCGCGGATGAGCTCGACCGTCACCCGTGGGTCCTCGAGCAGGGCCACGACGGGTCCTGGGTCGCGGTGGCGAAGGGGGCGCATCGCGTTGAACAGGTGGGTCGCGTGGCGGGCGCCGGCGTCGATCGCAGCACGAGCGGTCGCGTGGTCGGCGTCGGTGTGACCGAGCGCAGCGATCGCACCGAGACCGGTGATCCGACGTACGGCCTCGACGCCACCGGGGAGCTCGGGAGCCAGCGTGACCATGCGCACCGCCGCACGCCCGACGAGGTCA
>JANMBJ010000127.1:0-2184 GCA_031360335.1 Candidatus Nanopelagicales bacterium
ACTTCTTGATGAGCGAGACGTCGAAGAGGCCGGCGAAGCCGCCCATCTCGCCCACGACCTCGGGGCGATGCGCACGCGCGAGCGAGACCTTCATGAGGGCGACGGCGTGCTCGCCCGCCTCGACGTCGACGCCGGCGGCGGCGGTGCGGCAGACGCTCTGACGCGCCCGTGACCGAGCCGATCTCGGGCGACGTCGTTCATCACAGCTCCGCCGCACCCACGACCTACGCCGCTGCTGGCGTCGACGTCGAGGCGGGCGAGCACGCCGTAGCCCTCATGAAGGCCTCGATCGCCCGGGCCCAGCGACCTGAGGTCGTCGGTGACTTCGGTGGCTTCGCCGGGATGTTCGACATCTCGGTCATCAAGCACTACGACCGCCCGCTGCTCGCGACGTCCACCGATGGTGTCGGCACCAAGGTCGTCATCGCGCAGAAGATGGACAAGCACGACACCATCGGGATCGACCTCGTCGCGATGGTCGTCGACGACCTCGTCGTCTGCGGTGCCGAGCCGCTGTTCATGACCGACTACATCGCCACCGGCAAGGTCGTCCCGGAGCGCATCGCCGCGATCGTGGCCGGCATCGCCGAGGGCTGTCGCCAGGCCGGCTGTGCGCTGGTCGGCGGTGAGACGGCCGAGCACCCCGGCCTGCTCGCGCCCGACGAGTACGACGTAGCAGGAGCGGGCACCGGCGTCGTCGACGCCGACGACCTGCTCGGACCGCAGCGGGTCAAGGTTGGCGACATCGCGATCGCCATGCGGGCGAGCGGGCTCCACTCCAACGGCTACTCCCTTGCCCGGCACGTGCTCCTCACCCAGGGACGCCTGCGCCTCGACGCCCATGTCGATGTGCTCGCCCGCACCCTCGGCGAGGAGCTGCTCGAGCCGACGCGGATCTACTCCCTCGACTGTCTCGACCTCGCGCGCGCTGCCGACGTCGACGTGCACGCATTCAGCCACGTGACCGGCGGCGGTCTCGCGGCCAACCTGGCGCGGGTGCTGCCCGCCGACGTCCACGTCGTGGTCGACCGCGCGAGCTGGACCCCTCAGCCGGTGTTCTCCCTCGTCGGCGAGGTCGGCCGGGTGGCGTTGCCGGAGCTGGAGAAGACGTTCAACATGGGCGTCGGCATGATTGCGATGGTCGCGCCCGGCTCGGTCGACACGGCCATCGCCCGTCTCGCCTCCCGAGGCGTCGATGCCTGGGTTCTGGGCGAGGCCCGAACCCGCCACGGCGAGGTCGGAGACGCACCCGCCAAGGGCGGCAACGGGGGGGCCGTCACCCTCACCGGCAGCCACGCGCACTGACCGCCGGCACGGGCTGGCGCTCAGGCGTCGGTCCGGAGACGATCGAGTGCGGCGACGTCGTGTACATCTGATCGGGGAGGGTGGTGAGCCGGCAGTGGCGCTAGGACAACCCGTGGGATTCGGCGACGAGGTGGCGTGGATCCGGGACCCGTTCGGCAACCTGCTGTCGCTGACCCACCTCCGGTCGCCGTGACTCGCAGACCCGGGCGCCTGCCGGCGCCGCTGCTGGTCGCACTCGCGCTGTGGTCTGTGACGGCGTGCTCGTCCACGCTGGCACCGACCGCCGTGACAGCGACCCCCACCCCGTCGACGTCAACCCCGTCAACACCTGCGCGGGCACCGTCCGCGACGCCGTCCGAGACCGCGACCGCGACGCCTGCGCCGTCGCCGGCGGTCGCGCAACCGCCGACCGACGGCACCGTCGTGCGCTACGCCGTGAAAGGTCGCCAGATGGCGATGGCCTGCTTCGGCACGGGATCTCCCACCGTCCTCGTCATCCCGGGGCTGACCGCGTCGACATCGAACTGGGAGGGGGTCGCCCGCCAGGCCTCGAGCCGCACCCGCGTCTGCACCTGGGACCGACCGGGACTCGGCCAGAGCGAGCAGCGGCCCGCCACCGCCAAGCCCTCGGTCGGCGACATGGGCCGCGAGCTGAGCGCGCTGCTCGCGGTCGCCCACGTGGATCCGCCGTACGTCGTGGTCGCCCACTCGTTCGGCGGCCTCATCGCACGGGCGTTCATCGCACAACGCCCGGCCGACGTGACGGGAGTGCTCATGGTCGACGCGTCGACCGTGGGCGAGCTGCGGTCGCCGTACTTCGCCGGCAACCAGTGGTGGGAGGGCGGGTCGACGACCGACGTCCCCCGGTCGATCCGCGAG
>JANMBJ010000051.1:0-17565 GCA_031360335.1 Candidatus Nanopelagicales bacterium
TCGGCGTCGTCGCGCGCCAGTCGACGTGGCTCGACGTCCGAACGCACACCGCGCCGCGGCCGCCCGATGTCGCCGGGCTGGAGCTACATCACCTCGGTCCTCACCGGACTGGCTCTGCTGGCACTCGGGTTCGTCGGCCTGCTCACCGTGGGAAGCCAGCTCCAGAACGGCCGCGACCAGCAGGTGCTCTACAACGACTACCGACAGTTCCTCGCCGACGGTAAGGCACCCGTCGGTCCGGTCGACTTCGAGGGCAACCTGGTCCCGGTCGGTGCACCCGTCGCGGTGATCGCTCTCCCAGGCGACGACGCCAGCATGGTGGTCGTCGAAGGGACTGCATCGGCGCAGACGATGAAGGGACCGGGGCACCGACGCGACACCGTCCTCCCCGGCCAGGCGGGGACGAGCATCGTCATGGGTCGCCAGGCCGCCTTCGGCGGAGCGTTCGCGGCCATCGGCGACCTGCAGGTGGGGTCACAGATCGTGGTGACCACCGGTCAGGGAATCGCTACCTTCACCGTCGACCGGGTTCGTCGGGCCGGAGACGCGCTGCCAGATCCGCTGGCCGCCGGCAAGGCTCGACTGACGCTGGTCTCGGCCGAGGGCACGCCCTATCTTCCGTCGTCGCTCGTCCGCGTCGACGCGTCGCTCGTCTCGACGAGCCTTGACGGCACCACCCCGGTGACTGATGCGTTCCCCGCGGTCCGTCGAGTTGTGACCTCCGCAGGTTTGTCGGACTCCGAGCGGCCCATGGGCATCGACACGTCCCAGGTGTTCGCTCTCGTCCTCTGGTCGCAGGCGTTCCTCATCGGCACCGTCGCCTTCACCTGGGCGCGGATCCGCTGGGGCGCGTGGCAGGCCTGGACAGTGGGGCTGCCCGTGCTGCTCGTGCTCGGCTGGGCCGTGACCAGCCAGCTCGCGCTCCTGCTCCCGAACCTCACGTGACCGACCGCGGTGCCGCACCCGGCATCACCGAACGAGGAGACCTCGCCGACATGTCCCTGCACTCAGCCGATCTCGACAGCGAGCTGGCGACCCTCGGAGCTGGCTCGACGGCCGTCCACGGAGCCGTGGCACCGAGCACGGTGAGCAGCACACCAGCACCCGCGGGCGGCACGCTGGACGCACGTGAGGTTTCTGCCTGGTTCGGGGACCATCACGCCCTCGACCGTGTCTCGCTCACGATGAAGGCGGGCGAGGTCATGGCCCTGATCGGCCCGTCGGGGTGCGGCAAGTCGACCTTCTTGCGCAACCTCAACCGCATGCACGAACTCATCCCGAGCGCGACGATGTCGGGTCAGGTGCTCCTCGACGGCGATGACATCTACGCTCCCGAGCGACGACTCACCGACGCTCGCCGCCAGATCGGCATGGTCTTCCAGAAGCCCAACCCCTTCCCCGCCATGAGCATCTACGACAACGTCGTGGCCGGTCTCCAGCTCACCGGGGCGAAGGTCGGGCGTGATGCCAAGGACGCCCTCGTCGAGTCGTGTCTCACCAAGGCTGGCCTCTGGAAAGAGGTGAAGGACCGCCTACGCAACCCAGGCGGTGGCCTGTCGGGAGGACAGCAGCAGCGCCTGTGCATCGCGCGTTCGCTCGCGGTCAAGCCCAAGGTGCTCCTCATGGACGAGCCGTGTTCAGCCCTCGATCCCACGTCGACCCGACGCATCGAGGAGACCATCATCGAGCTCGTCTCGGAGGTCACTATCGTCATCGTCACCCACAACATGCAGCAGGCGCAGCGAGTCTCCGACGAGTGCGCCTTCTTCTTGGCCGAGCAAGGCAAACCGGGTGTCATTGTCGAATACGGCGAGACCGAGGAGATCTTCTCCGATCCGCAGGACCCGCGAACCACGGACTATGTCCACGGGCGTTTCGGCTGATCAGCACACTCTGCTTCCTGCCCGCTACTCGACCGTGTGGTGCGCTTCAGGCTCGTCGTGATGTGGTCCTGCTGACGAGTGGTCGACGAATCCAGGCAGAAGCTCACCCTCATCGTCGGCCAGTTCCGCGTCTCCTGACTCCGGAATGGCGTGAGTGGCAGGGTCGCCCGACTCGAGTTCCTCATTCTCGGGATTGCTGATGTCGGCGTCCTCGTCCTCGAGATCGGGGTAGGCGCGCGCATCTGCGGCGACACCGATCGTCTCGAGACGACGGAATACGAGCATGCCGACCATGAGGCCGAGTCCGCTGAAACCGAGAACGATCGCGATCCAGTCGATCGTGGTGCGACCCTTGGTCAGCACCACGCGACCCTCGGTCGGCACCACGACCATGTAGTTCGGACTCGCCCGGTGGATCGAGTCGGCACCCGTCACGGTCCACCCGGGGTAGGCCGAGACGCGCACAATCACCGGAAGGCCGGTCCTGGCCACCGTGAACGCGACCTGGTGATCGGTCACCGTGACATCGGTGACCCCCGCTGGGTTGCTCGGCGTCACGGGCGGCAGCTTCTGCAGGCTGATGGTCGGCCACGTGCTGGGGCCGTCCTGCACCAGGGGGACGGCCCCTGAGTTGGAGGCGCCAAAGTAGAGGTCGCTCACCCCACCCCAGTCTCCGTCGGAGAGGCGGGGATCGAACACTGAGGGGAGGGCCGTCAGGCTTGCCGCAGCGACGCCCTTCTGGACCTCCCACATCTCCCACGGGCCGGCCTTGGCAACGAGGGTGAGGAGCTTGGTCGCGGACGCGTCGAGCGCGGGAGTGCCCCCTCGCGTGAGGAAATAGCGGATGCCTTGTTCCTGCATGCGCTGAGCGCCACCGCCGGCCAGGTCGTAGCCGAACGTGGGGCGGTTCGGGAGGAGGTTCTCGCCAGACTCCGACACGAGCTGCTTGGTCATCTGCATCGAGGCGGCGGTCATCGAGGAGTCGACGAGCACGCCGTCGGCAGAGGTGATGCAGCCCTCGGTCCAGATGGCCGCCTGCCAGAAGACCTGCGGATCACCGAGCACCGGAGCCTCCGGAGCGGTCGGGTCACCGCCGTCCCACATAAGGGTGCCGCAGCCGCGCTGCGCGCCCACGTCCTTGACGAGCTGTTGGACAGCCTGGAGCTCGGGGTAGTCAGACCGTGCCGCGAAGCCACCTAGCACCGCGCGCAGACCTGCGGACTGCTTGGTCACCGTGGTCTGGAGCCCGAGCACAGACGCCTGACCGTCAGTGGTGGACGTGGCAGCGGTGCTCCCACCCCACCAGCCCCACGTCGTCCCGATGATCAGGACGCTGCCCACGAGCCACACGACAGGCGCGATCCGGATATCGGGACCCGCCTCGCGATCGGTGCGCACGCGCGCCACGACGACGGAGATCACCCAGGCGAAACCAGCGACAGCGAGCATCCAGCGACCGAACGACCAGAAGGGCAGCAGTCGAATGCTGTAGAACGGCCCGCCTTCGGCGAACCTCCAGAACGCGGCCAACGCGACGAGGGACAGCACACCGAACGTGATGAGAAGCCACGCTCGGGTGCGAACGGCCCACACCGCGCCAGCCAGCGCCAGCACGCTGACCCCGATCTCCCACGGTGTGGATGCGGGGAGAAGCCAGGTCTGGAGCGAGATCTCGGGATCACGTACTAGCCCGACCACGGGCATCCAGTCTCGTCGCGAGAGGAACGGAACCCACCACATCGATGCGAGCAGTGCGCCGATCAGCGCGGCCGCGCCGAACGCCACCGCTCGACTTCGGTCGCTCCAGATCTCCCGGCTGATCGCGATGACGACGGCGCCGAGCACGAGCCAGATGGTCGGAAGGGGGTGGCTGAAGGCGGTTGCTGCACACAGAGCGGCCGAGAACAGCACGCCACGACCGTCGCGCGCGAGGCGATCGATCGCTCCGAGCGCGAGGATCGCGAAGAACATCCCCCAGGCGAAGGAATACTCGCCGTTGATGGTCGAGGTGATGTTTCCACCACAGCTGGTGCACGAGGTGTCGTAGAGGAATGGCAGCGTGCCGAGGGCGAGAAGTACCGGAACGGGTGAGGGGAGCGCCGCCCATCGTGCCGCTCTCCACGTCGCCCACGGCAGCATGACGAGGGGCAGCACCACGATCAGCTTGAACGCGATCGCGAGGGGCATCACGAACGACAGCAGCGCGGCGAGGTAGGACGGCAGCCAGGGATAGAGCTGGTTGACGGGGAAACCGTTGAACATCGCCTGGGACCAGGAGCCGGGCAACCAGGCGCCCAGGTTGGTGTGGTCGATCCACGGGACGACGACGTGTCCGGTCAGATCGGTCCCCAAGGGCAGGGAGTCGGTGAGAACGAGGTCGGGAGCGACCCCAGCGAGGACGACAATGCAGCACACAATCACCGCTAGCCACTCGACGACCGGAAGGAGCGCGGGTGTGGCACGCGGGGGTGACGGCTCGGGAGGAGAGGCCACCTCGTCGACGTGCTCGAGGGTGATCGACACCAGGCGACGATAGGGCCGGAACACGACCGGAAGGTGAAGAGAAAGTAGCGGTGGGGTGAGCGACCAATACTCACCCCACCGCTGTCCGGTTGATGATACCGCTTGTTCACCCTCCCGTCGCTCAAGACAGGGTCACGGTTCAGGGAAGCGCTCGCGGACGATCGGGCGTGGGGGATCGGCAGGGGATCGGCGGGGGGCAAAGTCGGAGGGTGCAGCGGCTTTCGGCCACGTCGGCTCCGGGTCGACTCTGGAACCCTCGGGAATAGGCCGAGCCCCTGGCACAGGGGGTGTCAGGGGCTCGCGACGATCAGCAGGTCTAAGGAACGATGACGATCAGCTGCCAACCGTCCGACAGCGTCACGGAGATGGTCTGCGACCCGCGTGACCCCGCGGGGAGCGAACAGTCGATGACGCTCACGATTCCTTGGGCGAGGGGCACTGCACAGCCGAGTGAGGGGTCAGCGCCGACGACGCTGGCTGTCCCGGTGACGGTCGGGTCGGCCAGGAGCACTGGTGCCCGGAGGCGGCCCCCGGAGACCGCCAGGTCCGGACCGAAGGCGACACGGAGCACCTGAACCGTGATCGAGCCAGCTGTAGACCCTGCGGCGACAGAGACGCTGGAGACCGATGCCTGGCTGTTGGCGACGCTGGCTGGGGCCAAGAAGCTCGCAGCGCGGGGACTGGCGAGGGAAGGGGCACCGACGGCAATCCCAGCGAGCACAGTGACAATGGTCGTGATCACCGCGCGAACGGCCATGCGATTGCTCTGCATCAGGTCTCCGGACGTCGGTGCTGGCTTGGGTCCTTCGATGCGCTCCCCCACATCACGCCACCCAACAGTCTGGGCGGCTAGCCGACGAGCCGATAGCGACAAGGAGCCGATGCCAACAGATCGACACGTCGGCGACACCTGTGGTTCACGGGACCTCGACGTGGCGTGACGCACCTCGTGTCGACCCTGGTGGGACTTCGCGCCCGTCATGTCAGCTAGGGAATCGCTGCTGGAGCCACGATCGCGGGCACCGGATTCGTCGGGCCCGACAGGTCGGATGCATCCATCGGGTTGGTGACCACAGCGACCAGCCCCAGCGCGAGCAGCGGTGGCACGACGAGGCGAAGGACATTTCGCTCGGACCTGGTCACTACGTGCTCCCCTCCGCGAACGGACAGCAGTGCATCGTCCCCGTGTGGCGCCGGTCTGGAATCTCCTCAGCCGTATGGCGTATCGCACGGTCAACCGGTGAGCGTGAGCGCCTGGAAAGTGTCCGAAAACGTGTCGTGACGCTCTCGGCTGCCTCTACGGCGAGACGATGGGGTGGTGGATGCTGCGACCCGCACCAAACGCCGAGCTGGCTACGAGCGGTGGTCGGCCGTCCCGGTGTTCATTCTCGGGATGCTGTTCCTGGTCGGGGTCATCGAGTACGCCACGGGGCAGGGCGACTCGACTCTCGGGCTGCGCCTCGTCGCGATCACGTGGATCGGCTTCGCCATCGACCTGGTTGTCACGTGGTCGCTGGACGAGCAGCCGGCGACCTTCGCGCGTCGGCACCCGCTCGGAATTCTGGCAGTCCTGATCCCGGCGTTTCGGGCACTCATGGTCTTCTACGTGTTCGTTCGCCTGGCTCGGGGCCGGCAACGACTTCAGTCGCGTGTGCAGCTCTACGCCCTCTACCTCACGCTTCTCGTGATCATCTTCGGCGCGGCGCTCGTTCTGTCGACCGAGCGGCCCTACCCGGGATCCAACATGCACACCTATGGCCAGGCGGTGTGGTGGGCGGCGGTCACAGTGACGACCGTTGGTTACGGCGACTACACCCCGGTCAGTCCAGCTGGGCGCCTGATCGCCACCCTCATGCTCGTCAACGGCGTCATCGTGATCTCGGTCATCACGGCGTCGATCTCGTCACGCTTCGTGTCCTCCCCGGATGCGGGCGAGCAGCCGTTGTCCCTCGATGATCTTGACGGTCGGTTGGCGCGGATCGAGGCCACCATCGCCGCTCTTGCGACCCGACCGATGTCCCCGATGTCGGCGGGCATGGCTGAGAGCTCGACTGGGGAGGACCCCTCGGCGGGCGGCGGTGTGGTGCGTGCGGGTGACCGTGAGTAGGCCGAAGTCACGGATCGACGACCTTTGGTGACCTGTTCGTGCACGGTGGTGGAACTGCTGGTGACGAATGGCTCTGCCCCGGGTTGAGGGTCTGCGCACGCTGGTTGACTACGCGTGATCCGGATCCCCGGGCTCGCGTCGACCAGGAGCTCCACACTCATGCGCATCTCTCGTTCGGCCATCACCGTCGCGCTAGGTGCGATGGCGTCGGCTGCAATCCTGGCCACCGCACCCGTGGCATCGGCCGCCACGATCGGTTCTCTGTCGTTCACTGGTCTGACAACCCAGCAGTCCCCTTTCAGTGTTGTCACCTCATCCGGCTGCCCCACAACACCAACCCTGTCGACGAACTTTGTGATCAGCGTTGCCGGCGGCAATCTCCCGGCCTCGACGACATTCATCAACGGCAACACGGCTGGAAGCACGGTTGGCGGGATCACCGACACCCCATTCACGGCGCCGGTGCAGCTCACCCTTGAACTGTTTGCCAAGAACAACGGCCTGCCGCAGCTGGGTAACGGCACCTACACCGTGACGCTGGTGTGCCGTCAGGCGATCCAGTCAGCGAGCCTTGGGGACTTCGTCGGACAGTTCACGGTGGCGGGCTCGACGGTGACCCCGGTTGTCGCTCCTCCGACGACCGTTGCGACCACCATCGCCATCACGTCTGCAAGTCCGACCGCCGGCAGCACCGTCACCCCCGCGACATTCACGGCGACCATCACGCAGGCATCGGGGACGACGAAGCCCGCGGGCACTGTGCAGTTCAAGGTCGACGGCGCCAGCCTCGGTGCCCCGGTGGCGGTGTCCAACGGCGCCGCGACGTCGCCCGCGACGGGGCTGCTCACCGCAGGTCCGCACGCGATCGTCGCGACGTTTGCCGGAGCGGCCGGCTGGGGTGCCAGCACAAGCTCTCCGTTCACCTACACAGTGACGGGAACCCCGCCCACCTCGATCGCCACCACGACGGCGATCACCGCTGCCGCGCCCGCTGTCGGCAGCACCAGCACGCCTGCGACATTCACGGCAAACGTCACCCCGGCATCCGGGACCACCAAGCCTGCGGGCACGATCCAGTTCAGTGTCGACGGGGCCGACCTCGGGTCGGCCGTCAGCGTGACGAATGGCGCCGCAACGTCACCGGCGACAGGGATGCTCAGTGCGGGCCCCCATGCCGTGATCGCATCGTTCACCGGAGCCACCGGCTGGGGAGCCAGCGTGAGCCCGACCTTCACCTACACCGCCACCGGTGTGACGCCACCTCCCGGCCCGGTGAAGACGACGACCAACCTCACCCTGTCGGCCGCGACTGTGACCGTGCCCGGAACGATCACCGGAACGGCGGTCGTGACGGCCGGCAGCACCCCGATCACGTCCGGAACGGTGACGTTCTTCCTCGACGACGCCGATAAGCCCTTCGGGTTCGATGCGACAGGCAACGACAGCTTCTCCTTCGCCCCGCTGGCACTGAAGGCTGGCAAGCACACCATCAAGGCCAAGTGGTCGGGTGCCACGGTGGCGTCGATCGTCTACGCGGCATCGTGCAGCCCGGCTGCGCCGGTGACTGCGGTGGTCGGCTCTGCGCCCGACGTGCAGGCAGTGCAGTTCGCGATCGAGTCAGCCACACTCCAGATCGCGACGCCGTACACAGCGAGCAACCCGCTCGTGCTGCCGACGATGACGATTAACCCTGAGCTCACACAGTTCTCGACGTCGGCGGCATTCCAGGGCATCACCGTGGGCGACAACCGTCCGAACAACCTGCCCTGGACGGTGTCGGCCATCTCCTCACCGTTCACGAAGTTCGGGGTGGGAAGTCCCGGGGTGAACGAGCAGATCAACGCTCAGAACATCGGGCTCACGGGCCTCACCCTTACTGGCACCAACGCCTTCCCCGCGACGTTCCTCAGCGGAGTGCCGCTAGGTGGGGGCACAACCGGTCAGAACCTCACCGCGTTCGACAATCCCGCTGCCCAGCACCTCCCCTCAGGAGTGTCGGGCAGCCTCGGACTGGGCGGCACTCCTAAGGCGATCCTGCACGCCAACCAGGGCAAGGGCACCACCGTCGTGTCTGGCCTCCTGACGGTGACGGCCCCGACCAGCACCGTAGATGGCGTCTACGCAGGCACGATCACCTTCACGATCCTGGGTGGTTGACGCACGTCGCGTCGATCAGCTTCGAGGCCCGGCTCCGCACTCGTGCGGGGTCGGGCCTCGCCGGTGTCCGATCGTCAGCGAAGCGCGAAGATAGCCCAGATCGACGAGAGCCCCGCCGCACACACCATCAGGCTCGTCAGCCGCATCATCGTGCGACTCGAAGGATTACGACCTGCGGCGAGTGCCTGTTCGATGTCGGTCTGACGTCGTCGAGCTCCGAGGCCGATGGCGGCGGCACCGACGAGCAGCAGGACTCCGCCCGCGGTGAGCAGCGGTGCGTGGCGTACGACGCTGTACCTCGTCACGATGAGCGCCACGACGCTCGCTGCCAGCGCAGTGCGCACCCACGCGAGGCTGGTGCGCTCGACCTGAAGGCCTGCGGCACCGGGGTGCTCGTGGGTCACGTCGCCTGCACCACGAGCACGACAGCGATGACCGCCGCGATCGCCGCGAGGCCGATGCTCAGCCACAGCATGAGCGGAGTGCGGGGGAGTGCCTCACCGCGTCGCATCGCGCGTTCGCTGCGCATCCAGTGCCGGTAGGCGCCGACGCCGGCGAGCAGGCCGAACATCGCCAGCGCCACCGACAGTGCGGTGCGCACACCGTGCACCGTGAACGACGGCACGAGCTGCTCGAGCGCCACGGCGGCCGCGATGAACGCGAGCGACGTACGGATCCAGGCGAGGAACGTGCGCTCATTGGCGAGGGAGAACCGGTAGTCGGGGTCGACTCCCTCCTCCCACCACGGGGTGGATGCGGTCGGCGCGGACACGACCGGCGGCACGTCCGCGTCGTCGGCGGGGGCGCTGTCAGCGTTGTCGTCCACGCCGAGAGTGTCCCAGTGATCAGGGTGGGCGTCGTCACGACGCACGGGCGGGGGGATAGCGCGCACGCCCTAGGGTCGTCAGCGTGTTCACCGATGTCGCGCGCGTCGTCCGCGCCTCCGCCCTGGTCGATGCCGAGCTCGACGCCGACCCGCTCGACGCGTCGCAGGTGGTGAGAGGCGACCCCGTCGTGCGCGTGCTCACGCTGCACGACTCCGACGATCTCGCGGTCGGTGTGTGGCAGCACTCGACCGGAGTCAGCACCGACGTCGAGGCCGACGAGATCTTCGTCGTGCTCTCCGGGCGCGCGACCGTCGAGGTGGCCGGCGGCCCGACGCTCGAGGTCGGACCGGGCGACGTCGGCCTGTTGCCGGTCGGCGCCCGCACGACCTGGACGGTCCACGAGACCCTGCGCAAGATCTACGTCGTACGTCCCTGATCGCCCTGTCGCACGAGCGGATCGTCCCGTGGTGACGAGATCTGTCGTCGTACGCCGCTGACCTGCGACGATGCTCGCGGCGAGCCGGTCTGATTGTGGTCGGCCACCTGGTCCATTTCGGGTGAATGACAACGGTGGGATTCCCCCTCTAGAGTGGGGTCACGCACCTGCGACAGGGTGCCGTGTCCAGCTGGCTTTGAGAGGCTGGACCTGTGCTGAGAGGGGATCCTTCCGATGGACGCCGCGCGCGTAGTCGATCCGATGCCGTCGGGTGACTCGCTCTCCGACCGCGACCGGGAGATCCTCGAGTTCGAACGGCAGTGGTGGAAGTACGCCGGCGCCAAGGAGCAGGCGATCCGCGACCTGTTCGACATGAGCGCCACCCGCTACTACCAAGTGCTCAATGCCCTGCTCGACAACCCGGCCGCTCTCGAGGCCGACCCCATGCTCGTCAAGCGGCTCCGTCGCATGCGAGCCACCCGCCAGCGGGCGCGTTCCGCGCGTCGCCTCGGCATCGAGCTCTGACTCCCGCTTCATCTGAGACACTGCCCCGGAGCGCGATTCTCCGGGCACCAGCCCGAGGACACGCTCCGACAGATGTCTCCGGGCGTCCGGACGCCTCGGAGGGTCCGCTCGTCTGACCCAGCCCTGGGGGATCGCGATGACGACGTTCTCTGATGACAACGACGGCGCACCTGCGGATCGCGGCGCCGTCAGCCAGGATGTCGCCGACCACGACTTCGACGCCGACACCGCACCGACGGTGATCACCCCCTTCGCTCAGCAGCCGGAATCACCGGTGCCTGGCTTCGTGTCACCCGACCCGGCGACGACCGACTTCCACAGCGATGACGTGCTTCCGGTCATGCCGGTCGGCGGCCGCCGCTCGCGGCGCGAGTCGCTCGACAGTGACCCCGACCTCGAGCCCGGCACCGCCTGGGTCGATCCGCGGCCGGCCACGCCCTCGCCGCTCGGTCGGTTGGTCGTGCCCATCGCCCTCGCTCTCGTCTCCGCGGTGGCCCTGTTCGCCGCCTGGTCCCACCTGCAGTAGAGCTCGACCACCGCCGCTCTCCCGGTCGGTGCGGGCGGACCCTCGGCGTCCGCGCCGCCGGTCGCCGCCTTCAGCGCCACGCCCGAGGCGTCGTCCTCGCCGACCGCGGTCGCACCAAGCGACACACCTGCGGCGTCGGCGCCCGCCGCCTCTAGCCCGGCAGCATCGACCCCGGC
This sequence comes from Candidatus Nanopelagicales bacterium, assembly GCA_031360335.1. Classification (GTDB taxonomy): domain Bacteria; phylum Actinomycetota; class Actinomycetes; order S36-B12; family CAIYMF01; genus Longivirga. The sequence continues at coordinate 11,161 of JANMBJ010000051.1, forward strand.
CGCGTCGACCCCGCCGGTGCTCACGTCCTTCGACCGCAAGCCGCCGGTGATCGTTCTCAACGCGACCGGTCGATCCGGTCTCGCGTCGAAGGTCGCGGCCTCGCTGCGCGCCCAGGGCTGGACCGTCGTGTCGGTGGGCAACTGGCGCGGCGGTGCAGTCACGAGCACCACGTCGTACATGGTCGGTCACCTCAAGGCTGCGGCGACGATGCAGCACGACCTGCCCACCGTGACCCTCGTCGACGGGCTGCTCCCTGGCATGCAGAAGCAGCACCTCACTCTCGTGATCGGCAGCGACTACAAGGCCTGATCGATCAGCCGCGACCCTGGCGGCGGAAGAGCGGTCGGCGGGCTGCCTCGACGTAGCCACCGGCGGTGAGGCCGGCGCGGCGCTCGAAGGTGTTGGCACTCCAGTGGTCTCCGCAGCGCAGGTAGGACCACCCCGCTGCCATCCAGTAGAGCGGCAGGAACAGCAGCACGCAGCACGCCCACTGGGTCGAGTGCACCGACTCGTGCGACAGCAGGTGGTCGGGCGGATCCGCGACGCGCAGCAGGATCACGTTGCCGACCGTGAACGCGCTGGCTCTGGGGAAGCCGTCGCGGGTGCCCTGCGCGATGATGAGGCCGTCTCGTGCGGCAACGAGGGTTCCACCGTAGGCCTTCGCGAGAGCGAGCCCCAGCAGCGTGGATCCGTTGAGCGCGTTGACGATCTGACGGATGCGGTAAGCAGGTCTCATGGGATCCGACCTCAGCGGGCACGGTCGAGGTAGGCGGCCAGGGTCGACATCGAGGGCCTCTCGAGCGCCGTGATGTCGTGCGTGTGCAGCGCGAACCCCGAGGCGCCGCGGTCGAACTGCGTGAGGGTGGTGGCGAGGGTGTCGAGGCCGACGAGGTCGCCGCGTCGGGCCAGCCGGTCGAGTGCGGTGCGCAGGATCTCCGCCGACATGCGGCCGAGGCGGCGCTCGTCGTGGTGGCGGTGTACGCGCACTCCGAGGTCGACCTGCGCGATGGCGTCGAGGCCGAGCAGGTCGAGCGTGTCGACGAGCATCGCGAGCTCGACGCCGTAGCCGCACGGGAACGGCAGCTGCTCGAGCAACGACCGTCGAGCGGCGTACTCACCGGCGAGCGGCTGCACGACGCCGGCGAGCTCGGGCCACAGCAGGTTGAGGAGCGGTCGCGCGACGAGCTCCGTGACGCGTCCGCCGCCGGCGCTGACGACGTTGGACCCCTCGACGAGCGGGCGCTCGTAGACCGCTTTGACCAGCGAGACGGTGTCGTCGGTGAGCAGCGGTCCGAGCAGGCCGGTGACGTAGGTCGGCGTGAACGACTGCAGGTCGGCGTCGATGAAGACGACGATGTCGCCCTCGGTCGCGGCGAGCGAGCGCCACATCGCCTCGCCCTTGCCGGGCACCACGGGGATGTCGGAGAGCACGTCCTCGCGCGCCACGACACGGGCGCCGGCGCGGCTGGCGACCTCGGCCGTGCGATCGCTGGACCCGGAGTCGATGACGACGAGCTCGTCGACGAGCTGACGACCGGGGCTCGCGCCGGCGCCGAGCCCGTAGTGCACCGCCTCGACGATGCGTCCGACGGTCGTCTCCTCGTTGAGGGCCGGGAGCACCACGCTGATGCGAGTCCCGCCCTTGGCCGCCAGCAGGCGGTCACGCGTCCAGTCCTCCGCGGTGCTCGTGCGCGCGGTGAACCAGGCGGCGGCGTCGTCGCGCATCGGGCTCCCCTCACGCTCGTGTCTCACGATCCGGTACGGCCTCGTCCCGAGGCGCGGGACTCCCGTACAGTCTCCCTCACGGTCGACGGCCCCACACGCGCACCACGTGAGCCCGTCACCCGCCCGCTCGGTCCTCGGACCAGGGGCACAACGGAAGAGCACGCTCATCCAGAGGGGCAGAGGGATACGGCCCTGTGAAGCCCCGGCAACCATCGCCGAACCTCTCGATGCGACAGTCCCCCTCCCTCGGGAGGAGCCTCACGCTGGTGAGGCGCGTCGCGCGAGGCCGGTCGTCGAGAAGGTGCCAACTCCGTCCGGGGGCCATCAGGTCACTCGGAAAGATGAGGAGAAAGGCCTCGCTATGACGACGACTCCCGTCGCTCCGTTCACCGATCTCGATGCTGCCCCCGCGACCCCTGACTTCGGTCCCGCCACGCAGCTCACCTGTCGCGAGTGCGGCACGTCGTACTCCCTCGGTGCGGCCTATGCCTGCATCGAGTGCTTCGGCCCGCTCGAGGTGGGCTATGACTTCTCCGGGGTGAGCCGCGCGGTCATCGAGTCCGGCCCGCAGAACATGTGGCGCTACTCCTGTCTGCTGCCCGTGGCGTCCTACGCCGGTGACGAGCGCAACCTCAACCCAGGCCTCACCCGCCTCGTACGCGCCGACAACCTCGCGAAAGCGCTCGGGATCACCGGCACCCTCTGGGTCAAGGACGACAGCGGCAACCCGACCCACTCGTTCAAGGACCGCGTCGTCGCGGTCGCGCAGAGCGCCGCACGTCGCCTCGGCCTCGGCACGATCGCCTGCGCCTCGACCGGCAACCTCGCCAACGCCGTCGCAGCTGCCGCCGCACGCGCCGGCCAGGACAGCGTCGTCGTGATCCCGAGCAACCTCGAGTCGGGCAAGGTCCTCACGACCGCCGCCTACGGCGGGATCCTCCTCGCTGTCGACGGCAACTACGACGACGTGAACCGGCTGTGCTCGGAGCTCGTCGGCGATCCGTTGACGGCCGACTGGGGCTTCGTCAACGTCAACCTCCGGCCCTACTACGCCGAGGGCTCGAAGACGGTCGGCTACGAGATCGCCGAGCAGCTCGGGTGGCGACTGCCGCAGCAGGTCGTGGCGCCGATCGCGTCTGGATCGCTGCTCACCAAGGTCGACAAGGCATTTCGGGAGTTCGTCTCTCTCGGTCTCGTCGAGGAGACGCCCTGGAAGGTGTTCGGTGCGCAGGCCACCGGGTGCTCCCCGGTGTCGCAGGCGTTCCGTGCCGGGCACGACGTCGTGCGCCCCGTACGACCCGACACGATCGCCAAGTCCCTCGCCATCGGCAACCCCGCTGACGGTCCCTACGCGCTCGACGTCGTCCGTCGCACCGGCGGAGCCATCGAGGACGTGAGCGACGCCGAGGTCGTCGAGGGCATTCTCCTGCTCGCCGAGACCGAGGGCATCTTCGCCGAGACCGCCGGGGGAGTCGTCGTCGCGACCCTGCGCAAGCTGCTCGCGACCGGGCAGCTCGACCCGACGCAGGAGACCGTCATCCTCAACACCGGCGACGGCCTCAAGACCCTCGACGCCATCGCCGAGCACGTCGGCCCGACCGCAACCATCGCGCACGACGTCGACGAGGTCACCCGAGTCCTCGCCGAGCACCACGCCCGCCAGCACTGACCCGCGGCACCACCGCACCCGTCCCGGACCCGCGATGCTGCCGTATCTGCTGGTGAAGCACAGCCTTCCGCAACAGGTGCGGCAGCATCGCCCGGGCTTCGGGGGCCAGACTCTCTAGTGCTTGACCGACATCGACGAGACGAGCAGACATGAGCGTGTCCGTACGCATCCCGACCATCCTGCGGACCTACACCGACGGCGCGTCCGAGGTGGCGGTCGAGCCCACCGAGGCGACGCTGTCTGGAGTGCTCGAGGCGCTCGAGGCGGTCGCGCCCGGCATCCGCACCCGGGTGCTCGACGACACCGGCGCCCTGCGCCGCTTCGTCAACGTCTACGTCGCCGACGAGGACGTGAGATTCACCGACGGCCTAGCAACGCCCGTACCCGAGGGCGCCCAAGTCAGCATCATCCCGGCAGTAGCCGGCGGCTGACCCCCGCCGTCGCCCCCGCTCACCGCCCAGGTCAGCGCAGGGCGGCTTGCATGCGGGTGACGACGTCCCACCTGGAGTCGCCGCCCGACCACCGGACGAAGGTCCAGCCGTCCGACGTGAGACGGTCCTGACGGATCCGCTCGGCCCGCAGCGCACGGCGCACCTCCTCGGCGGTGACGCCGTACTTCGCCCACCCGTCGGCCTCGCCGATGACCCGGCGCTCGCGATCGCAGAAGTCGGCCCAGTAGGTGGTGGCACCGACGTGGATCGGGGCACCGATCTCCAACGAACGGATTCCCCCCTCGAGGAACCACCCGCGGCTCCGCGACTCGAAGGGTGACTCGCTCGCGGGGTCGACGTGCTCGAGCGCGTTTCGAACGGCGACCACTCCGGGCCAGCCGCGACACGTCATGATGGCGTCGTCGAGCTCCCGTCGCGCGATGGTGCGCCACTTCTGATCGTGTACGGCGGAGCGAAGCGCCGGGCCCTCTGTGCCCGACGCCCGGGCGACCAACCGACGCGCTGCGTCATCGAGCGGGATCAACGCCCGAGGCAACGCCTGACCGCGAGCCAGGTCGATGGCTGTCCGTCGGATGTCGGTGACGAGCAGCCCGTCGATGCGTCTCACCACGTGCGCGGGCAACTCGCCGTTGCGCACGACGAGGCCCGGTGCAGCGAAGTCGGCCTCGCCGGGCTTGATCGCCGTGACGACCTCCGGGCCGGGGGAGTCGATGATCCGGAGCGCCCACACGGCCGCCGCGGACGCATGAGTCCCCACGGCCGTCGGTCCGAGGAGGGCCATCCGGGTCGCTACGCGCGCCAGGTGCGCGCAGCGCCAGGCGTCATAGGCATCGAGGCCACTGCCGTGGTCCGGCGAGGCGATGAGGATGCCGCGTCGGGGGCTGGCCAGAAGCCCTCGACGTACGGCGGCGCGGAGCTGGTCCCGCGTGAACCCGGCGGCATGGGCGTCGGCGGCACGGATCGCTCTGTCGGCGAACAGGGCACGGAAGCGGTCGGCTGTCGCGAGCGGTCGGTGTGTGCGAGGCACCCGCGAAGCCTGCCCCGCGCAGCGGTGTCCCGGCAGCGCTCATCCACACCCCCCGACGACCTGGGTGTTGTGGGTGCTTCCGGGCCCGGGAAGCACCCACAAGACCCAGGTCAGCGGTGGGGTTACTCCGGGATGGGGTCGTTGGCTGGGTCTACGTAGTGGAGGGCTGCTTCTTCGGCGCTGAGGTCATCGTCCTCGCCGACGTCGTGGGCGGTGACGTCGTCGTGGTCGCTGCTCAGAGCGTCGTCGTCCTCGACGAGACGCCCGACGATGCTGTCGCGCGACCCTTCTCGGTGCGGGGCGAACGCGGCGGCGGGGTCATCCGAGCCGTACTCCTCGGTGAGGTCGGCCGTCAGGATGTCGGCGACCTCGTCGCCGGCCTGGCCGCGACCGTGGTAGGCCGGAGCGCCGTAGGGAGGGGTGCCGTTGCCGTCGTCGTCGCGCTCGATGGTGCTCATGAGGCCATTGTGGCCCCGTGTCGATCCCCGTCGCTCACCAGTCGGCCATCGCGTCACTCACCAGCGCGAGACGGCTCCGGACACCGGTCGCTCGGCCGCCGCAGCGGCGGCCGGCGTGCCGCTCGAGCGGCCGTTCCCAGCTGGTCAGGCGTACGTCGTGGGTGCCAGCCAGGGCATGCGGCACGGTGTTCCGGCGTACGCCGAGGGCCTACGCGGCTTGCACTCGGGCCCCGAGAGTGCCAACAATGGGCGTTAGCACTCGACCCGGGAGAGTGACAGTCTGCGGACTCTCACCGACCTGGAGCGGGTGGCACGCGTGACCTCCAGGGTGAGGTCGTGGAGCGCAGCGACCTACAGCTGTCGCGATACGGCCGTCCGTCGCGGGCACCTTCGGGGTCCTTCCCACACTTGTGAAAGGGATCCAGCCACATGGCGAAGATCATTGCGTTCGATGAGGACGCCCGTCGCGCGCTCGAGCGGGGAATGAACATCCTCGCCGACGCGGTCAAGGTGACGCTCGGCCCGAAGGGCCGCAACGTCGTGCTGGAGAAGAAGTGGGGCGCTCCCACGATCACCAACGACGGTGTCTCCATCGCGAAGGAGATCGACCTCGAGGACCCCTACGAGAAGATCGGGGCCGACCTCGTCAAGGAGGTCGCCAAGAAGACCGACGACGTCGCCGGTGACGGCACGACGACGGCCACCGTCCTCGCCCAGGCACTGGTGCGCGAGGGTCTCCGCAACGTCGCCGCCGGCGCCAACCCGATGGCGCTCAAGCGCGGTATCGAGAAGGCGGTCGAGGCCGTGTGCGCCGAGCTCCTCTCGATGGCCAAGGAGGTCGAGACCAAGGAGCAGATCGCGGCGACCGCCTCGATCAGCGCGGCCGACCCCTTGATCGGCGAGATCATCGCCGAGGCGATGGACAAGGTCGGCAAGGAAGGCGTCATCACAGTCGAGGAGAGCAACACCTTCGGTCTCGAGCTCGAGCTCACCGAGGGCATGCGCTTCGACAAGGGCTACGTCTCCGGCTACTTAGTGTCCGACGCCGAGCGCATGGAGGCGGTGTACGAGGA
>JANMBJ010000190.1:0-5381 GCA_031360335.1 Candidatus Nanopelagicales bacterium
AACACGGGCGCGAAGTTGCGGCACGGGCCGCACCAGGTGGCCCAGAAGTCCACCAGCACGATGTCGTTGCCGGAGACCGTCGAGTCGAACGTCTCGGCGGTGATGTCGATCGTGGACACGGTGCACTCCCTGTCTGCTGCGGATAAGGGACTCAGCCGTCCCAGGGAGAGAACCGACCCAGCCCACCGGGCTATTCCGGACCCGCGGCGCTGGCGTAACTGCTGCTGAGTGCGGTCCTTCAGCAGCAGTTGCTCCAGCATCGCGGGTCTCTGCGGGGGGCGGGCCTAGGCTCGTGGCGTGACCAGCGACCCGCGTACGCCTTCCGTCGGCGACATTGTCGCTGACGTGCACCGGCGCTATCCGCCTGACGCGGCCGCCCCGTGGGACGCGGTGGGACTTGTGTGCGGCGACCCGCGGGCCGAGGTACGACGGATCCTCGTGGCCGTCGACATCGTCGCCGCGACTGTCGAGGAGGCCTTCACCGACGGGGCCGACCTCCTGGTCACGCACCACCCCCTGCTGCTGCACCCCGTCAGCTCCGTCGCCGCGACGACGCCGGCCGGTGTCCTCATCCAGCGGCTCGTTCGTGGTGGCTGCGCCTTGCTCGCAGCGCACACCAACGCCGACGTCGCGCACGACGGTGTCAGCGATGCGCTGGCCGCGGCGCTCGGCGTGGTCGGCACCGTCCCGCTCGTGCCGTCCTCCGCCGACCCGACGACGGGGCTCGGTCGCGTCGGCGACCTCGTCGTGCCTTCGTCGCTGAGGGCGTTTGCCGACCACGTGCGCGACTCGCTGCCAGCCACTGCGGGTGGCGTACGCATCGCCGGCGATCTCGAGGCACCCGTGCACCGCGTGGCGGTGATCGGCGGGTCCGGCAGCGACGCGCTGTCGGCGGCCGCAGCCGCGAGAGCCGACGTCGTCGTGACGAGCGACCTCAAGCATCACGTCATCCTCGACCACCTCGCCGGTGGGGGACCGGCCCTGGTCGACGTCGCGCACTTCGCGTCGGAGTGGCCGTGGGTCCCGTACGTCGTCGACCTGCTGCGCGCCGACCTCGCCTGCTTCGACGTCGAGATCCGCGCCTCCACGCTCAGCACCGATCCCTGGACCGGCGGCGCCTAGCGGTTGCACTCTGCCGGGCGGTGCGGGGTCACCGAGATGCGGCGTTACGGTGGTGACCGCACGACCACGCACGACTGCATCACCACGCATGACCGCACGACCACACACAAGTTTGAGGAGACCGGTGATCGCCGAGCCCGCTGTCCAGCTCCGCCTGCTTGATCTGCAGGCGCTCGACGCCCGCCTCGACCAGATCGCGCACAAGCGCAGGTCGCTGCCGCAGCTCGCGACGATCGCTGAGCTCGACTCCCGCATCACCGGGCTGCGCGACCGCATCGTGGCCGCGGAGACCGAGGTCGACGACCTCGAACGCGGACTTGCCAAGGCGGAGAGCGATGTCGAGCAGGTACGCGCCCGCGCCGCCAAGGACCAGGAGCTCCTCGACTCAGGACGGCTCTCGTCGTCGAAGGAGCTGGAGAACCTTCAGCACGAGATCGCCTCACTGGCACGGCGTCAGGGAGACCTGGAGGAGTCCGAGCTCGAGGTCATGGAGCGGCTCGAGGATGCTCGCTCGTCGTTGACCACCATCACGACCGAGCGGGCCGGGCTGCGCGCCCAGCTCGACAGCGCGACCGCTGAGCGCGACGCCGCATGGTCCGACGCCGACCGAGATCGGGAGTGGGTCGCCGGGGAGCGCGGCAAGGTCGGCACCGAGATCCCCGCGGACCTCCTCGCGCTCTACGAGAAGCTCAGGCTCGATCACAACGGGGTGGGTGCCGCGGCCTTGCACCAGCGCCGCTGTGAGGGCTGTCGTATGGAGCTCACCCCCACCGACCTCAACCGACTCCGCGACGCCGCCCCGGACGCCGTGCTCCGGTGCGAGGAGTGCCGCCGGATCTTGGTGCGTACGCCTGAGTCCGGACTGTGAGCCGCAGGCTCGTCGTCGAGGCGGACGGGGGATCGCGGGGCAATCCGGGTCCGTCTGCCTACGGCGCGGTCGTTCGCGACCCCGCCACGGGGAAAGCGCTGGTCGAGATCGCCGACCACCTCGGCACCACGACGAACAACGTGGCGGAGTACACCGGCTTGCTCGAGGGGCTGCGCGCCGCCCTCGAGGTCGATCCGGGCGCCGTCATCGAGGCACGCCTGGACTCCAAGCTCGTCGTCGAGCAGATGAGCGGTCGCTGGGCCATCAAGAACGACGCCTTGCGCCGTATCGCGCTGGCGGCTCGGGACCTCGTCGATCGCGAGCGCGTCACCTACACCTGGGTCCCGCGAGAGAAGAACAAGGCGGCCGACGCGCTCGCCAACGAGTCGATGGACAACGTCGAGCGCGGGCGCTCCGGGCAGGTCCGCCGAATCCTCGGCGATGCGGGCGACGCGGGCGGGCTGGACGGGCCCCGGGAGTCGCTCACCCCCGGGGAGGCAGCGACAACCCTGGACGTCGAGGTCCTCGACTCCGGCACAGCGCAGGGCGAGGCGCGGCGGCCGCGCCCGGCGATCGTGGGCTGGGGACCTGACCTCGGCCCGCCGACGGTCACCGTCGTCGTCCGGCACGGTGTCACCGCCCACTCCCTGGAGCGCAAGTTCTCCGGGTCGGGTGGGACGTATGACCCGCCGCTCGTCGCCGAGGGCATCGCGCAGGCCGAGCTGGCCGCGGCGGAGCTCGAGCGGCGTGGGGGCGGCGACGTCCTCGTGTGCTCGCCGATGCTGCGCACGCGACAGACCGCCGAGATCCTGGGGGCGGCCATCGGTCTTGCGCCCGTGGTCGTCGAGGGTCTTCAGGAGGGCGACTTCGGCGACTGGGACGGCTTCACGTTCGGCGAGGTCATGGCGCGGTGGCCGCAGGAGATGTCGGCCTGGCTGTCCTCGCCGGACGTCGCGCCCCCGGGAGGCGAGTCGCTGCGTCAGATCGCGGCACGCGTGTCGCGTGCCCTCGACCAGGTGCTCACCGCTCACCCCGGTCGCAAGGTCATCGTGGCCGCGCACGTCGGGACGATCCGGGCGATGACCGCGCGCGCGCTCGGCTCACCGCTGGAGTCGATGAACCGGATGGAGCTGGCACCCGCCTCGATCACCACGCTCACGTGGTACGGCGACGGCAACGCCTCGATGCGCTCGTTCGCCGAGCAAGGACACCTCGCCGGCAGCAAGCACACCTGGATTCCGTAGTCGCGAGCCGACCTGCGGTCACCGCGGCTGACCTGCGGACAAGGCGATAGCGCCAGCGCGTCGGGGGGTTCGCGCTGGCGCTATCGCTGGTCGGGCACCGTGCAGATAGACCTGATGGTCGGGCAGCCTCAGGGCGTGTAGGCGTAGGCCGTGACCCAGTCGATCCGGACGTGCCCCGCCACGTTGCTCGCCGGGGCAGTGGCGCGCAACGCAGTCTCGGTCTGCAGCACCCAGTGCATGGGCGTCGAGGGGACAGACCGGGTGTTGGTGCCCACGACCCTGCCGTCGAGATAGAACACCACCTTCCCGGGGAGCCAGTCGATCGTGGCGGTGTGCCAGCTGCCGAATGTCGCGGACAAGGTGAACGGTGCCTGGCCGCCGCCGCTGCTCGCGTAGTGGGAGAACGCGGAGAAGTTCGAGTTGAGATCGCCCTCGGGGAAGTCGATCTCGCCGTGCGCGGGCCACACGTTGTCGTCGGGCCAGAGCAGCCAGGCGGCCTTGTAACCGGGCAGCGAGTCGGACTGGAAACGGATCGAGTAGCGGCCGTAGGTCATCTTGGGCATCTTCGGTGTCGGTGCAGCGACGTAGTGGGTGCTGCCTTCGGTGTGGAGATAGACGTCGAGCAGGCCGCCGCTGGTGGACAGGGTGCGGTTGCCGTCGTAGACGCCGTGTCCGCTGGTGTCCTTCCATCCCGGCCCGTAGGCGCTCCACCGTGAGGAGTAGGTCTTGAGGAACGCGCCGCGAGCGGTCGTGGTGGCGAAGTCGTCGGCGAACACCTGGCGCAGTCCCGGCAGGTTGCCCTTCGGCATCGTGGTGGCGCCGACCGACGAGGTCGAGACCGGCCCGGGCGGGGGAGCGGGGACCCCGACCAGCACGGCGGCGCGGGCGGCGGCGGTCGCGGCCCGGCGCGAGGTCGTGGCGGCCGAGACGTCGGCGAGGCGGCGGGCTGCCGTCGTCGCGGCGGTGCGCGCGCGTCGGACGGCTGCGGCGCGCGATCCGGTGACGGCCGACGCGCTCATGGCCTTGCGCGCTGCGGTGGCCTGGCGCACCCGCGAGGTGACGGCAGAGCCGACCTTGAGCGAGGCGGTCGTCCGCGTCGTGGACGCCACCTGGACGGTGACGACGACGTAGTAGTGCGACGGCCGGGTGGTGCTGCGGCGCAGGTGGGCTGCGACGACGCGGGAGGTGCGTCGTACGACGGTGGTCCTAGCGGTCACCGGGGCCGTTGCCGCGGTCACGGCGGGGGTGGCGGCCGTGGCGGACGAGGCAGTCGACGCGGTGGTCACGCCGGCGGCGGTCGACGCTGTGGTCGTGGACGTCGCCCCGGCTGTGCCGGGGGAGGTCAGGACGGCGGCGCCGAGGACGCCGGTGACGAGCAGCGTGGATGGGATCGTCCATCGACGGGTAGCAGGCAGCACGAATAAAGCTCCTCTCGACGCCGACCGGGTGAGCTGACGGGCTCGGGCGGGGAGGTGCCCTACACCGCGACGTACACGGCGATTCGCCCCACGTGAATGGGTCCCCGGCTCACCGGGCGAGAGAGCCCGGTGATTAGGCGTGTCACCCGTGTGCGGTGCCCCACACAGTGGCGGGTGACAGGGGTCCAACGTAGGCAACGAAGGCCCTGCTTCGTCACTCGCCACGTCCGGTCACGGGACGATAACGGCCATTTGTGGTGCACGTCACACACACGGGAGTCACACACGTCACATCCGTCACACGAGTGCCACCCGCCACAGACGCCCAGCACCCGACTCGTCCGACCGGCCAGCGTCGCCTGGGCCGAACGGAGGAGCCCGGCACGACGCGATCGCGCCGTCAGGATGTGAGGGACAGTGCGACCGTCGAGGCGACGACGACCCGGGGCACGCCGAGGAGCCCCGTCACCGCGAACTCGCGCCAGGTCACTGCAACCCCTCGCGCGCAGCAACGCTCGCGCCAGAGCAGGGTGGCCGGCGAGCCCCAGAGCCGAGGCTGCGCAGCGCGGTCGACAGCGTCGCCAGTGCCACGGCGAGTAGCCACAGCCGCCAGGTCGACCCGCGTCCCCAGCGCGCGCACTCGCGCGCAGCGGCGACGACCCACACCTGGTCAGAGGTCCGAGACGACGACGTCGAGTGAACGCACGACGCCGGGTTTCGGGCGCGGTC